>CAYLHS010000001.1:0-91373 GCA_964383535.1 uncultured Acidimicrobiia bacterium
GGTCGGAATCCGGGGCCCGCCGACGCTTGAGAATTGGCTGCGACACGGGGCTCCAACGACGCTTCGAGGAACTGGCGACTTGGTGTAGCGATGCCGTCGCGGTGTCAGCCGGCCTTGTACTACCGGGTTGCCTCGGGGTCGGCCACAGAGAAGGGCAGCGCCAACAGCTCGTCCCACACTGCGTCGGGAATGGGCCATCGGGCCCACTCCAACGTCTCGGCAATCCGCTCGGGCTTGCTGACGCCGCAGATCGTGGACGTGACGCGTGGATCGCGCATGGAGAACTGGAGGGCGGCGGCGCCGGAAGGAACCCCGTGGCGGGTGCAGACTGCTTCGATCTGGCGAATCGGGTCGAGCATCTCGTTGGATGCTTCCTGATAGACGTAGCGCTGGAAGGACGCCGATCCCTTGGCCAGGACGCCACCTGCATAGGGCGCGGCGTTCAGCACGGCGATTCCTCTCGATTGGGCGAGGTCGATCATTGCCTGCGCATTACGGTTGGCGAGGGTGAACCGATTGTGGGTGATCAGCGCGTCGAAGTCCCAGTCTCGCAAGATCGGCATCATCACTTCGACATTGCCGGCCGCCAGCCCGACGGCATCGGCCAACCCCTCCTCCTTCATCTTGAAGAGCTCGGAGATGGAACCTCCGGGGCCGCTGACATCCCTCATGGACGCGGCGTACTCGGGATCGTGAAGATGGAGAAGGTTGATGTGGTCGAGGCCGAGCGTGCCGAGGCTCTCTTCGACAGAACGCCGAGCCCGAGCGGCGTCGAACCGGTTGGTCTCGGGGTCGCGGTCGAGCTTGGTCGAGACGACGAAGCCATCGGGCAGGCCGCCTCGCTCGGCGATGACCTCGCCGATACGCTGCTCTGAGCGGCCGAACCCGTAGTTCCGTGATGTGTCGATGAAGTTGGTCGGCCCATCGAAAATCGCCCGGATCGTCTCCTTCGCACGTTCGGCGCCGACGTCGTAGCCGTAGGTGTCCGGCATGCCTCCCAGAGGGGAGGTCCCGAAGCAGATTCTGCTGACAGCGAGATTCGTCTCGCCGATCTGCACCTTGTCGGTGGGGCTGGCTGTGGGCACTATCGTTGCATCCCTTCTCTCCGACGCGCGCCTGTGCCATCGGCTGTCCCGTTGGGAATGCATGCTCGTGGCACGGCTTCGGCGGCCGCGTTCCTGTCACGTCAAGATAGTCCCGGTCTGCCCGTGGGGGGAGCCGCCCACCCCGATCGCGCGGCTCCGTCCACTTTCGACGGGGGTCAGCTTCGAGGCGTAGTCTCCCCAACGGGACATCACCGAAGCGAGACGATGACCACGAGAGCGCGGACCCGACCCTAGAGGCGTCGCCGCGCTCGTCGGCCGGCCGAACGCCGACCGATAGCGAGAGGGGAGTGGACGATGTCGATATCCAGAGGTTCTGGTTGGGTTCGAGCGGGCCTCGCATTCTGCGTGATGGTGGCCTTCGTGGCTGTCGGGGGTGCACCCGCCCATGGCCAGACGTCGCCCTTCACCGATGTGGACCCCAACTCGTACTACGCCCAGGATGTGGAGTGGCTGGTGAGCGAGGGGATCACAACAGGGATCGGCCCCGGCCTCTTCGGTCCGGACCTGCCGGTGACGAGGGGGCAGGCGGTTACCTTCCTCTTCCGCTATTCGGGTTCGCCGACTGGATCGCCGGGGCACGGCTTCACTGATGTTGGAGCGGGCGACTTCTTCAACGAAGCTGTGAAGTGGGCGTTTCTGTACGGCATAACGTCGGGAACCACCTCGAATCTCTTCACCCCAGGGGATCCGTTGACGCGAGGGCAGATGACCACACTGCTGCATCGATGTGCGGGCGTTCCGGCGGGAAGCCCGGACCCCGGCTTCAGTGACGTCAGCCCCTCGGCGTTCTACGCCTCGGCGGTGGCCTGGGCCAAGGCCGTGGGTGTGACGACAGGAACCAGCGCAACGACGTTCTCCCCGAATCAGACGGTGACTCGCGGGCAGATCGCATCGTTCCTCAAGCGGCTGAGTGATGCGCTCGGTGGGGCTTCCTGCGCGGGAACACCTCCCGACCCTTCGATCCAACCCACCGCCATCGGGACGGCACTTTCTGGGACTGCGCAAGTAGTCATCATCAACGCAGCACCCGAGATGCTCAGGTTCTCGATGGGGGGTCCCACCCCGACACTCGAGGTGCTCGACTCCTGCCCTACGTGCCAGAAATACGTCGGCACACCGCCGGCGGACGCGTGTACTCGGAGTGGTGTCGTGGCGAAGACGGTGACCATCGACCCTGGTCGGTACCGTGTGGCTTTCGAGGCGGTATCGGGAAACGCGACGCCTCTGTTTGCAGACTGGCTATTGGGCAGCGGGATCGCCTACACGTTCTGCGTTGTCGTCATCCAATCCTGAAACCGATACCCAGCGCGTAGGAGGTTCGGGATTGGGCCTTCGGAGGCTTGTCTGCCGATGCTCATCTTGGGAGTGATCCCTCGGGGAGGGCTTCCGGCTGCAACTTGGGACTTTCGCCTCTATTGCTCCTTGCGAGTGCCGTGCGATGATGCGTCCATGACTTCAACGGATCTTGAATCAACATCGATTGAAGAGAGAACGGCCATCTTCTCCGCGTTGGGGGACCCGATCCGGCTTCAGATCCTCGATCAGCTTGCCTCCTGCCAGAGGTGTGTATGCGATATTCAGTCGTCCATCGACATCGCACCGAATCTCCTGTCCTATCACCTGCGCGTCTTGCGTGAGGCCGGCCTGGTGGAGGCGTCCCGGCGGGGACGATGGGTCGACTATCGCCTCTCCGACGAGACGGTGCGCCTGGTGCAGGGATCGCTTCCTGCCGGACTCGAATGAAGGCAGTCGTGAACACCGACGTGCAGGCGATCCCCGTGGTGCGCTCTTCGTGGCGCGTCTGGGGCGGGCTCTTGGCAGCCCTTGTGGTGTGGGCTGGTGCCTACCAGGCAAACGGGCCGCTGTGGCAGTGGGCCATCTATGACATGTCCGGGTTTGCTTCGGACAATCGGCTGGGTTCGGCCCTGGAGTTCTTCTTCTTTGACACGGTGAAGATCCTGCTGCTGCTGGCCGGGATCATCTTTGCGGTGACCGTCCTGCGCAGCTTCATGAGCGTCGAACGCACCCGGGCGCTGCTGGGCGGCAGGCGCGAAGGAGTCGGCAACATGGCGGCCGCAGGGCTGGGAGTGGTCACGCCGTTCTGTTCGTGCAGCGCAGTGCCCGGCTTCATCGGGTTTGTCGCCGCCGGCGTGCCGCTGGGGATCACCATGAGCTTTCTGATTGCCAGCCCGATGGTCAACGAAGTCGCCATCGTGCTTCTGTACGGGCTCTTTGGATGGCAGGTCGCGGCGCTCTATGTGGCTGCCGGACTCGTCGTGGCCGTCGTGGCCGGATGGGTGATCGGACGGCTCCGCCTCGAACGGTGGATCGAGTCGTTCGTGTTCGAGACCACCCTGCGAGGTCAACCGGTCGACCCGTCACAGGGTCTCGGCTGGACCGACCGGTTCGCTATCGCACGAGAGGAAGTCCGGACCATCATCCGAAAGATCTGGCCGTATCTCCTTGCCGGGATTGGAATCGGAGCCGCCATCCACGGCTGGGTCCCTGAAGGGTTCTTCGTCAGGTACGCCGGGCCGAACAACGCCCTGGCCGTGCCCGTCGCCGTCGGTCTCGGAATTCCCCTGTACTCGAACGCCGCGGGGATTCTCCCGTTGGTCGAAGCACTCCACGCCAAAGGGCTCGCAATCGGCACGGTCCTGGCCTTCATGATGTCGGTCGTCGCCCTGTCCGTCCCCGAACTCGTCCTGTTGCGTCGCGTGCTCAAGCCCCGCCTCCTCGCCGTGTTCGTCGGAGTCGTCGGCACGGGCATCCTCGCCGTCGGTTTCCTGTTCAACCTGATCCTATGAAAGGAGATCCCGTGAAGATCGAAGTGCTAGGCGCCGGGTGCGCCAACTGCCAAGCCCTCGAGAAGCGAACGGCCGAAGCGGTGACCTTGCTCGGTCTCCAAGCTGAGATCGTGAAAGTCACGGACTACGGAGAGATCGCCTCCTACGGTGTCATGTCGACTCCGGCGCTGGTCGTCGACGAGAAGGTCGTTGTCGCCGGCCGAGTACCGAGAGTATCGGAGATTCAGTCGCTGCTCGAGGAGGCGGGTTTCCAGGCGACACCGTGAGATCGTCCGGCGCGGCGAGGGTGGAACGGAGAAGCGTGAGGAAGAGCGGGGGCCGGTGCCAGCCGAATGTGGTGGCGTCAGAACGCGAAGAACCCCGAGAAAGTCTCGATCGAAACCTTGACCCTCTCGGAGCTTCCGACTCGCTGGGACTCCGAACCCCAAAGGGCTGGTCTCCTAGTGAGTACCCGGAGTGTCCTCTTGGTCGCTTCCGGTCCGGCCCGGGGTTGCCCCCGATCCGGAAGCTGCACGACAGACCCAACCCCTCGTCGCCACAGACTCAACGGGGGCGAAGATTTCGCGAGTCGATTCGTCAGCGAAGGCGTGTTCAGCGATGCCGACTGTAGCCTTCCGTCAATCTCCCAAGTCCTCGTCGAGATTCCATCCGTCATCCTTGGTGAAGTAGTAGCCGGAATCGCCACAGTTGAGGCAGATGTCGGGCTTTTGGTACTCATCGCTTGGGGTGGTCGTGGTAGTCGGCTCCTCTTTGTCGCAGTCGTCCGCGTTGTCGACCACCTTCTCGACGGCGAAACCGACGATGCCTTCTGTCCCGGTGGTCGTGAACAGGTACACCGAATCGCCCGAGATCGTGTCTGGCATCGTGTTCGTCCACGACCCCTTCGCTCCGGGCACCCCCTGTCTCCACGAAGCCTGCACGTCGCCGCCCACGAAGACGTTCATGCAGGCGACCTTGCCGGACGTGACAACGGCGTGGATGCGGCGAAGACCGTAGGGCGGGGGAGTTGCATCGAACGACGTTTCTCCGGTTATGTCCAACCTCCAGGCGACGGTTCCGTAGGTCGTTGTTCCCACTCCGACGTCGTGGATGATGCCATCGGTCAGATCCCGGTAGTAGCCATGCAGATAGGGTTTCAGGCTCACTGGGAGCCCTGGCACCAGGCCCACCACCCCCTTGCCACCCAGCTGGGCGTGGATGTATTCGAAGAGCGACCAGTTCGTGGTTCCCCGATCGAGAACCGTATTGGACAGTTCGTAGTTCGCCAGGACGACAGGGTTCGAAACGTCCCAGCCGAGGGGGGGAAACGGTGTCGACTCGAGTCCCACATCCTTGTAGACGACATCGCTCAGGTACACGGCCAATCCGACGCTCCACCAAGCCTGGTCTGCGCTGGCGCCGAAGGTCCCCTGCTCGAGGCAGACTGCCATCCGCATCGCCAAATGCTGCTTGAAGAAACCCGCCCCTTCCGGCTCCAACCGAAAGTCGCTCCCGATGGTGACGGTGCACGTACCGTTCTTCATGGCCACGAGGCTCCAAGGTGCCTGGGAAAGCAGCACCGCGACTTTGGGCATCTTCCCGAGTCCTTCGAATGTGGTGGCAGCGGCCGTCATGCTCTCGAGTGCCCAGTCGATGTCACCTAACTCCCAGCCACTTTTTAGGTCACCCTTGGGGCGGTACAGCGCGTACTTGCCCGGCCAGTTGGCCTCCAGATCGGGGCTGGTCTGCTTGATGAGGCAATCGGTTATGCCGAACGCGAGCCCACAGTAGGCGGGGTTGTTCACTTGCAGGAAGATCGGTACACGGGAGACGAGGAGTGAGTCGGGCGAAATGAAGGCCTCGGTGGGGGCGGTTTCCGAGTCGAGCTGTTCCCGGGTGGGGACGAGGTAGCCGAGCAAACGGGCGATCTCCGTCTTCGTGGCTTCGTCGGTTCCCGTGTCGAGATATCTCTGCGCAAGGTCGATCACTTGCGACGCCTGGTCGTCGGCAATCTCACCTTCTGACGGGTCTCGAGAGGGATCCGCTTCGCCGGCGAACAACCTGAGCGTGTACACGATTCCTTCCTCCAGCGTCCACTCGCCCGATGCGACCTTCGTGTTGATGTTGTCGAGATACCCGACGCTGGGTTCCGTCTGGGGTGGTTTGGTGAGGAGCGATTCGGGTGGCTGGACGCCGGGAATGCGACTCAGGGCTGTCGTCGCGAGGCGCTCGGCGAGGCCGAGCTGATCGGCCACCGGCATGTCGGGAAGCGCAAGGACGATGCGAAACCGCGCGTCGTCCCGCCTGACACTGAGGATCTCCTCGTCGTGGGGTGCGCTGAACCCCCCTGTGTAGGGAACTCCTTCGAACCAGACTGCCGCATCTCCGATACCGGACACGGGTTCGCCGGCCACACCTTCTATCTGAGCTTCAGGTTCGAAGTCCGTGTCGGACGCCTGGGTGATCTTGACGTAGATCTCGGTCAGGATGAGCTTGGTGCAGGTCGCGTCACCCGACTGGGACAGGTCGACCGTGCCGGCGAAGTTTCCGCCCGCCATGAGTTCGGGGAGGGCCGCCGGGTGGGCATCGCGGTAGGGGGCGAGGATTGCTTCAGCTTCATCGTCGGTCACCAGGTCGCACAGATCCACGGCGGGGGGCGTGACCGTCGGCATTCCAGGGAAACGGGGCAGGGCGGCCAAGGCGAGTGTCTTGGCGATCTCGAGTTGGTCCGCGGTGTCCACATCGGGCCGGCCAAGCGCGATCTGAAAGTGGATCACGCCGATGGGGGTGTCCTGGCGCACGCTGAGAACGCCTGTGCTGCCGCCCCCTTCTGCGTCACTGCCGCCGAACCACACTGCCTGTTGGCCCACTCCCGGCACCGCGTGGCCGCTGACCCCGATCAGGGTCGCGCCTGGCTCGAAATCACTCGGGCTTCCAGGTCGGATCTGGACGAAATACGCCGGGTCCGCTTGCAGTGTTTCGGTGCAGACCTCGTTGAGCGATATCTTCATCGAGTTCTGCTCGTTCGACGGTCGATCCCGGATCGCTAGCGCCTCCCCGACCTCGGTTGGAGTAATGAGGGGAATGCAGTCGATCGGGGAGACGCCGGCGAGACCGCTGGACGTCGTGGAGGCGGCCGCGGTGGTGAGAGCAGAGGCAGTCGTACTGGTTCCCTGGGCCGTTCCGGTGGGCTCGGATCCGCCCGTAACGAGAACAACGATGAGCGCAACAAGCCCCACGGCGACGATTGCGCCGGCTTCGTACCGGTAGCGACCGACCAATTCGCGCAACGCCCGGCCTTGCCGCCTCTCATCCATCACACCACCCTCCCTCGCTTGAGGGTAGGGGCGGTGCCGGGTTATTTCCCGAGTTTTTGCGATGCTGATGTGGTGATCCGACACCCTCTGGCAGACGAGGGGGGCGCGGGTAAACCGCCCGAACCCTGGAGTGCCACGATCACGACGATGCCGACTCGTGTCCGGTCATTCCCGGTAGCCCGCCCCCATTTCTAGCGTTGTCTCGACGGACCGTGACCGGCCCGCCAGAGCCGGAGGTTCAATCATGCGACCGTCAACTCTCTCTCCTCGGTTCGCCCTGATCGCGCTCGCCCTTGTAGCGCTCGTTGCTGCGTCGTGCAGCAGCGCCTCGATAGGTGCGACGGCTACGACACCGTCCACGACTTCGCCTGCCTCGACCACGAACTCGACGACAGCGATGGCGCCAGGGTGCACTGCCGGTTCTGCGGATATTCCGGTGGGTGCCGCGACCAAGCAGGTGATCGACCTCGACGGCGATGGTCGGCCCGACACCGTGTGGATCCTCACCGACGACTCCGGTGTCACAATGGTCGGCGTCACGACCGCTGCAGGTGGGGGCACCCGGCGCATTTGGGACTCCGCCAGCCCCGTCATGCGGGCGGTCATGGTCGTCGATGTCAACGACTCGACACCGCCCCTCTTCCTTGCCGACGACGGAAGAATGGTGCAGCTGTGGGCGTTCGAGAACTGCTCGATCAGCGACGTCACGAACGTCCAGGGCGACCCGTATGAATTCTCCCTCGGCTTCACCGACTATGGCACCGGTGTCGGGTGCGCAATCGTCGACGGGGTTCGCCGGCTCGTCGGGCTCAACGTGACCGATCAGACGGACACCACGGTGGAGTGGTCCTCAACGGTGGTGAACGTGACCGGCACCGAAGCCCGCAACGGAACCGTCACCACCGGCACGTTTGCGAAACCGGCCGACGACGCAGCCATCGACCTGCTCCACACCGTCACATGTGAAGATCAGACCATCCTGAACGACGGGATCTCGGCCCAGGAGTAGCCGGTGCCTTGGGGCTCGCCCTCGATGACATGGCCGTCGCGCCTGAGGCGGTTCGGAGCGCGCGCCAGCGAGGAATCGGCACGCTGCTGCCACTCTGAGTTGCCGTCGGCCGGCCGGCTACTTCAAGCTGAACGGTGGGTAAGTGTCGGTGACCAGCAGGCTCGCATAGGCGGCGACACGCATGCCCCAGCGACCGACTCCAACCACGTAGTCGAAGAGCGATCTCGGATACCGTCCCGTGAACAGGATCGCGAACCAGGCGATGACCCACACGACGATCGCAATCGCGACGAGAACGGCGAGCACGATGTAGTGGGGGATGGCCAGCAGCCACTTGACCAGCGGCAGCCACCGGTTCAGGTCCTGTTCCGCATCTGGATAGTCGAACTCCAAGTGCACCGCCTGCTCGTCAACCGTCGATGGGTACTGGTCGGTGAGCAGGAAGAGGTAGGCGGCCACGCGCGTCGAGAATCGAAGCAATTCTCGTGCGAAGTCGAACCACCACCGCGGATAACGTTGCCGGAACACGATCATCAGCATGGTCGCAATGAAGAGCCCGCCGGTGATACCCAGCCCGGTCCGTCGTATCTCCTCGCCCGCTCTGACGACCGTCTCGTTGCCAGTGGCGGTAAGGAGACTCAGAATGATGAGGATCGGGATGATCCAGATCAGCCTGAAGAAGCTCGTGAAGCGGTCGAGTTTCTCCGGATAGTCGATGTCGAGACGAGCTGCGTACGGGGTTGACGGTGCCGTCATGGTTCCTCCCTCTCCTGTCACGAAGCTAGTCCCGCGAGGTTGCACATAGGTGACATGGGCGCTTCCAAGAAGCCTCTGGCGATGTGCGAATCCGACCCGAGCAAGATGGAGGGTCATGTGAGTTTCCCTGGGTCCAGACAGCGATCGGGTCGTAGGACGTGCATTCACCAGAGCGAGATCGATGGGCTGTTGGCGCCCGGCTGGAGGCGGTGTCGCAAGGCCGGACGACACTGCTTGCTGCGTCCTCGTCCCTGAAGCACCGCCAGGTGTGCCCGCGTCCTTGCGATCGGAGGAAACGCGCCCTAGCGCGTCACTGGTGCTGCCGGACAGGTCCCTAGCTCGGTGGGCTTGTCGGCAGGGAGACGGTGAAGACGGTTCGGCCGGGTCGCGACTGGACGGTCAACTCGCCGCGATGACGGTGAACGACGATCGAGTAGCTGATGTCCAGTCCCAGCCCCGTTCCCGATCCAGGAGGCTTCGTGGTGTAGAACGCGTCGAAGATCCTGGGCAGCGCCTCCTCGGGAACTCCTTCTCCGTTGTCCTCGATCTCAATAACCACGGAGTTGTCGGACACCCGCCCGCGGATGGAGATCCTGGCGTCGGGCGTGCCCGCGACGGCGTCGGCCGCGTTGTCGAGGAGGTTGGTCCACACCTGGTTGAGTTCACTTCCATAGGCCGAGATCACCGGCATGTCGTCCAGATCGAGCTCGACGGTGATGTCCTTGAGTTTGTGTTCGAGAATGACAATCGTGTCTTCGATCCCTTTGCGGACGTCCACGTTCTGGAGAGGGGCCTGATCGAGGTACGAGTAGGACTTGAGTGCACCGATGATCGTCGACATCCGGGACGTGCCCTCCTCGATCTCCCCGACGAGCCCGAAGACCTGGTACATCGCTACGAGTGCCTCCAACACCACAGAAGCCTTGTCCCCGTACTCGGAGACAAGCGACTGAACGGTGTCGGCCGTCATGCCCGAAGATGCCGCGCCTTCGGCCAGTTCCCACGACCGCGGTACGCCGAGCGTCTGGAGGATGCCTTCTATCTCCGATTCCAAATCCGCTCGTTCGAGCGGTCCCAGTCGACGGGGAGGTTCAGTTGGCATCTGGAGGCGCTCTCTGAGATCCGGGTAGGCGGATGCAAGCGCGGCGGCCGCCGATAGAGCGATCGGGAGCTTGGTGAGCGCCTCTTTGAGGCGGCCGGCGGATCGCTGGACGGCGGCCGCGGGGTTGTTCAGCTCGTGGGCCAAGCCGGCAGTCAGGGTCCCCAACTGTGCCATGCGTTCCGATTGCCTGAGGCGTCCCTGGGTTTCGCGCCACCTCGCAAGCAGACCGGTGAAGAGCGCCCGCGCCGCGGCCGCGCTGGTGGCGAGGAGCTCGTCCAGATGCTCTTTGGGGATGGAGAGGAGCGACGAATCGGTGGATGCTCGCGCGGTTGCCATACGTGGCGCCACCTCGATGAGTGCCATCTCGCCGATGACTTCGCCCGGACCGCGTCTGGCGATCAGGACCTCGCGATCGTCTGTGATCTTGAGGATCTCGATGTCGCCTTCATCGATCACGTACGCATGGTCGCCCTGATCTCCTTCTTCGAACAGGAGCGCTCCCGCCGGCAGCTGTATCCGATCGATGCCCGACGCGAGACGCTCCAGATCCTCCTGCTGGAGTTCCGCGAACAGCGGAACGGCTCTCAGGCCCTCGGCTCGCTCAGACGGTGTCAAGGTACTTGTGCACCATTGAGACGGCGATCGACCCTTGACCGACGGCAGACGCGACTCTCCGCACCACGCCGTGGCGGACGTCCCCGGCTGCGAACACGCCGGGCACGCTTGTTTCGAGGAGGAACGGATCCCTGTCCACCGTCCAGGTCGGGGGTTTGCCGCCGTCGAGGAAGATGTCGGGACCGGTGTAGATGAAGCCACGGTCATTGCGTTTGACGACCCCCTCCAAGAATGCGGAATGGGGCACGGCTCCGACGAAGATGAAGATCCCCGAGGCCGCCTGTTCGTGAACCTCTTCACCCGTCTGCAGGCGCAACCGCTCGACCCTCTGCTCGCCGAGTACTTCGACGACCTGAGTGCTGAGCAGGACCTCGATGTTCTCCCTCGCGTCGATCTGATCGACGAGGTACTGGGACATCTTCGCTCCCAGGAAATCACCCCTCACGATCAAGGTGACGTCGGCTGCATACTTCGAGAACATCATGGCGGCTTGGCCGGCCGAGTTGCCTCCGCCCACCACGAAGACATGCCCGCCGGTGTAGGTCGTAGCTTCCGACACCGATGCGCCGTAGTAGACGCCGGCTCCTTCGAATCGCTCGTATCCCGGCACGTCGAGACGCCGCACGGTCATGCCGGTTGCGATCAGAACCGCATGGCTTCGCAGCCCGTCACCGTTCTCGAGCGTCACGGTCTTGACAGTGTCGTCAGTCTGGAGGCTCGTCGCAGTGTCGGTGAGAATCTCGGCACCAAGGCGGGTTGCCTGCGTCACTGCACGCCGAGCGAGATCCCCTCCGCTGATACCTGACGGGAAACCTAGGTAGTTCTCGATCCTCGAGCTCGTGCCGGCTTGCCCTCCGGGAGCCTGCTGCTCAATCATCACGGTGCGGAGCCCTTCCGAGGCTCCATAGACAGCCGCCGCAAGTCCCGCCGGCCCGCCGCCGATGATGATCAGGTCGTAGAAGCGGCTGGTCGCCTCCGTTTTCAATCCCACGTGTTCGGCGAGCATGCGCCGGTCGGGGTCGACGAGCACCGTCCCGTCGGGGAAATACACAACGGGGATGGTTCCTCCCGAAGCGCCGACCATCTCTGCCGCCTTCGCTTCGCGTTCGATGTCCATGAATCGGTATGGCACGTGGTTGAGCGCAAGGAAGTCTTTGATCGTGTGAGTGTGCGGCGACCAGGTGGTCCCGGCAACGCGGACTCCGTCGAAAGGAGCCGGCACGTTTGCCCTCCAGTCGCCCAAGAGATCGTCCAGCACCGGATAGAGGTTCTGATCGGGCGGGTCCCACGGCTTCATGAGGTAGTGGTCCAAATCGACAACGTTGATCGCTTCGATTGCGGCGGCGGTGTCGGCATACGCGGTGAGTAGAACCCGTTTGGCGTCGGGGAAGAGTTCGCGCGCATTCCGGATGAACTCGGTGCCGGTCATCTCAGGCATACGCTGATCAACGAGGAACAATGCGACGGTGCCCCCTCGTCCTTCGATGCTCGTGAGGGCTTCCAGGGCCTCGGGGCCCGACCCCGCTGCAATGATCTGGTAGTCCTCGGCGTAGGCAGCCCGCAAGTCCCGCCTGATCGCCTCGAGGACGAGCCCGTCGTCATCGACCGTCAGGATCGTCGGCTTCATACCTCAACCTTTCTCGTGACCGGGCGTGTTGATCGATCGATACTCGTGGGTGATGCCCTCGGGCCCCACGTCGACGATGCGGAGACCCGAAGGATCGTCACCCAGCGGGTATCCGACAGCGCTGGACGCCACCATACGAAAGTCTCCGTCGCTGGCCTCCGCATTCCGGTGGAGGTGGCCGGCAAACGCGATATCCACCCCGCACTCGTGGATCAGTCGGAGGAGTTCCGCTCGCGTCTTCTGGGGAATGTTCCAATAGGTGTCTGGTTCGTTGGCGCTTTCGACGAAGAGCGGGTGATGCCCAAAGAGAACGATGTGGTCGGCGTCAACTGACGCTTTCAGCTCCCTCTCGATGAACGCCATCTGTTCGGCGAAGTGCTCAGGCACATTGCGCGGCTCGACGAGGACGACAGTGTTCATGACGATGAAACGGGTTCCGTTCGCCGAGAATGCGTAGTAGTCGGGCCCGAAGGCCTCGCGATACCTTTCGATGCTGTCGTAGGTCGGTGCGACTCCATCCGGGGCAATGTCATGGTTGCCGGGCACCCAGCGCACCTGAATCGATGGATCGATCTGGCCGGTTATCGAGAAGAGCTCGTCGAGTTGCTCACGAGATGAGGCGTCGTCAATCATGTCTCCACCGACAACGACGAAGTCCGGCCGCAGCTCGTTGAGGGCGTCTACGGCCGCTCGATACCTGAGCGCATCCCACTCATACCCCTCGACCTTGGGAACGCTGGAAACCCGCATTCCCCGCTCGAGAAAGGCGTCCGCCTCTTCCGTGCTCAGCCCACTGAAGGTTGCGTACGCGCCGAGTTGGGCATCCGCAAGGAACACGAATCGGCGTGCAGTGGTCACGTGAATCCTCCCGAGGTGGAAACCGACACTACCGGCTTGGTCTGTCTACCGAGCTGTAACCGGGCAGTTACCTGGTTTGTTCCGAGATCGCCCGAATAGCCGGGAATCGACTAGTCGCCGGCCGTCACATCCGTCTCTCGACACCTACCATGACCGCCATGTTCGTCTTCCTGTTCACGGATCTGGAGGCGAGCACGCGCCTGTGGGAGAGCTACCCAGAGACGATGGGCCAGGCGCTCACTCTCCACGACAAGATTCTGCGGGACGGCGTAGTCGCCAACGGTGGCAGTGTGGTGAAAACCACAGGCGACGGACTCATGGCCACATTCGACCAGGTGTCGGACTGCGTCGCAGCCTGCCTGGCTACTCAGACAGCGTTGGCGAGTACAGACTGGCGTGTCCAGGAGCCCCTCCGGGTTCGTATGGGGGTTCATGTGGGAGACGCCGAACCGAGAGACGGCGACTACTACGGGACGGCGGTGAATCGAGCTGCTCGAATCATGGCGGCCGGACACGGTGGCCAGGTGTTGTTCTCAGCTCGCGCAGCACAGCTTGCCCGGGATGTCGCAGAGCTTCGCAGTCTCGGTCCTCACCGGCTGAAGGACCTGCAGCAGCCGGAGTCGCTCTACCAGCTGGTGGTCCCAGATCTGCCATCCGACTTCCCACCACTCGACACGCTCGACGCAACTCCCAACAACCTTCCCATCCAGGTCTCCGAACTCTTGGGTAGGGAGACGGACCTCGGGATCGCACGTTCACTGCTGACGACACCCGGTGTGAGGCTCCTCACCCTTACCGGCCCTGGAGGAACCGGCAAGACCCGGCTCGCACTCCAGCTTGCCGCCGACCTCATCGAGATGTACCCGGACGGGGTGTACTTCGTGGATCTGTCGGCCGAACGCGAACCAGACGGCGCGTTCGAGACGGTCATTCGGGAGCTCGGTCTGGCCGGCGCTCGTGAAGGCAGTCCCCTGCAGGTTCTGAAGTCCAAGTTGCGGGACGGCGTTCGATTGGTCGTTCTCGACAACCTCGAACAAGTCATGAGTGCAGGTGTCGGGATCATCGACCTTCTTCAGTTCTGTCCGGATCTCGAGGTGTTGGTGACAAGCCGGGAGGCACTTCGAGTCCGGGGCGAACGGGTATTCGCTGTTCCGACCTTGTCCTTGCCGGAGCAGGGAGCGACATCCTCGGAGATCGGCCGGTCGGCGGCTGTCGAGCTCTTCATCGATCGGGCGAGATCGGTGCAGCCTGACTTCACGCTGACGTCCGGCAACGCGCAAGCCATCGCGGACATCGTCGCGGGTCTCGACGGCCTTCCACTTGCGATCGAGCTGGCAGCAGCGCGACTGGCAGTGTTCAGTCCCACCGATCTGCGGGACCGGCTTCGCACGAGAGTCGACATCCTGGGCCGTGGAGCACGTGACCTTCCCGATCGACAGCGAACACTACGGAGCACCATCGAGTGGAGCTACGAGCTTCTCGAGCCAGACGAATGCCAGCTGTTCGAGTTGATGTCGGTGTTCTCCGGCGCACGGCTGGAGGCAGTAGAGAGCGTCGCAGAGCAGGCAGGTGCCACGTTCGACCCAATCGACATCCTCGCCTCGCTCGTGACCAAGAGCCTCGTGCGTTCCACCGACGTGGACGGCAAACGAAGGTTTTCGATGCTCAGATCCATCAGCGAGTACGCCGGAGGCAAGCTTGCGGAAAGCCCTGAGCGCGAGGCCGAAGTCCGTCTGGGCCACGCCAAGTACT
The DNA here is from genome assembly GCA_964383535.1 of uncultured Acidimicrobiia bacterium. Lineage (GTDB taxonomy): Bacteria > Actinomycetota > Acidimicrobiia > Spongiisociales > UBA4744 > CAYLHS01. Next base: position 14,929 of record CAYLHS010000001.1, read on the forward strand.
TCGCCGACTACACGGCTCGAGCGGGCGACAACCTCAGCGGGGCGGGCCGGAGCGAGGCTCTGGAGGGGTTGCTCGCCGAGATCGACAATCTCCGGTCGGCTTGGACCGTGTGGGTGAAGGAGGGAGATCTCGCTCGGCTCAATCGGATGCTGGACGGGCTGTGGGCGCTCACCGACTCGCGCGGCTGGTACTACGCCGCAGTCGAGCTCGCTTCGGATCTCCTGTCGGTGCTTCTGCAATCCGAACCGTCCCCGCAACGGGATGCCGAGGAGATGTCTCTGCGAGTCAGTCTTGCCCGCTCGCTCATGGCGGCCGGGGGTTTCACGCAGGAGGTGGAGGAGCAGTTCAAGCGTGCTCTCGACCTCTCGTCGGCCGAGGACACATCGACGTGGCGCAGACCGATCCTCCGATCCCTCGCGACCTACTACCTGAACGTGGCGGACATGGAATCGGCCGCAGCCATGGGGCACGCCCTCCTCGAACTAGGGAAACGAGAGGCAGACACGACGGCGATGATCGAAGGACACGTGGTCGTCGGTGCGACCACATTCAACAACGGGCTCCAAGAGGCGATCGGTCACCTCGAAGAAGCAATCGAACTGTTCGATCCCAAAGTCCACGGAGCAGGGAGGCTCCGACTTGGTACGAGTCCCGGGGTGGTGGCGCGCCTTGCAGCGGCCCTCCTGTGGATACAGGTGGGCCGCCCGGACCTGGCTATCGAGCGGGCTGCCGACGGGCTCTCTCTCGCACGCGAGCTGAAGCACCCGTTCAGCATTGCATACGCGCTCTACCACTTCGCCTATCTGCAACTTGGGCACAACCGATTCCAGGAGAGTCGTGATCTGGCGGTGCAACTCGCCGCGGTCGCGAGCGACAACGACTACCCGGTATGGAAGGCGCTCGCTTCGGTGCTGCATGGCGTGGCCGACTGCGGGCTCGGCGCGGTCGAGGAGGGCTTGGCCATGGCCGAAGCCGGCACCGATCTCTACCAGGGACTGACCACTCCTCCCGTGTTCTGGCCGCTACTTCAAGCAGTTCGGGCTCAGGGATTCCATCTCGCAGGAAGGCACGTCGATGCGTTGGAACTTGTCGACAACGCCATTGAGTTCGTGCAATCAGAGAACCTGTATCCCGAATTCCATACTCTTCGTGGTGACATCCTCATCGCTCTCGGGAATGCCGAGCAGGCAGAAGCCGCATACGGTCGGGCCCTACAAGGGGCGCGGCTCATCGGGGCGCGACTCACCGAACTGGGCGCTCTGACCCGGCTCGCGAGATGCTCGACAGACGACGAGTACGAAGCGGAGCTGGCCTCGCTTTACGGGACCTTCTCCGAGGGATTCGACCAGCCCGAACTCATCGAAGCGAGAACGCTCCTCGGGATCGCTTGAGGATCTGCGAGTGCTTGATCAACCAGGGAGCCCGCCCGCGAGTTCTCCGATCTCCTTGTGCCACGGGATCGCGAGATAGGACTTCCGGTCGTCGGAGTCGGAGATCTTCTCGGCACCGGCCGTGAGAAGCTCATAGGCCCTCCTCAGGACATCGACACTGCGGTCGTCGTGGATCGCGTCGAGAGCCCTGTAGACGGCGAGGTGGATGCGGAGAGGTTCCCAGGTGCTCTCGAGGCTCTCGCCACTGTCCAGGTAGGCCAACATGTCATCGGCAACCGACATCGCCGTGTCAGGGTTGCCACGGGCGAGTGCAGCTCGGATCAGTCCTGACCTTGCTGCAAGGCCGAGGGCCGTCTGATCCAGTTCGTTGCGAATCGTCAGCGACTCCTCGTACGCCTCGCAGGCTTCGTCTAGTCGACCGAGACCGAGGAGCGTGTGACCGAGCCAGAGAAGCGCCTCAGCCTCACCTTCTCGATGCTCCTGTTGACGCTTCATCGAGAGTCCTCGCTCTGCGTGCTGCAGTGCCGTTTCCCAGGCGCCCGTGGCAGAGGCCACCCAGGCCAGATTGACGGTGGCAGACGACTCGCTCTGGCGATCGCCGTTCTCGATGGCGCCTTCCAGAACCGCGGAGAAGTGGTCGTACGCACGTTGATAGTCCCCGATCATCGTGAGAACCACAGCAAGGTTGTTCAGGTAGGCCGCCTTCGCGTCGCTGTCGGCAGACTCATCGGTGATGTCAAGTGCGTGCTCGAGGCGACCACGAGCCTCGGACAGCTCACCTGTTGCGAGGGCGATCATGCCGAGCAGATTCTCGGCTGTGGCCTGGCTTTGCTCCTCCTGTCGCGCCAGCGCGAGGGCCTCCTGTCCGTGACTACGGGCCGCCACCCAGTCCCCGAGGTAGTAGGTCGCCCAGGCCAGCGCTGTCTGGGCTTGGCTCCTGAGCGCAGAATCGTCCGCCGACGTCGCATGTTCCGCCGCACGGAGCGCGGACGTCAACGCATCCTTGTAGTCGCCGGTGTAGAAGTCGAGATAGCTGCGCTCGATGGCGACGAGCGCCTGCTTGGTTGGTTCGCCGATCTCGTTCACTATTCGCTCGAGCTGGTCGAGCTCTCGACGCTGTGCATCCCGGTCGCCCTGGAGTGCCGAGGTCTTCTCACGACCGAGCAGCACTTGGTACTGGCGTTCCCAGTCGTTGTCGGGGACGAGGGCGAGTGCTCGATCGTAGAAGTCGGCGGCGGTTGTGACTGCGTAGCTTTCGAACGCCGCTTCAGCTGCACGCGTGAGATAGTCGAGTGCTTCGGCGGATCGACCGGCCTTTTCGAGGTGCCCGGCGATGGGCCCTACGAACTCGCCTTCCCGGTCGCCGCTGACGGCAATCAGCCAGTCGGCGACAATGGCGTGGTACTCGCGTCGCGCGCTGAGGAGGACTTCCTCGTAAGTGGCATCTCGCACAAGGCTGTGGGAGAAGGCGTACTCGCTCGCGTGGGAGAACGTCGACGGGGATCGGAGACCGATCATCTGCCGTGCCACCAGTGAGCGCAAGTGCGTGTCGACCATCGTTGCCTTGGGCTCTCCAGCGATCCGGGCGACGGCCTCATTCCAGAAGATCCGTCCCACGACCGACGCCTGCTGAAGTACTTCATGCTCCAGTGGTGGCAGTCCATCGAGGCGAGCGCGGACAACGCCGGCCAGGGTGGTGGGCACTTTGAGAGTGGCGAGTCGGTCGCGACGCGCGTACCACACCGGGCCATCGGCGACGATGACGCCATCGTCGATGCACATCATCACGAGTTCCTCGAGGTAGTAGGGGTTTCCACCGGAGTACTCGAGGAGACGGGTTCGCAGCTCTGGTGGACAATCCTCGATCCGCGACAGAATCTGGTCAACGAGTGACTCGGATTCCCGGGTGGAAAGCGGACCCAAGGAGAGAGGATCAGACCCGGAGAAGCGTTCGAGAATGGGGTGCCGTCCCTCCGGTCGAGTGAGGGCAATGATGAGCACCGGGCAATCCGTCAGTTCCTCGGCGATGGTCCGGAGAACGTCGAGCGAACTGTCGTCTGCCCACTGCATGTCGTCGAACAGCAGGAGGAGGGGATGCTGCGCTGCGGCCCGGAAGAACTCGACCAGATGCGCTACGGCTCGGTCGCGGAGCTGCTGCGGAGTGAGTCTTGCCTCGCCGGACATGATGTACCCAAGGAACTGCCCGATGATTGCGATCTTGGCGGCCTTGGTGGGACCGTCGGCGAGATGGGTGCCGAGACCGTTCTCGAGTTTTCCTCTCACAACGTCCACGGGATCGTCGCGCCGGATTCCAAAGCGTCGTTCGACCAGGTCACGAAACAGGGCGTGGGGAACGTCGGTGTTTTGCAGAGCAGCGCGGGCGCGGAACACGTCGACAGATGAGCGCCCGACCAGGTGGGATTCGAATTCGGTGAGCAGTCGTGACTTGCCTATTCCCGCGTCCCCGGTGACGGTGACGACGTGTCCGGTCGAGGTGGTCACCACATGCTCGAAGGTTTCGATGAGGGTCCGCAGCTCGATGCTTCGACCAACCATCTCGACGTGGAGCTCCTCGAGTCCCCGCGTCTTGACCGAGTCCGATCGCTCGCCCTTGACGAGATGAACGGGGATCGGCTCAGGGAATCCCTTGGCGTCGATCGTTCCTGCGGGTTCCAGATCGAATCGTCCGCGCAACTGGCGGTAGGTCGATTGTGAGATGAGGAGGCCGCCCGGGGGTGCCGCGCTCTCGATACGGGAGGCCAGGTTGACCGTCGAACCCATGATCGTGTCTTGCGCCTCCGTGACGCCGCCGGTAACGACCAGACCGGTATTGATGCCTACTCGAACCTGGAAACCGTCGATGTTGTGGGTGTGAGTGACGTCGACGGCAACAGCCTGGGCGAGGTCGAGCACCATGAGCCCGGCACGGACCGCCATTTCGGCGTCGTTCTCACGGGTTCGTCGAATTCCGAACACGGCGAGAAACCCGTCACCCATAAAGCGAGTCACGCGTCCACCGCAGGTGTGAATGGGTTCCGCGAGAGTCTGGAGCGCAGCATCCATGATCGTCATGGTCTCTTCAGGGTCGATGCCCCTGAGGATGCGAGTGGAGTCAACGACATCCATGAAGAGCACGGTCACCAGCCGTCGCTCGTGTTCGATCGAGGAGTCCGGTGAAACAAACTGAAGCTGAGCACGCAGCGCCTCGATGGTGGCGTCGACGATGTCGTCGCCAAGCGTCTCGCGAAGTTGCCCCTGCGCGGCGATAGCAGCTTCGATCAGTGCTCGGTCAGGGTGGTCGGCCATGAGGTGCGTTCAACTGTAGGGCCGGGTCCCCTCCTGTGCTCCGTCATGGCAGAACGAGGCGCGACGTCTTCGGCAGTCAATGGGCACCAGGGCCTGTAGGCACGGCAGCGACCTAGTTCCCCGACCACCAACGTTCGCCGCGTTCAGGACGGCCAGATGACACCGCTGGCTGTGTCCTTGTTCCTGAAGCACCGCCAGGTGCGTCTGCGTCCTGCGTCCTTGCCATCGGGCTCCCCTGATTCGCTTTTCGTCACGTTGCCGGACAGAGCACTAGGTTGGGCGCATGTTCCATCTCGACACCACCGTTCTGCCTCAAGGCGCACGCCGCGATCTGTTCGTGGTCGACGGCCGAATCGGAGCGCAGCCCGTTGGCGACGTTGTCACGATCCATACCGGAGGGTTTGCCGTTCCTGGACTCGTCGACGCGCACGCCCACCTTGCTCTCGCGAGCCCGGCGGGTGGCGAAGCTCCGGAATACCAACGGATCACAGCAAGCGCGCGTGCCCAACTCGACGCTGGGGTGCTGCTCGTTCGCGAGCCGGGGAGCCCCACCCGCGCCGCCCGCGATCTCGGCCCGGAGCAAGGACTCCCGAGAATCCAGACGGCAGGACGATTCGTTGCCGGGGTCGGGCGCTACTTCCCAGGATTGGCACGTGAAGTCACACCCGACGAGTTGCCTGATGCAGCCGTCGACGAGTTCCTATGGAGTAGCCATTGGGCGAAGGTTGTTGGCGACTTCTTCGACTCCGAAGGACGAATCGTGCCGGTATTCCCGCTCGAAGCACTGAAGGAAGCAGCCGCGAGGGTTCACACCGCAGGTGGAAGGATCGCGATGCACTGCATGATGCCCGAGACCGTTGAACAGGCGATTGAAGCCGGCTTCGACAGCGTCGAACATGGCACGGTCATGACGGCCGACCTCGTGAGAGCAATGGCGGAGCGCAACGTCACCTGGGTTCCGACCATGAGCATCGCACCCGTCGTCCGAGAGATGCTCGCCTCAGATCCACACCTCGAAGAGGAGCCGGTGCTCTCCGGCCTCGACGTCCACCCAGGAATGGTGCGGCTGGCCGCCGAACTCGGTGTCCGGGTGCTCGCCGGGACAGACGCAGGGATGGTGGCCCATGGCACGATCGGTACCGAAGTACGCCTCCTCGCCGCGGCCGGTCTCACATCCCGGGAGGCGCTGGGGGCGGCGTCGTGGGAGGCCAGACGGTACCTCGGGCTCCCGCTCATCGAAGACGGTGCACCAGCGGACCTCGTCATCTACCCCGACGACCCGACACACGACCTGTCGGTGCTTGCCCACCCGTCGTTGATCATGATCGACGGTCGAGTCATCCTTCCGCACTCACCTGGATAGTCAGTCCCTCCTCGGTATGCTCGGCACAGGTTTGGCGCGAAGCAATCCGGGAGGGAGCAGAAGTGAACCATGTGCACGTCGCCAAGGGGTCCGGCATCACCGATGCGGACGCGGCCGGTGGGGTCAGTCGCCGGACCGCTGTCGACGAACCCACGCTCTGGGCAGGGATTTCGACGGTACCGGCAGGTGCCTCCACCGGGTGGCATCACCACGGAACCAACACCACCGGTGTTCTCCATGCTGTCGGGCACACTGACGGTTGAACATGGAGACGACGAATCCTCTGAAGCGACGACGGGGGACTTCGTGGTAGTTCCGGCAGGTGTCGAGCACAGAGAAATCGTCAGCAGCAATGTTGACGTTCGGGCGGTTGTCATGCGTTTCGGCGACGGCGAAGGACCGCTGGTCGTCGACGTGGACAGGGGATGACAGGGGCACTAGCTGCGGGTCAGGTGCTTGACACCGAACGGAACGAGCCGGTCGTCCTCGCGTGAGAACTGCTTGATGCTCCACCCGTCACCCTCTGGAATCACGTCGGTCACGAACTCGCCTTGACGGTAGGGGAACGCGAATCGGACGCCCCCGTCCTCCAAAGGGGATCCCGGCCCCGGAGTTGAGTATGCCGCTCCGAACGTGTCGAAGAGAAACATCATCAGATGTCCCTGTTCCGCGGGATCCCATCCGATGAACGCGAAGGCCTCGTACGGTGTGTCCGTCAAGGGGGTAACGGTCGACGGCAGATAGTGCATCCTGAGGTAGGCGCCACCGAGCACCCATTCGACCTTCACCTCCTGTACGAGGCGTTTGCCGAGAATCTCGCCCTCGAGATGCCAGTCGCCAACAAGGCCGTCGAGTGTGCGCACTGGAAAACCCATGGGACGTATTGTCTCACGTAGCTGGCCGACGGCCTACGAGTCGGGGAGTGATGCGCCGATGAGATCGATGCCGATCTGGTCGACATCGTTGTAGTTGTTGGTCAACGCGACCACGTCGGCCTGCGGCCGTGCGAAGAAATCGAGGAAACAGCGGTACCCGCCCGTGGCTTCGTGGGTTTCCACCATTTCAAGCGGCCAGATGACACCGCGTGTCCTCGTCCTCGAAGCATCGCCAGGTGCGCCTTCGTCCTTGCGATCCGGCGTAACTCGCCCAGCACATCGCCACCGTTGCCGGCCAGAGCGTTGACGACCGCGTCGGCCGCTCGCTCGCGGCGCCTCGCGGCGGATCAGCGCCCGGGAGGTATGATCTCCGCCGAAGAACGAGCCAGAGGACAGGGACATGAGGGCTCGAATGGTCGTGTGGCTGATCTGCCTCGCGCCATTCCTCGTCGGCTGCACGAACCGCGGGGTTGAGCGAACCGTGCCCACCCAGCAGAACGACGTCTCATACTTCCCGATCGAGACTGCCGTCGACCTGGCCCGGATGTCGTCCGCGGTGGTGGTTGGCGAGTTCGAACGGGTCGAGAGCGACGTCTGGGTGGAACCTACGGACGCCGAGGATCAATCGGGTCCAGTGACCGAGTACGACGGTTGGGTGTTTCGCCCGGTCGAATGGGTCAAGGGAGGCGGTGACGACGAGATCGTGATGGTCCTTCCCTCCGCTGTACGTGATGCCGAGAGCGGCGAGACCATGTCTCGTTTCAGCCTCGACAGCTACCCGGCCTTCGACGTTGGGCAGCGCTTCGTGCTGTTCCTCGCTCGAGTCGGAGAAACCGGCTTCTGGGTGCCCACCGCCGGACCCCTCGGGGTCGCTGAAATCACAGTCGCGGGGACGCTACGTCTGTCATCTGGCACCGACCTGTCAGGCGACAGGCCGCTCGAGGAGTACCAGGGGCACGACGTGGCCGAGCTGATCGACGCAGTCCGGGACTCCGAGCGCTGATCGCCCGCGGGACTACTCACGCGTGTCGGCTGGTCAGATCACCTGGGACGTTGTGCGTTGAGATGCTGCGGTTCAGGTGGGGGAGTAGTCAAGGGGACCTCTGGTGAATGGTCATCCATGATCCGTGAGTGGATGGAGTGTCTTCCGGCTGGAACTGCCTGCAACGCTCCAGCCAGGCGAGTCCTGCAGACGCAGGAGCGGCGGTCCACCTTCGATCCTCCGGACGAATCCCGGATCTGGAGGGCGGCTAGCCTCGCCGGATGCGATTCCGTGAGATCGACCGACACCTTCGGGAGGGTCTGGCCAGGTACGGGCGCGTCGAGGCCACGCTCTTCGACAGTCCGGGTACGACGATCGCCCCGGTCGAAGACAGGGAGAGAACCAGCCGAGCGTCGGCCTACCTGGTCGGTGCTCACACCATCATCTACTGCGATTCCGCGGTCGCCGACACCGTCCGGTTGCTGGCGGATCCCGCCAGGTCGTTGCCACCGTCGGAGCTCAGAGGCTGGGCGACAGGGCACGGCTACGAATTCGAAGGCGGCGGCTGGATCCACCTTGTAGACGCGTCGATGATGAGGCCACCAGACCTTCCTGAGGGCACGACCCCGATTGTGCTCGACGCTGACGATCCCGACGACCGGGCGCTCATCGCCGACTTGGTGGATGCAGTCGGACCCGACGACGCGGACGAGGCGGATGTGAATCTCGACAACCTCGACCCGTTCATCCTGGCGCTCGTCGATCAACAGGGCAGGATCGGTGCCTACGCCAGCGAACGGCCCTTCGAGTACGGAGAGAGCTTCGCCGACATTGCCGTTCTCACCCGTCCGGAGATGCGCGCGCAAGGGTGGGGGAGCGCCGCCGTGTCGACACTGTGCGAACAGATCTTCGACCGAGGTCGGCTGCCGCTGTACCGCTGCAATTGGGAGAACTCGGGTTCACGCCGTCTCGCACTGTCGCTCGGATTCGTCGAAACGGTCACGCTCGCCGCAATGCACCTGCACGTTCGGCCCTGAACAGCCGGCACGCTCCAACGAGTAGGTTCGTGTCAGGAGGACACACATGGAGTCACGCAACATCAACCCCTGGCTCTTGGTCCTGATGTCGATCGCCGTCGCCTGGATCGTTGCCCGAATCGCATTTGCCGCGACTCGGCATCAGACGGAGAACGGATAGCTCAATCTCGAGCTACGACTTCGCGAGCAGGTCGAGGCCGATCTGATCGACGCTGTGAAAGGTGTTGGTGAGAACAACGACTCCGACCTGTTTGTCCTGGAGGAACCCCACGTAGCACCAGTACCCGCCGGTGGCACCGTGGTCCTCGACGACCTCCCCGTAGCTTCGATGGTGGATGTGCCAGCCAAGGCCGACACCGTAGATGTCGTCCGCTTGGTGGAAGCGCTGGTGAGTGAGCTGCATCGCGTCGAAGAGGTCCGACTCCTGGAGGCCGAGATTCGCCGCCAGGTAGGTGAGGAGATCGCGCACCGTGCTCCTCAGCTCGCCCGCCCCTGCGAGCGTCGGGTTGTCCCACAGCGGAAAGACCACCTTGTCGCGATACCCGAGTGCGAGGCGGCTCTCCATGTCTGAAGTCAGGGTCGCCCGTGTGTCCGGCATTCCGAGCACATCGGTAATTCTGGAGATCACGAGATCCTCGTAGCTCATCCCGCTGTGCAGCTCGAGGATGTGTCCCAGCACGCCCATCCCGAAGTTCGAGTACTGGTACTCCGACCCGGGTGCGGTCGACAGCTCCACGGTTCCGAGCTCCTCGTACATCTGATCGAACGTGTAGTCGGCGTACGGCCTCAGCTCATCGGCGGGGTTCAGGTTGCTGGGCAGGTTCGGCAACCCAGACGTGTGCGTGGCGAGATCCACGAGCGTGATCGAGCGACCCTCGTACGTGGGCACGTCGACGTCGGCGGGGAGATACTCCTCGATCGGATCGGAGAGCGCCAACTCGTTGTGCTGCACCATGTCGGCGAGAAGGATTCCCGTGAACGATTTGCCAGTGGAGCCGATCTCGAAGACCGTATCCTCGTCGAGTGGACGACCCCCTTCCAAGCTCGAGGCGCCGTACGCGAAGACGTCTTGTCCGCAGGGACCGACGACACCCATGACGATGCCCACGTTCGCCTCTATATCGACATACGAGCGGACTTCGTCTTTGATCGACTCCGGGATGCCGCACGGGGCAGCAGCCGTGGTGCTGGTTGTCGCGGGGGCGTTGGTCGTCGTGGAGGCGCTGGTTGTCGGAAGAACGGTTGTCGACGGGCTGTTCGTCGTCGTGTCGGCCGTCGATGGCGTGCACGACGCGAGGAACAGAGTCGTTGCCAGAGCGAGTCGCACTGCCGGTCGCATGAGCCAATCGTATCCCTCTCGCTGACGGGCTACATGATCCGAGAGTGAACGACAACACCATGAGAACACCTGCTGCCGTGTATTCATCGCCGTTCCTTGTCTTGACCGATGATCGAGGTGCCACCGCCAGTGCGACGGCGCGTGCGCTGTTCCGACGGCGTGTTTGGCGACCGAGCCGTGTCTCCCGGGCAAGGGACCCACATGGGCGGATATCCTCGAAGACGACAAGGAGGCGGAATGGAGCAGACACCGGTGCGTGTCGCCGGCACACGAATCACTACCGATCAGTCCATCGAGGTCCGGAATCCCTACTCGCACGAGGTCATCGGGCTCGTTCCAGCATGTGGCGCCGCCACCGTGACAACCGCCTGCGAAGCGGCCGCGATGACACTCGCACGCGACGACTTCCCTCAGTATCGGAGAGCGGAAGTCCTCGAGAATGCAGCCCGACTCGTCTCCGAACGAATCGACGAGTTCGGTCGCACAATTGCACTCGAGGCCGGCAAACCGATTCGCACCGCCCGTGCCGAGGCGGCCCGTTGCGTCGACACGCTCACGTTTTCGGCTGCGGAAGCAAGGAAGCTCACCGGCGAGATGATCCCGATGGACGCCTCCCGGTCAGGGTACGGGCGTCTCGCGTTCGCGCTACGGGTACCGATCGGCGTGGTCGCGGCGATCACACCGTTCAATTTCCCCTTGAACCTGGTCGCCCACAAACTCGCGCCTGCGATCGCCGCCGGCTGTCCCGTCGTCCTCAAGCCTGCATCGTCGACACCGTTCTCGTCGATCATGCTGGTCGAGTTGCTGATCGAAGCCGGTATGCCGGCCGACTGGATATCGATCGTGACCGGTTCCGGCAAGGAAGTCGGTGAGCCGCTGATCACCAACCCGATTCCGGCGCTGGTCACATTCACGGGAAGCCCCGCCGTGGGATGGCACATCCCGGCACAGGCCCCACGCAAGAAGATCTCACTCGAACTCGGCTCGAACTCGCCACTGATCGTCGAACCGGATGCAGATCTGGATCTCGTCGCCTCGAAGGTGCGGGTTGCGGGATTCTCGTACGCAGGTCAGAGCTGCATCTCGACCCAACGGGTCCTCGTGCACGAGTCCGTCCATGACCGGTTCGTCGAGATGCTCGCCGAAGCGATCGGAACACTCGTTGTCGGTGACCCCCTCGACGAGACGACCGACGTGGGACCACTGATCTCGCCCGAAGAGACACAGCGGGTCCTCGGCTGGATCGACGCGGCGGTCGCCGACGGTGCCACCGTCGTGGCCGGCGGCGTACTGGAAGACGGCCTGCTCATGCCCACGCTCGTGGACAACGTCCCCCTCGATGTCGACCTCTGCGCAAAGGAGGTGTTCGGCCCCGTCGTGGCGATACTTTCCTACTCGACGTTCGACGAGGCCCTCGAGATCGCCGACATGGGCGACTACGGCCTCCACGCAGGGATCTTCACAACGGACCTGCATAAGGCGCTCAAAGCCGCACGGACGCTCCACTTCGGTGGCGTCCTGATCAACGAGGTGCCCACCTATCGAGCCGACCAGCAACCGTACGGAGGTGTCAAGGACTCGGGGAACACTCGAGAAGGACCGGCCTACGCAGTACACGAGATGACGCAACTCCGCTTCATCCATCTCGGCTAGGAGGCAGCGCGATGAGTACACGACTCTCCCCACTCCTCACCCAGGCGACCGGGGTGACGGCGGTCAGAGGTGAGGGCGTCTACCTGTACGACGCCGATGGCAGGCGATATCTCGACTTCACTTCAGGGATTGGGGTGACCAATACCGGTCATTGCCATCCAGCGGTGGTCGAGGCCGCCCAACGTCAGGCAGGGGAGCTGATCCATGGGCAGTACACAACCGTGCTGCACCCTGCGCTCCTCGAGCTGACGGAACGTCTGGGGGACGTCCTCCCGGCCGAGCTCGACTCTCTGTTCTTCACGTCGGCGGGAACCGAAGCCGTTGAGGCGGCGACCAGACTCGCCAAGCAGACGACGGGACGAACGAATCTCATCGTCTTTCAGGGTTCCTTTCATGGACGGACCACTGCCGCCCTGTCGATGACCACCTCCAAGGCGGCCTACCGGGCAGGCCTCCAGCCACTCATGGCGGGGGTATTCGTTGCGCCATTCCCCTACGCGTACCGGTACGGCTGGGACGAGGAGACGACCACCGCGTTCACGCTCAGGGAACTCGACTACCTGTTTGCCACCCAGTCGGCGCCGCGAGAGACAGCAGCCATATTCGTCGAGCCCGTCCTCGGCGAAGGGGGCTATGTGCCGGCGACGCCGGGCTTCCTGGAAGGTCTTCGGGAGCGCTGTGACCGTCACGGCATCCTGCTCGTGATCGACGAGGTCCAGAGCGGCTTTGGCCGCACCGGACGCTTCTGGGGTCACGAGCACTACGACGTCCGCCCCGACGTGCTGGTTACGGCCAAGGGACTGGCTTCCGGATTCCCGCTGTCCGCGATCGCCGCATCCACAGAGCTGATGGAGCGTGCGTGGGCCGGCTCGCAGGGCGGCACGTACGGAGGAAACGCCGTCGCCTGTGCGGCGGCTGTCGCGACCCTCGACGTCATCCAGAAGGAGGGACTGGTCGAGAACGCCGACACTCTCGGAGCGCACCTCATGACGGCGCTCGGCGGGCTCCAGCAACGCTACCCGGTGATCGGTGACGTGCGAGGCAAGGGGCTGATGGTGGCCACGGAGTTCTCGACCGGCGGCGAACCCGACTCGAGCCGCGCGAAGCAGGTACAGAAGGCCGTGGAACAGCGGGGCCTTCTGATGCTGACATGTGGGCCGCTCGGCAATGTGATCCGGTGGATTCCACCTCTCATTGTGACGAGCGAGCAGATCGACCATGCATTGGGGCTCTTCGAGGAGGCCCTCGCCGAGACCGCAAAGGAGACCTGATGAACTGGGGTATGTGGATTGATGGCCGCTGGGAGAAGGGTGCCGATGCAGCGACCAGCCGGCTGGAGAACCCGGCGACTGGAGAAGCCACGGAGGAAGTGGTCGAAGCGGGCCAGGTGGACGTGGACAAGGCGGTAAGCGCGGCGTCGCGCGCATTTTCGAGCTGGAGGCGGCTGAGTCCCGCGGAGCGATCGGAGATGATCTACCGGCTCGCGCAGCTCCTCGACCAACGCGCCGACGAGTTCGCACGCGTCGAGACCGAAGACACCGGCAAGCCATACCCCTCGATGAGTCTCGAAGGTGACGTGGCGTTCTCTGTCGACAACCTGAAGTTCTTCGCCGGTGCCGCCCGAAGCTGGGTGGGCACCGCCGCCGGGGACTTCATGGAGGGCTACACCTCGTTGCTGCGACGCGAGCCTGTCGGCGTGGTCGGACAGATCACACCATGGAACTACCCCCTCAACATGGGCGTTTGGAAGATCGGTCCCGCGCTCGCGGCAGGCTGCACGATCGTGTTGAAACCGGCGCCGACGACGCCCCGTACCACGCTCATGCTCGCCGAATTGTCCAAGGAGGCAGGGTTCCCGGATGGTGTGCTCAACGTCGTGACCGGGGGAGCGGCTGCCGGACAGGCGATCGTTGAGCATCCGGGTATTCGGATGGTGTCACTCACAGGGTCGACAGCGACCGGCAGAAAGGTGATGGAAACCGCCGCCAAGACGCTCAAGCGAGTCCACCTCGAGCTCGGCGGCAAAGCGCCCTTGGTGGTGTTCGATGATGCCGACCTGGACGGTCTCGCAGCCGGCGCAACCGAAGGGGCAACCGCCAACTCGGGCCAGGACTGCACAGCGGCGACGCGCGTCTACGTCGAGCGCAGCCAGTACGACGCCGCAGTCGAGATGATCGTCGAGGCAATGAGCGGCGTGAAAGTGGGCGACCCGTACGACGCTGACGTCGCCATGGGGCCGCTCATTTCACACGCGCAGCGTGTACGTGTGGCCGGGTTCGTTCGGCGAGCGGTGGCCGCGGGAGCTCGGGTGGTGCTCGGCGGTGATGTACCCGCCGGTCTCGACCGGGGCTACTTCTTCTCTCCCACCGTCATCACCGACGCGGATCAACACTCGGAGATCGTCCAGAGCGAGATCTTCGGACCGGTGCTCGTCGTGCTGCCCTTCGACACCGAGGAAGAGGCGATCCGGCTGAGCAACGACGTCACCTATGGGCTCGCCGCGTCCGTGTGGACAAAGGACATCGCGAGAGCGATGCGCGTGTCAGCCGCACTCGACTTCGGCACCGTCTGGATCAACGACCATCTCCCGGTCACCTCGGAGTTCCCGCATGGCGGGTTCAAGGAGTCGGGCTTCGGGAAGGACCTCAGCGAGGAGGCGGTGCTCGACTACACGGTGTCGAAGCACGTGATGATCAAGACGTAGGGTCCGTTCCACGGCTACATCGGCTGCGTCGGTGGGAACAGCCCCCTCCGGCGTCGGCCTTCAGCCTCGCGAGGGGAGGAAATGGCCGCCCTACGTGTTCTGGGGAAACCCCAGATCGACGCCACGATTGATCGGGTCACTCCACCGGGTGATCACGACCTTCGGACGCGTGTAGAAGTGAATGCCCTCCGGGCCGTAGATCGCATGGTCCCCGAACAAGGATTCCTTCCAACCACCGAACGAGTAGAAGCTCAGCGGCACCGGAATCGGCACGTTCACACCGACCATGCCGACCTGGATCTCCGTCTGGAAGGTGCGGGCAGCACCACCATCGTTGGTGAACACGGCGGTGCCGTTGCCCCACGGGTTGTCGTTCACGAGACGGATCGCATCTTCGAACGTCTCGGTACGTACGACCGACAGCACGGGACCGAAGATCTCGTCTTGGTAGATCGTCATGTCGGGGCTCACGTGATCAAAGAGGGTGGGCCCGACGAAAAAGCCTTCCTCGTGGTCGGCAACGTGGATCCCGCGGCCGTCGGCGAGCAAGGTCGCACCTTCCTCGACGCCCGTGTCGATGTAGCCGACCACCCGGTCCCGGTGCTGGGGTGTGACCAGCGGCCCCATATCCGACTCGGGATCGAGACCCGGACCTACCTTCAGGCCCGCAATGCGCGCCTGAATCCTCGGCAGCACCTCGTCCGCTGCATCCCCGACCAGTACGAGAACCGAGATCGCCATGCAGCGCTCACCGGCCGATCCGAACCCGGCTGAGACGGCGGCGTCGGCAGCGAGGTCCATATCGGCGTCGGGCAAGACGACCATGTGGTTCTTGGCGCCCGCCAGCGCCTGCACACGCTTGCCTGAGGCCGTGGCGGTCTGATGAACGTAGCGCGCTATCGGGGTAGAACCGACGAAGCTGACTGCTCTGACATCGGGGTGTGTGAGCAAGCGGTCCACCGCGATCTTGTCGCCATGGACCACATTGAACACTCCCGGCGGCAACCCTGCCTCGGTGAAGAACTCGGCGAGCATGAGCGAGACCGACGGATCCTTCTCCGACGGTTTGAGGACGAATGTGTTGCCCGTGGCGACGGCCACCGGGTACATCCACATGGGGACCATCGCCGGGAAATTGAACGGGGTGATGCCTGCGACGACGCCGAGTGGTTGGCGGACAGTCAACGTGTCGACGTTGCGGGATACGTTTTCCGAGAAGTCGCCCTTGAGGAGGTGGGGAACACCGCACGCGAACTCAACGACCTCCAGGCCCCGAGCCACCTCACCCTGTGCATCGGCGAACGTCTTGCCATGCTGTCGGGAGACCGTCCGTGCGAGATCGTCCGCGTGGCGGGAGAGGAGCTCCCGATACGCGAACAAGATGCGTGTTCTCGTCGTGAGCGAAGAATCGTGCCACTCGTCGAATGCCTCCAACGAGTTTGCGACAGCATCGTCGACATCTCCGACGGTCGCGAAACCGACCTGGTCGACCACCTGTCCGGTGGATGGGTCATAGATGCTCCCGGCGGACACGGGGTGTCTCTCGTGCGGTTTGCCACCGATCCAATGTGTGATCACCGTGTTCCTCCGTTTCGCTCCAGACTATTCACCGACCGAACCGGTCGAGTAGACGGAACCCCCAGGCCGCGAGCGGCAAGAACCACGGACGACTCCGGTAGTACCACCGTGTCGGATGGGGTATCTCGGCGAACGGACTCGACGCCAGGTCACCGGTCATCATCGCCGCGACGTCGATGCCGAGGTAGGTGCCGAGCGCCACGCCGTGGCCGCCGTAGCCCATTGCGTACCAGATGCCGTCATTCCTCCCGATGTGAGGAAGCAGATCGAAGGTGGCGGCGAGCTTCCCGCCCCAGCTGTGCGTGATCCCGTAGGGCTCGAGCCGGGGGAAGATCTCGAGCAGTCTGCGATGGAGATCCCGTCCGCTGTCATGGAGGTCGAGATCCGGCCTGAGGTTGCGCCGTCCCCCGATGAGGATCCGATCGTCCGGTGTACGGCGGATGTAGTTGAGGAACCGGCGGGCCGTCCACAGCATGTGACCCCCAGGGATCAGCTCCTTCGCGAGATGTCCCGGAAGTGGCTCGGTGACGATCGAGTAGCTGCCGATCGGGACCACGCCACGGCGGATGTTCGGGAACAGCGACCCGGTGTAGCCGTTGGTCGCCACCAGCACCCGCCCCGCTTCGAGAGAGTCTCGACTGGTGACGATTCGATAGCCGGAGCCGGCTTTGTGAACGCCGGTCACCTCCGCGTGCTCCGTGATGGTTGCTCCTGCGCGTATCGCGGCGCGGGCCAGCCCGAACGTGTAGCGGGCGGGGTGCAGACCTCCGCTCACCGCGTCGGTGAGGGCAATCGAGAACAGGTCACTGCTCACCACCTTCCGGACGTCCGTGCCGGTCGATACCTCCATCGGGAAGCCGAGATGCTCGGTGCTCCATCGAGCGTCAGCGGACAGGTGCTCGATATCACGTCGGGTGAATCCGAGCTCGGCTGCACCGTACCTCGCGAAGGCACAATCGATGTCTTCGGATCGGACGACGTCCTCGACTCTCTGGATGGCATCGATCGAAGCCTGCCAGAGCCTGAGACCCAGGTCGCCGTACTGGCGGAGAAGCGGCTCGACCGGGGGCTTGACCCCGTGGATGGTCATGCCGGCATTCATCCCGCTCGCTCCATCGCCAACGGTCTGAGCGTCGAGAACGGCGGTCGTGAGCCCGGCACGAGCCAGGACCCTTGCAGCATTGAGACCCGTTATCCCGGCACCGATCACGGCAACGTCGACCGTGGCCGGAGGGTCGGTCGTCGGGAGGGTTTCGGAGTAGTCGTCGGTCCAGAAAGGAACGGTGCGAACGTCCATGGCCGGAACGCTACTCAATTTCCTCGCACCGCACCGACCAGGCCGTCGGTCGCTGACTAACGTGCAATTGGGAGGACCGAATGGCGGATCTGATACTGCGAGGCGGAACCATCTACACGATGGACGCAGCGCGGAGTCGGGGGACGTCCGTACTGATTCGTGATGGGCGAATCCACGCCATCGGCCATCGTGACGCGTTCGGCCAAGGCCCCTCCACCGAGGTGATAGACCTCCACGGACGATTCGTCGTGCCGGGTTTCCAGGACGCCCACATTCACCCACCTTCGGGTGGTCTGGGACTCATGCGCTGCAACATGCACGACGACAAGACGAGGGAGGAGCATCTCGAGACGATCGGACGCTACGCCGCCGCGCATCCCGAGGAGGCGTGGATTCTGGGCGGCGGCTGGGCGATGGACGCGTTTCCCGGCGGCACACCAACACGCGAAGAACTCGACGCCATCATCCCCGATCGGCCCGTGTTCCTCGTCAACAGGGATGGGCATGGAGCGTGGGTGAACTCGGTCGCACTCAAGCTCGCGGGAGTGGACCGGTCCACCCCCGATCCGGTCGACGGACGGATCGAACGCGATGCGTTGGGTGAGCCGGCCGGCACCCTCCAGGAGGGAGCGATGGAGCTGGTGTATCGAGTCCTTCCCGGAGACACCGAGGAAACGTACCTACGAGGCCTGAAGGTGGCGCAGGAGTATCTCCTGTCGCTCGGGATCACGGCATGGCAGGACGCCGAGGTGACTCCCCACACCGAGATCGCGTATCGGCGGCTCGCCGGCGAGGGCGAGCTCCACGCACACGTGGTCGGCGCCCTCTGGTGGGAACGTTCCGAAGGCGAGGAGCAGATCGAGAGACTCATCGAGCGCCGCTCAGAGGGGTTCGCTCCCGGGTTTCGACCGACAAGCGTCAAGATGATGCTCGACGGCGTGTTCGAGAACTTCACGGCTTCGATGATCGACCCTTATCTCGACGCAGCCGGTGCCTCTAGTGGCAACACCGGCATCGACTTCATCGATCGCGAGATGCTTCGACGGTACGTGACGATCCTGGACGCCGAGGGCTTTCAAGTCCACTTCCACGCCATTGGCGATAGTGCAGTCAGAAGCGCGCTCGACGCAGTCGAGTCGGCCCGCCGCGCCAACGGCTGGAACGACCACCGGCATCACATCTCACACATCCAGGTGGTCCACCCCGACGACATCCCACGCTTCCGCAGACTCGGTGTGATCGCCAACGGGCAACCGTTCTGGGCGTGCATGGACGGGTACCAGAGCGAGCTGACGATCCCGTTCCTCGGCCCCGACAGAAGTGCAGGCCAGTACCCCTTCGGGTCGCTGCTCCGCAATGGGGCATCCCTGGCGTTTGGCAGCGACTGGTCGGTCTCGACGCCTGACCCGCTCCTGGAGATCGAAACGGCCGTCACGCGAATCTCGCCCGATGATCGAACCATGCCGGTGTTCTATCCCGATGAACGCATCGGGCTGCACGAAGCACTCGCGGCGTTCACGATCGGATCGGCCTACGCCAACCACCTCGAGGACCGGACCGGATCGATCGAGCCCGGGAAGCTCGCCGACCTCGTCGTCCTCGACAGGGACCCTTTCGAAGCGGAACCCATCGGCGAGACGAGAGTCGACCTCACCATGATCGAAGGCAAGATCGTCTACACACGGGAGGGCTCATGAAGCGGCGGGGGCCAAGGTGACGTCGGCAGCGGTGGAGCTGTCGGGGATCTCCAAGCGTTTCGGTGACGTGGAGGCGGTCAAGGATCTGGATCTCGCCATCGGTGATGGAGAGTTCTTCTCCCTGTTGGGACCATCAGGGTGTGGCAAGACCACGACGCTGCGCATGATCGCAGGTCTCGAGTTCCCCACCGAGGGGAGCATCCGCGTGTTCGGCGAGGAGATGGGTCTTCGACCTCCGAACAAGCGCCCCATCAACACGGTGTTCCAGTCATACGCCCTCTTCCCTCACATGACGGTTGCTGAGAACATCGGGTTCGGGCTCGAGATGCGCGGCGTCGAGCGTTCGGAGATCGACGGCAGGGTGAACGAGGCGGTGCAGCTCGTGCGTCTCGGCGGCATGGAACGGCGCAAACCGACTCAGCTCTCCGGCGGTCAGCAGCAGAGGGTGGCGCTTGCGCGTGCGCTGGTGAACCGTCCGAAGGTGCTGCTGCTCGACGAGCCGCTCGGCGCGCTCGACCTGAAACTCCGCCAGGCGATGCAGACAGAGTTGAAGGATCTTCAGGAGCGGGTCGGCATCTCGTTCGTCTACGTCACCCACGACCAGGAGGAAGCGTTGACGATGTCCGATCGGATCGGCGTCATGAACGAGGGACTTCTCCTCCAGGTCGGCTCGCCGGAGCAGATCTACGAACACCCAGGGACGAGGTTCGTTGCGGACTTCATCGGAGAGACGGCGTTCGTCGATGGTGTCGTCGCGGAATCTGGTGTGGTGCGTCTGCCGAACGGGAGCACCGTCCGGACTCGCACCGACGTTCCTTCGGGCACTGCGGTGACGCTGGCTCTGCGTCCCGAACGGCTGTACCTCGCACCCTCCGACGAGCCGGCACCTGCGTCGGTCAATCAGATCGAAGGGACCGTGCGCCGTCGCGTGTACCTGGGGAACGCCAACTTCTACGAGGTCGACGTCGGCTTCGACACACTGAAGGTTCGGCTCGAGAACACCATCAGCGCCGCGACCTACGCACCCGGCGATGCGGTGGTCGTGCAGTGGCAGCCCGGATCGTCGAAGGCCCTGTCGGAATGAACACGGAAGTGACGCCCGCCTCGCCCGATCTCGAACGGGCCGCGGAACGAGCGGAACGTCGAAGAGGCTTCCGGCTCGGACTACCCGGGTTCGTCTACCTGGTGATCTTCTTCGCGGTTCCTCTCGCGATGGTGTTCGTGTACTCCTTCGCGACGCGCAGCTCGACAGGCAAGACCCTGCTCCAGGACTGGAACCTCAACTCGTACGAAAGGCTCGCCGACCCGCTGGTGAGGCAGATCGCCTGGCGATCTCTTTGGTTGGCGCTCCTGGCCACCGTCATCTGCCTGATCCTCGCCTACCCGTTCGCCTACTTCATCGCGACCAGGCGGCCGGCCGTGCGCAACGCGCTCCTCGTTCTCGTGATGATCCCGTTCTGGTCGAACTTCCTGGTCAGGACGTACGCCTGGAGGGTGCTGTTGGGTTCCGACGGTCCAGTCTCACAGCTGACACAACTCCTCGGACTGGGTGACACTCGCATCCTGTTCACGCCACTCGCCATCCTGATCGGTCTCGTGTATGGGTTCCTGCCGTTCATGGTGCTTCCGCTGTACGCGGCGATCGAGCGGATCGACTGGAGCCTCGTCGAAGCGGCGCGCGACCTCTACGCGAGCGGATGGCAAGCCTTCCGCAACGTCACGTTGCCGCTGAGCCGCCCAGGGGTGATCGCCGGATCCATCCTCGTGTTCATCCCGAGCCTGGGTGCGTACGTGACGCCGGAAATCCTCGGCGGAGCAAAGACGACGCTTCTGGGAAGCTACATCGTCCAGCAGTTCCTCGCCGCCCGGAACTGGCCGTTCGGATCGGCGCTCTCGTTCGCGGTCATGGCGGTCATGCTTGTGGCGACCCTCATCTACTTCAGAGAAGGAGGGCGGACACTGTGAACTCCGGGACCAGACCGAAGGGTCTCGTCGATCGACTCCTTGCCGCCAACTCCTGGATCGTCTACGCGTTCTTCTACGCCCCGATCTTCGTGCTGGTCTTCTTCTCCTTCAACGACAACCGCAACGTGGGCGTGTGGACGCATGCCAGCTTCCGTTGGTATGGGGAACTCGCCCAGAGCCAGGACATCATCCGATCCCTCAAGAACTCGCTGATCGTGGCCGCCGTATCCACCATCGTGTCGACCGTGATCGGCACCGCCGCAGCACTCTCGATGGAACGGTTCCGTTACCGGGGTCAGCGTACGTACGACGCCCTGCTGTACCTGCCGATCATCATCCCCGATGTGACGATGGCAGTGATGATGCTGCTCTTCTTCGTCCAGGCGTTCGGGATCCTGAACGGCGCGTTCGGAACACGGATCGAACTCGGGCTGGGATCCATCTCTCTTGCCCACATTGCATTCAATATCTCGTTCGTCGCGGTGGTGGTGCGCGCGCGTCTGGCCCAAATGGACTCGAGTCTGGAAGAGGCGGCACGCGACCTGTACGCGAGCCGCTGGCAGACCTTCAGGAAGGTGACCCTTCCGTTGATCATGCCGGGGGTGGCAGGCGGCGCACTCCTGGCACTCACCATGTCGCTCGACGACGTGGTGGTCACCAGCTTCGTGACGGGTCCAGGGTCGACGACACTGCCCGTATACGTGTTCGGCCTGGTGAAGAGGGGTGTGACGCCGCTGGTCAATGCCGTATCGACGCTCATGCTGGTAGCGTCGATGTTGTTGGTCGCAGGCTCGCTCTTTTTCCAGAGGAGTAGATCGACCAGTCATGGAGGAGGGACTGTTGAAACCTAGAACCACAATCATGACCGCCCTGCTGGTGGTGCTGCTCATGGTGATGATGTCGGCATGCAGCAGTACGGCCGAAACCACAACTACGGAGGCGGCACAGACGACGACCACCGCCGCAGAAGCGATGGGATGTTCGCCTGATCAAGTGGACGGAGACTTGAACTTCTACAACTGGTCGGACTACATCGACCCGGACCTGATCTCCGCATTCCAAGATCAGTACGGCGTCACGGTCACCCAGGACTTCTATGAGTCGAACGAGGAGATGCTTGCCAAGATCCAAGCCGGTGTGCACTACGACTTGATCGTCCCATCCGACTACATGGTCGGGATCATGGTCGACGACGGCGATCTGATGAAGCTCGACAAGGCTGCGCTGACGAACCTGGGCAACCTGGATCCCGAGTTCACCGCCATGCCGTTCGATCCGACGGGCGACTATTCGGTGCCGTACCAGTGGGGTACGACAGGGCTCGGCGTCGATCTGGCGGTCGTCGGCGAGGATCACCCCTACTCGTGGGGGATCATCTTCGACCCTGCGATGAATCAGGGCCATCAGGTGTCCATGCTCAACGATGCCCGCGAAACGATGGGGGCGGCCCTCAAGTACCTGGGCTACTCCTTGAACAGCACGAGCCTCGACGAGCTTCAGCAGGCGGCCGACCTCATCAAGTCGGCTAAGGACGTCATCGTCACGTTCGATTCGGACAACTACGACGAGAACCTGGTCAACGGTGAGGTGTCGATTTCGCACGGGTACAACGGGAACTTCTTCACCGCGTTCGACGCCGCCGACAATCCGGACCAGTTCGAGTACTTCATGCCCGAGGAGGGCGGCACGATCTGGGTGGACAACATGGCGATCCCCGCCAATGTCGACCATCCGTGCACGGCGCTCACGTTCATCAACTTCCTACTGGACGCCCAGAACGGAGCACAACTGACGAACTACAACTACTACGCGAGCCCGAACGCGGCGGCCAAGCAGTACATCAATCCCGAGATCCTCTCGGACACTGCTGTGTACCCGGACGAGGCGACGATGAAGCGCCTCGAGTTCATCGAGGACACGGGCGACTTCGAGATCAACTACACGGACTACTTCAATCAGGCAAAGAGCTGATCGAGTGAAGGGGGTGGCTCCGCCACCCCCTTCACCGCACGTTGTCGAGGTCCAGCACCACGGTCTGAAGGTCGGTGAACTCCTCGATTCGACCTCGGCCCCAGCCGGTCTCGGTTCCAGCGGCACCGCCGAAGGGTTGGAACGTCTCCCAGAAGTCCGTCGAGTCGTTCACCACGACCGTCCCGGAGCGAACTCTGTCCGCATACCAGAACGCCTTCGACAGGCTCGAAGTGAACACGGCCGCCTGGAGACCGAGATTCGATCGATTGGCGATGGCCACGGCCTCTTCGTCGTCGCGAACGGTGATGATCGGCAGCACCGGCCCGAACGACTCCTCGGAGAACAGGGAGCTTTCCGGAGAGACGCCGTCGACGACGGTGAAGTGGTAGTAGAGATCTGTGGGGAAGCCTTCCGCCCGCCCGCCGCCGACGAGGACATCGGCGCCGCGGGCCATCGCGTCTGCGATCTGCCGATCCATCTTCGCCGCCGTCGGCTCGTTGTTGAGGGGCCCCATCGTGGTAGCCGAATCGAACGGATCTCCAAGACGCACGGCATCCGCTGCCTTGAGGGCCAGTGCGACGAATTCCTCGTGGACATCGTCGAGCACGATCACGCGTTCGGTCGCGCAGCACACCTGCCCGGCGTTGTAGTACGCCCCGTAGACGGCGAGCGACGCCGCAGCATCCAGGTTGGCGTCGCCGGTCACGATCGTAGGGCCGTTGCCCGACATCTCCATGATCGAACGCTTGATGCCCATCGAAGAGATGATCTTCTTGCCGGTTGCCGTCGAACCGGTGAAACCCACGGCGTCGACTCCGCCGGAGGAGACGAGCTGCGCTCCGATCGACGGTCCACCGGGGATGATCGACACGGCCCCTTTCGGAACACCCGCCTCGTCGAAGGCCTCCGCCAACTTGAGGAGGGACCAGGATGTGAACTCCGGTGGTTTCACGATGAGTGCGTTACCGGTTGCGAGTCCGGGGCCGACATACTCGAGGGGGATCGTGACAGGGAAGTTCCATGGCGTGATCACGGCCCAGACACCGATCGGGCGTCTGAATGTGAACATGCGCTTGCTTCGTGACGACGTCGGGATGACCTCACCACCGAGACGCTTGGCGTCCTCGGCCGCATTCAAGAAGTACTGGTTGGCTTCCTGAATGTCCTCGAGGGACTCGGCGTGGAACGGCTTGCCCTGCTCCAGAGTCTGGATCCG
Organism: uncultured Acidimicrobiia bacterium; assembly: GCA_964383535.1. GTDB lineage: Bacteria > Actinomycetota > Acidimicrobiia > Spongiisociales > UBA4744 > CAYLHS01. Next base: position 39,303 of record CAYLHS010000001.1, read on the forward strand.
GGCGATCTCGTCCACCATCGGCTCGATCGCTGCTGCGATGCGCGTGCACAGATCGGCTCGCTCGAACGCCGACCAATGGCGCATCTCGTCGGTCGCCTCACGCGCTGCCCGCACCGCCACGTCGAGATCGGCACGCGATGCGAGCGGTACGTTCGCGATGTGTTCGCCCGTCACGGGACTGTACAACTCATGCACCTGCTCGCCGGTTCCCTCGGTCCACTCGCCGGCGAGGTAGAGCTTCAAATCCTGCGCCATGACGCTGCCTCCTTCGTGCAAACCATGCTAGGGACGGTCGCCGTGCCGGGTTCGCGCCGGGTAGCATGGCGGGTGGTGAGAATGTGGCGGACCGCCTCCAACTGATAGACGGATCATTCGAAGCCGGAGCCGCTTCTCCATTGCCTGTCGTCGATCCGGCGACAGGCAGAACGATCGACCAGGTTTCGACCGCCTCTCGCGACCAGGTCGACCGCGCGGTCACATCCGCGAGGCGGGCACAGGCGCTCTGGTGGAGCGCCACCCAGCAGGAACGAAGCGACGCGATGCACGCCGTCGCCGCCGAGATCAGAAGACGAACCGACGACATCGCCGACATCGTCACGAGGGAGACCGGACGCCCCTACTCGAGGAATCTCCTCTATGTGGACATGATCGCCAATCTCTTCAGACAGTACGGAGAGCTTGCGCGTGTCCACGGCGGACGGGTGGCCCCCTCCAACGACCCGGGGCAGCTCTCACTCGTCCTTCGGGTTCCCTACGGCGTCGTCGCAACCCTCGTTCCCTGGAACTACCCGCTGTTGCTGCTCGCATTCAAGGTCGCACCGGCCCTCGCAACCGGCAACACGGTCGTCATCAAGCCGGCGTCGGAGACGGTCCTGACGACGCTCGTTCTCGCCGAGGTGTTCCAAGCGACGACTCCTCCAGGTGTCGTCAATGTCGTCGCCGGCAGAGGGTCGACGGTCGGGGAGCAACTCGTGTCGCATCCTGGAACCGACATGGTGGCCTTCACCGGTTCCACCGAGGTGGGCGTCCGCATCGGAGAAGTGTGCGCCCGCATGACCAAGCCCGCTCACCTCGAACTCGGCGGGAAGGACCCGGCCATCGTGTTTGGAGACACGGACCCGGAGCTGGCCGCCAGAGCCGTCGTGTGGGCGGCGTTCCTGAACGCAGGTCAAGTGTGCACGTCCACCGAGCGTGTCTACGTCCACGACAGCCTCTACGACAGCTTCCTGGAGGCCGTCGTCGAGACCACCGCGGGGCTACGCGTGGGTGATCCGTTCGATTCGATGACCCAGATAGGTCCGATGCGCAACGAGTCCGCACGAATGAAAGTGCTCGAGCAGCTGAAGGACGCGGAACAGGCCGGAGCGAAGATCGTGGTGGGAGGAGACGTCCCCAAGGGGTCGACCGGCTTCTACCTGCGCCCGACGGTCGTCGTCGACGTCACCCACGACATGTCGCTCATGCAGGAGGAGACGTTCGGACCCGTGCTTCCCATCATGCGCTTCAGAGAACCCGACGAAGCGTTCGCCCTTGCCGCCGACACACCGTACGGGCTCGGGGCGAGTATTTACACTCAGGATGCCGGTCTCGTGGGACGCGCCTACGAGCAACTCCAGGTCGGAACGGTCTGGGTGAACGATCCAGTCGTCGACAATCTCGCCGCCCCGTTCGGAGGTATGCGAGCCTCAGGGAACGCCAGGGAGCTGGGCTTGGAGGGTATGGAGGCGTTTACCGCTGCCCGGCATGTTCACTGGAACCTCGATCTGCAAGCCAAGCCCTGGTGGTACGGAAAGGACAACTCATGAGTCTGCAAGGTGAGAAGACCGCCGCCTGGTTCGCACGGGCACGTGCGAATCTCGTGAACGGTGTGTCGAGCGGCTTTCGCTACTGGGGTGAGGACGACTCGCTCGTCATCGACCATGGTGAGGGAGCCTACGTCGTCGACATGGACGGCCGGCGCTATGTCGACTACCAATGTGGATTCGGCCCGATCGTTCTGGGCCACGGGTATCCAGCTGTTGCCGCTGCCGTCGCCGACGCAGCAGCGTCCGGGACGACGTTCGCAATGACCTCGCGTCGGGAGGTCGAGGCGGCCGAGAAGTTCCGTGCCGCGGTGCCGTGGGTGGAGGCCCTCAGATTCACGAACACGGGAACGGAAGCAACGATGCACGCGGTTCGACTGGCCAGAGGTTTCACTGGTCGTGACCTCATCTTGAAGTTCGAGGGTCAGTACCACGGCGTCCACGACTATGTGATGTTCTCGACGGCGAGTGCACCGCCTTCGGCACTTGGATCCCGATACCGTCCGATTCCGGTCCAGAGTTCGTCCGGCATCCCGGACGCGATTCGCTCGACGATCAGGACGCTTCCGTTCAACGATCTGGAGGCGGTACAGAGGTTGTTCCGGGACATCGGTCACAGGATCGCGGCGATCATCGTCGAGCCGATGCTCGGCAATGCATTCGGCATCATGCCCCAAGAGGGCTACCTGCAAGGGTTGAGAGACGTTTGCGACGAATACGGCTCGGTCCTGATCTTCGATGAAGTGAAAACCGGTTTCAGGGTGGCACTGGGAGGAGCCCAGGAACTCTTCGGAGTCACGCCCGACCTCGGGACGTATGCAAAAGCGATGGGCAACGGGTTCCCTGTCGCCGCGATCGCCGGTCGCGGAGAGGTGATCTGGGGATGGGCGAAGGGTGGTATTGCTCAGGCGGGCACGTACTCGGGCAACGGTGTTGCCGCTGCGGCCGCCGCGGCGACCATCGACGTTCTGTCGACGGGTGAACCATACGAACGGATGCACAAGTCCGGCACCGCACTCATGCAAGGCCTGAAGACAATCTGTGCCGACAAGGGCGTACCGGCCCACATCGTCGGAGTGCCTGCCATGTTCTCGGTCTTCTTCGGGGATGAGTCCCCGAAGGACTTCAGGGATGCATCCAATCACGACGAGGACCTCTACGCGACGGTCGTGCGCGGCATGATCCAGCGGGGAGTGATGCCCGTCGACGACGCGAAGGAACCATGGTTCCTGTGCGCCGCGCACGGAGACGAGGAAGTAGCCGTATCGCTGACCGCCTTCGAAGAGGCGCTCGGCGAGGCGATCTAAGGAGACATCATGCACATTGCGCTTCTCGGCGCAGGCATCATCGGCCGTGTCGTCGCCGGCGATCTGGCGACCTGGAACACCCCCGATGAGGTGACCATCGGCGATCTGGACGGTGAACGGGCGTCTCTCGTTGCCAAGGAACTCGGGTTCGACCATATGCCCGTCGACGTCGCGGACGAACCGTCACTCGACGCCTTCCTCGAGGGAACGGACGTCGTCATCAACGCCGCCCAATACGGAGTCAACCTCGCGGTGATGGAGGGAGCCCTCCGTGCGGGCGCCCACTATCTCGACCTTGGCGGGCTCTTCCACACGACCCGCAAGCAGTTGCTGCTGGACAACCGGTTTCGCGAAGCCGGCCTGACGGCGGTGCTCGGTATCGGATCGTGCCCAGGGATAGCGAACGTGCACGCCGGTGACCTGGCGACGCGGATGGACACCGTCCGGTCGGTGAAGATCTACAACGGCGCGACCGTCGATCCGTCGGACACGCTCAAATGGCCGTACTCGCTGTGGACGATTTTCGACGAGATAACCGAGCGGCCGATGGTGTTCCGAGAAGGCGCGTTCGTCGACGTGGAACCCCTGTCCGAAGAGGAGATGTTCCCGTTCAGGGAACCGATCGGAAATGCCAAGACTCACCTGTCGCTGCACTCGGAGGTGGCCACCATCCCGGTGAGCCTCGCCGGCAAGGGCATCGAGGCATGCGAGTTCAAGATCCGGTTCTTCGGTTTCAGTGAAGGAGCTCTCCGCAAACTGCAGTTCCTCGCCTCACTCGGGCTCGCATCGAAAGAACCACGCCCGGACGGGACGGTCCCTCGCAAGCTGCTCGTCGACCTGCTCGAAGAACTGCGACCTGAGCCTCCCAAACACCCCGGATTCAAGGACATCGCGACGGTCGCCGAGGGCACCCGAGACGGAGCACCGATCACGCTGCGCATCGACTCGACGGCATGGCCGTCGAAGGAACTGGGTGTGGCCGGAGGAACGATGGTGGTGGCGTCACCGGCGGCCATCGTCGGAAGATGGCTCGCGAGTGGCGAACTCTCACACCCAGGCGTCCATCCACCGGAGACGTCGATACCACCGCAGCCGTTCTACGAAGCGCTCGCAGTGCGGGGAGTGGCGACGACACTCCAGGAGACGACGACACTGGCCGGCTAGAGGCTCGCTGTTTCTTCCTCCAGGAGCGGAGCGACGTTGGGAGAGTTGGTCGAGGCGTAGCCGAGGAGCGCGGGGGCGGCTCCCATCAACGCCGGGTACGCCTAGGGCCCGAGCTTGGCTGTCGGTTGCGCTGCTGCCTCGCCCTCGATCGCGCCGATCCGCTCGAGGCCCCGGTACGCGAGGGCCGCCGCGAGCAGAGTCGCAACTCCACCGAGCCCGAGTCCATAGCGCGGCCCAATGTGCTCACCGATCCACCCAACGATCGGACCGCCGATGGGAGTCGAACCCAGGAACGCGACGGCCCACAGTCCCATGACCCTTCCTCGCATTTCCGACGTGGACCGGAGTTGAAGGGTCGCGTTGCCCAGCGCAAGGAAACTGATACTCGCCGCGCCGACCACCGCCATCGCCGCGTACTCGATCGCCAAGGTAGGAGCGAATGACGCCAACACCTGGGTCGCGCCGAAGAGGGCGCCTGTTCTGGCCAACGCGACCGCCGGCCGCGCTTTTCTCGATGCCGTGAACAGACCACCGGCCACGGCGCCCCCACCCATGAAGGCGGTCATCGATGCGAAGGTACCTGCGTCACCGCCGAACGTGAACTTGGCGACGAGGGGGAGGATGACCTGAAACTCGTAGGCAAGCATCCCCACGACCGCCATCATGAGCAGCGGCGTTCGCAGCGCCGGTGTCGACCAGACGTACCTGAGCCCCTCACGCAGCTGTCCGGCCTTTCTGCTCTGGGGTGGCACGGAGTGGAGTTCGTCATGGTGCATCAGCACCAGGGCCGCGAGAACGGCCAGATAGGTGCTCGCGTTCACGAGGAAACAGGGGCCGAGTCCGACGGTCACGATGAGCACACCGGCCGCAGCGGGGCCGAGGACGCGAGCAAGGTTCACGAGTACCGAGTTGAGGCTGACGGCACTTGTGAGCTTCCCACGTCCGACCATCTCCAATACGAACGTCTGACGCGTCGGGTTGTCGATGCTTGCGACGAGCCCCAGAGCGCCGGCAAGCGCGTATACCATCCAGAGCTGCACGATGTGTGTGATCACGAGAATGCCGAGGATTGCTGCGAGGACAGCTGCGAGGCCCTGGGTGACAAACAGGAGACGCCTCTTGTCGAATCTGTCGGCGATGACTCCGCCCAGCGGAGCAAGGAAGAGCAGCGGGAGAAACTGAACCGCAGTGACAAGGCCGATCGCCGTCCCGCTTCCGGTCAGCTCGAGCACCAGCCACGACTGCGCGATGCGTTGCATCCACGTACCGGAGACCGAAAGCGTCTGGCCGATGAAGTAGAGACGGAAGTTGCGGACGGCCAGGGGAGAGAACGCCCGGGACGCCCATGCCGGTGCGGTCATGCGTCCTCGGTGATTCTCTCGAGAAGATCGATCGCTTGGGTGAGGGTCAGAATCTCATCGTCGGCCAGCGTTGACAGGCGTGTCGTGAGAAAGGCCGTGCGCTTCGCCCTGATCGCTGCGAGGAGATCGAGCGCCCGTTGGGTGATCGAAACCACGGTTGAACGAGCATCGTGCGGATTCGCGTGGCGTGTGACGAGTCTGCGCTCTTCGAGCCGGCCGACGATGCCGGTCATCGACGGGGGAGAGACGCGCTCGATCGCGGCGAGGTCGGTCATGCGGAGCGGACCTTCCCGATCGAGGGTCGCGAGGGCCGAACGCTGTGAGGGTGTCAGGTCTCCCAGCGATTCCTGGCGGAGACGTCGAGCAAGTCTGCCGACGGAGAGTCGGAGTGCGACCGCCGTTTGCTGTCGATCGGGCATGGGCTTCTCCGGAAGGTGTTGTTAGCCATGCTAATGAACCCGGGGGAGAGGGCGAATTGAACCTGCTCTTTCCGGCACTACGCTTCCAGGTGATGACGGCCTACGAGTTCACGGACGGGGCAACAGCGATCGTTCGTGGTGCCCTGGACGCAGGGTGCGACTTCTTCGCCGGATACCCGATCACCCCAGCGTCGCAGATCCTCATGATGATGATGGCGGAACTGCCAAAGGCGGGTGGTATCGCGATGCAGGGAGAAGACGAGATCGCCTCGATCGGGATGTGCATCGGGGCCACGATGACGGGTGCCCGGTCGATGACCGCAACATCCGGCCCGGGCATCAGCCTCTATTCGGAGAACATCGGCATGGCCATCATGGGTGAGGTGCCGCTCGTCATTGTCGATGTGCAGCGCCTTGGCCCGAGTACCGGTGGGGCGACGACCGCGGCCCAGGGTGACGTCCAGTTCGTTCGGTGGGGAACCGCGGGCGGCTACCCGATCATCGCGCTCGCCCCTTCGACAATCGCCGAGTGCTACACGTTGACGATGAGAGCATTCGACCTGTCGGAGCGATTCCGATGTCCGGTCTTCGTGCTGACCGACAAGGAACTCAACCTGACCCGCAACACGGTTGCCTCGGAGGACTACGTCAGAGTGCCCGTCCGGGAAAGACAGGTCACCCAAGAAGGGGCTCCGTATCGGTTCGGGGGGAACGCGACCCCGATGGAGCTGTATGGAACCGAGGTCGTCCGGTTCACCGGATCCACCCACGACGAAGAGGCCTTCATCACCAAGGACCCTGCCGTCGTAGGGCGGCTGAACGAGCACCTTCGAGACAAGATTCTGTCGCATCGCAACGAGATCGAGTTGCTCGACATCGACCGAGATCCACGAGCGACAACGGTGTTCGTCTCGTATGGAATCACCGCCGGCGCCATGCGAGAGGCGGTCTCCCTGGCGAGAGCGAGAGGCTCGCACGTTTCCTCGGTCACCGTGCAGAGCCTCTGGCCGTTCCCCGAGAAGGGCCTGCTCGATGCCTTCGAGGGCATCGAGCGTGTGGTAGTCGCCGAACTCAATCCCGGACTCTATGTGCGGGAGATCGAGCGTATCGCGGGGAGTCGACAGGTCATGGGCCTCCAGCGGATCGACGGTGAATTGATCTCCCCTGTGCAGTTCCTGGAGTTTCTGCCGTGACCGTCGAGACCTACCGCAACGAGAGCGCATATCCCTTCTGCCCCGGGTGTGGGCACGGGTCGATCCTCGACGCGCTCGACGAAGCACTGGTCAGCCAGCAGATCGACCCGGCCAAGCTCGTGATCGTCAGCGACATCGGGTGCTCCGGCTTGTCGGACCAGTACTTCGGGACGAGCGCATTCCATGGGTTGCATGGCCGCAGTCTCACCTACGCGACGGGCATCAAGCTGGCACGACCGGACTTGCACGTCGTGGTCATCATGGGCGATGGTGGGACCGGGATCGGCGGCGCGCATCTGCTGAACGCGGCCCGCCGCAACATCGGGCTCACGCTGCTCATATTCAACAACATGAACTACGGCATGACCGGGGGGCAGCACTCGACCACGACGCCGGCCGGGGCGATCACTTCGACCACCCCCGCCGGCAACCTGGAACACCCCCTGGACATCTGCTCCACCGTCGGCGTGAACGGAGCTGCGTATGTGTACCGTGGCACCAACTTCGACAAGGACCTACCCGAGCGGATCGTCGAGGGAATGCAGACACCCGGCTTCGCTCTGCTGGACATCTGGGACCTGTGCACCGCGTACTTCGTGCCGAACAACACCTTTGGGAAGCGATCGCTCATCGCCGCGCAAGAAGAGCTCGGCCTTGCCTCGGGCGTCTTGTACCGGCGCGAGGTCGACGAGTACGCGTCTGCGTATCGGGCCGCGGCGGAGCGACTCAGAGGTTCCACGCCGCTGAGGGTCCGAACCCTGGTTCCGGAGTCGACGTCCCCGCTGGATCGGGCCGTGAACATCATGGTGGCCGGTTCGGCCGGAGGAAAGGTGAGGTCCGCTGCTCGGATGATCGCTGAGGCAGCCATCAGATCCGACCTGTACGCAGCGCAGCGCGACGACTATCCGATCACCGTGAAGACGGGTCACTCGGTTTCCCAGATCGTCCTGAGCCCCCGCGCCATCGACTTTCTCGGAATGGACAGGCCCGACGTGATCGTCGTCCTCAGCGAGGAAGGCCGACGCAAGGCATCTCGGTACTTGCCGGAGATGAAGGGGCCGGTGTTCGTCGTGCCCGAGTTCGCCGACCTGAACACGAGCGGGACGGTCAGCGTGTTCGACCCGAGGTCGGCGCCCGAGCGCGTCGGGAAGTCGGAACTCGCGCTCGCCATGCTGTCAGGCGCAGTTGTCCACGAGGGACTGCTCGACGCGGATGTACTCCGGAAGGCGGTCAGTGCGTACCCGGCGTTCGCTGAGAAGAACCTCGCCGCGATCGAGGCAGGACTCTCGATGGCGGGAGTGAACTAGGACTCGCGGGACGACTCCTGGCCCGTATCTCGTATCGTGCACCTCGTACCCGTCGGCAGGGCGCAAGAACGCCTTCGGCCTCCGTCAGGACGGGGCTGTCAGGTTGGGAGCCTGGATTCAACCGTCGCGGTGATCTCGGCGGCCAGTGTGCGACACGTGTCGAGGGCAGCGGCGCGCCGCTGCTCCAAATCGTCGTGCCCTTCCAGAGACGACATGTTGATGCGTACGTTCAAAGAGGCCCCTTCGGCAGCTGCGAGAGCGCACAGACCGGCGACGCCGGCGTCCGTCACGGCGCTCTGGCTGCCACCGGAGGCCACACTCCGAGCGATGGTGAGAAGCTCTACGCAGGACTCGATCACCTCCAGCGGCACGATCGTTGCACCGACCGTCGCGTCTGCGATGGCGGCGGGTCGATCCGGGTCGGCGCGGGAGATCCGGAACGCCGCCATCAGCGCGTTGAACGACTCGGTGTCCCGATCGACAGCCTGGAGAAGCCGATCCTTCAGCTCCTGGGCTTTGCACCCGGCGGCCTCCATCTCGGGAGTATGGCTCTTGCCGTAGGTGAGGGCTGCAACCATGGACGACAGCGACGCCGAAAGCGCTGCCACGAGCGCCGCGGTGCTTCCCCCGCCGGGAGTGGGGGTGCCCGCCGATAGGGAGTCGGCGAAGTCGAGGACCGGCATGGTGACGAGTCCCGACGGGGCCCCTCGGTACCGGTACTCGATGACCTTCTGGGCGGGGTCGAATGGGGCAACGTCGCTCAGGCCCAGGCTCATCGCGGCGATGTGCATGCGTTCCGGCTCGGGAACGCCGGTAGTCGCGCCACGGGCCCGGAGATAGTGATCCGCCGCTTCGAGCAGCGAGTCTCGTGGCACCAGCCCGACGATCTCGCTTCCAGTGACTCGTAGACCGAGACGCGCAGCCTCCTCGCAGGCCGCGTCGAACACGGCATGAAGCGGTGTCACGGACAGGTTGGTGAGGTTGAAGGAAACCTGGGCTCGGCCGTACTCCTCGATGTACCAGCCGACGCCGCGAAGCTCCGTGAATCTTCCCGGCACCCGAACGGCGGTGCCTGTCGCGTCCCGAACGGTCTTGCCGTGTTCGTCCTTCTTGACTCTGCCGCTCTCACGGAGTGCCGCGGCGATCTGGTTGGCGACCGAACGGTCCCGGGTATTCAGGTTCACGTTGTAGGCGATGAGGAAGTTGCGTGCGCCAACAGCCGTTGCACCCGACCGGGCATTGAACTCCCTGGGTCCGAAGTCCGGTGCATCGTGCCGTTCGGGGAGGCCCTCATACTCACCTCGCCGCACATCCGCGAGAGAGCGCCGCTGGGGGATGGTTGCCGCCTCGCCGTAGAGGAACACGGGGATGGCCAGTTCATCGCCGACCCTTGCTGCGACTCTTCGAGCCAGGTCGATGCAGTCCTGCATCGATGTCCCCTCGAGTGGTACGAACGGGCAGACGTCGGTCGCGCCCATTCGCGGATGTTCCCCGTGGTGAAAGCGCATGTCGATCAGGTCGGCAGCGTGTGCGATCGCCCGAAACGCCGCCTCTTCCACGGCAGGAATCTCACCGGCGAACGTCAGAACAGTGCGGTTCGTGTCGGATCCCGGATCGACGTCCAGCAACGCGACGCCGGCTACGTCGGAGATCGCGGCGGCGATCGCGTCGATCACGGCACGGTCACGGCCCTCACTGAAGTTGGGTACACACTCGACGAGCTTCATTGCACCTCCAATTCGAGGAGAGTCTCGAGCGGCTCGCGTCCCAGAGCGTGTGACACCATCGATTCCTCCCACTCCCTGAAGCGTTCCTCGCAGACAGCCGAGCAAAACTCTGAACCTCGACGCCTCGGGCCACCGTCCCACAGACATGTCTGATGGAGACCCCGCAGCCACGCGGGATCGTAGAGCGGATACCGGCCCAAGGGGTCGAACGCGGTCTGCATCTTCTCCTCGCTGCTCGCCCCAAGGGTAGAAGGGTTGGTGAATGGTTGGAGAAGGCGAAAGACTTCAGAAGCGTGCAAAGGTGGCCGATGCCACTCACTGAATGGAACGAGGGCTGACATTCAAGTGCACCCGCTGCCGTGCGGCCCCTGCGGTGGTGAAGAAGGGCCGCAAGACGTTTCTTTGTCCCCGCTGCGCGTCCGACCTCATGTGGCACGACATGGTCGACTCAGTCACAGAAGCGTTCGTCGAGGATGAGACACCAGAGGTCGGATCGGTATAGCCTCTGGGCGTGTACCGACGAACCGGCATCGTGCTCCTACTTCTCGGGGTCGCCTTTTCCGTGTTGCTGCTTTGGCTGCCTGTCCGCTACTTCACCGGGTACCAGGTCGGAAAGGAGCAGGTCAGCAGAATCTATCTGCCGTGTGGCTCGGCGATCGGCATCGCTGCCGACCAATTCGATCCTGCGATAAGGACGCCTGGGGAAAGGATCGAGTGCATCAAACGGGCTCGGTCCCGCATCCTCTACGTCGTGTTCGTGGGGCCACTCCTGCTTCTCGGACTGTACGGGGTCTTTCGCGGGCCCTACCCACACCGCAAGCTCGGAGAGTAGGCACGAGGGGGCCCTGGTATCCGAAGGAGGCCCCAGTACGCGTGCTGGGTCTGAGCAGCGGGCTCTGGGAAGAGCTGCGACTGCCTTCACGCTGGAGATAGCTCTCCCCATCCTCGGGAGGCACCTGTACCGCAAGGGTCTCATCCGCACAGTCCGCTCCGATGGCCAACCGACAGCTCAGAGGCGAGGCCGGGGTGGCAGCTTCGAATTCACGGCCGCAATGGAAGCGAACCTTGGGGACGAGTGACAGTATCCTCGCACCGCGTTCGAGGACAGGGCGCGTCCTAGTGCTCGGCCCTCGAAGCCAAGAAGGCTCCACACACCACCATGGCAGTGCCGACGATGGACAACCCCGCGACATGCTCGCCGTGGAGGAGGACGCCCAGGAGGATCGCCACGACCGGCAGGAAGTAGATGGCGATCGATGCCCTCGTGGCGCCCACCCGTCCCGCGAGTACGGACATCGCCAGTTGTGCGACACCTGTGCCGAATACGCCGAGCGCGGCAACCGCAGCGAACGGCCCCCATGCGAATGTCGCTCCGGAGAGCTGGGTGAGTCCGATCGGAACGACGATCACGATGGCGGCGAGCTGGGCCCGAAAGACGACCGGGAAGGCCCCGTACTGCTGCTGGAGTGGCACCGCCAGGTTGACGGCGAGTCCATAGGAGATCGTCGCAGCGAGAACCATGAGCGTGCCCCGCACGACCGAGGCACCGCCCCCGACGGTCGGGAGACTGACTGCCACGATGCCAGCGAGACCAAGCAGCAACCCAACCATCTGAGGCCGGCCCGGACTGCGTCGAAGGAGGAAGGCGGCGACCAGCGCCGAGAAGATCGGCATCGAACCGTTCAGCATCCCGGCCAGCGAAGAGGAGATCCACTGCTCTGCGATCGGGAACATCAACATGGGAAACGCCATCCACACCACACCGAGGAGCGCAATTCGCGGCAGGTCGGCGCGATTCACGCGGTGCCGTGACGCGGGAACCATCGCAAGGGTGGCTGCGCCGATCAGGAGGCGCAACGAGGTGACGACGGGGGGTGGAAACGCCTCGAGACCGAGGGCGATCAGCAGAAACGACGATCCCCAAATGAGGGAGATGCCGCCGAGGAGACCCCAGTCTGCGACCGAATAGGCAGCGCGTGTAGTGCCGGGGGCGGTGGACAAGAGATTCGGACGCCGCATCGACGAGAGGCTAGCGGTCTGTCCATCAACGTCTGGGGGCGGCCAGATGCCAGCGCGTGCAGCAGACTTGCCATCTGGGTTCTGCCGGTTGACCATCACCGATCTCGCGGGAACGGCACCGGACCTGCGTCAGTATTCGGGGGTGTTCTGTGCCTTCCACACGACCGTGAATGCGAGGTAGATGGCGAACACGACGATCAGGATCGGTCCAATCCGGACGATCTTCAGCAGCCCGATCCGGTCGGCGAGCGCTGTTCCGAAGAGCGCTCCGAACGGGACGGTGCTCCAAGCCAGGCTCCTGCTCGCGGCGCTGACCCGGCCGAGAAGATGTGGGGGCGTGTAGAGCTGTCGCATGGTCAGCAGGCTCACGTTGGTCCACACCAGACCGGTGAACGCGACCGCCAGCACGCTGGTCACGATGAGGAGATTCCTCGACCATGTCAGACCGAAAATGCCGACGCCAAGGACGGCGAATCCGAGCACATAGCTGCGTCCGAGACCGACCCGATCTATGAGCTTCGACGCGCTGATGGCACCGATGATGCCTCCTGCACCCATCCCGACGAAGAAAATGCCGAGCTTGGCCGGGTCGTTGGTCCCCAGAATCTCCGCGCCGATGAGGACGAGCGTGGCCTCGATGAACCCACCGGTGATGAAGTTGGCGAGTCCGCCCCCAAGTGTCGTGAGGCGAATTCGTGGCTCGTGCCAGAGGTGCTGCCACCCCTCCTTGAGTGTCTCGACGAAGTCGCCATTCCTCTCGAGGGTCCGCGGCGGAACACGGGCCAGGAGTGTGAACGAGGCTGCCGAAACGAGAAACGTCAGTCCGTTGAACGCGAATGCCGAGGGGAAGCCCGCCTCTTTGATGATGACCCCGCCGATCAGGGGGCCAATGAGGAACGCCGCCTGCTGCGACAGGGACAGTCGACTGTTCGCTCGGGCCAGGGACGTGCCGGCAGCGAGGGAAGGGATGAACGCCTGAAGTGACGCGTTGAAGGAGGCCGCGAGACTCCCCGAGATGAAGGCGAGTGCAAACAGGCCAACGGTGGTGATTCCTGAGGTGCGAGAGACGATCGCCAGGACGATGAACGCCGCGGCCCTGAGCAGTTCGTTGAGGACGAGCAAAGGACGCAGCCGGTACCGGTCGAGCAGAGTGCCGCCGAGGAAACCGAAGATCAGCGTCGGGATGTTCTCTGCAGCCGAAAGGAGCCCGAAGTCGAACGCGCGCACCGTGAGCGATGTGAGGAAGTACGGAACGGTGAAGTAGGCGACGTAGTCGCCGAGCAGCGAGACCGATTGTCCCACCCATACGACGGAGAAGTTGCGGAGGGGGCGCGCGCGTCGGTGGGTGCCGTGGCTCACGGCGGGTAGCCTAGCGGTGCACTGGCAGGGATTTCATAGTGACACGCCCGGACGAATTCGCTGATGTGTCGTGCGCTCGGGTAGCCTCCATTGTGTCATGGGTGATCTACGGGAGCTGCCGGAGCAGGTCAGTGAGCTGATCGATCTCTCCAAGGAGTACCTGCGCCAGGAAACCATCGAGCCGGCAAAGAGACTCGGACGCGTGTTCGGGATGGGGTTCGCCGCCTCGGTGTTGTTTTCGCTAGGAGCGGTGCTCCTGTCGGTCGCAGGAATGCGGATCCTGGTTCGAGTTCTGCCGGAAGGCGAGCTGTGGAGCGCGCTCGGTGTGTTCATCTCGTTCATCGTGCTTGCAGGAGCGGCCGGTCTGATCATGTGGAGGGCAAATCGCTGATGGTGGAGCGCGCCGACATCGAAGCCAAGGCACGTGAGATCGAGCAATCGCTCATGGAGACGAAGGAAAGCGTTCAGGACAAGAGCGTGCTCATCGCGCTCGCCGTGATCGCGGTCGTCGGCATTGCCTTCTTGATCGGAAGACGTCGAGGCAAACAGGCCAGGGCAATCGTGAAGGTCTACAGGTCCTGACCTTCGAATCCAATACGGATCGTTTCGCCGGGTTTCAAGCGACGCTGGTAGACGACGCGGGAAGGTCGGGGAGTGCGGAGGAACCGGAACGCCAGTAGCGCCGCTCCCACCAGTACCAGCGTGGCGTCACCGGTTCGCAAGCCCCGAAACAGGCTCTTGACTGCGGATCCGCCGAGCTGCATGTGACCAGGCTAGCCGCGGGGAAGGAGCCAGAAAGCGCGTAAAGTACCTGCCATGCGGAACGAAACGATGAAGAAGGTCATTGTCTGGGTCATCGTCCTCGGAATGGTGCTCTCTCTCGCCCTGGGCGTCTTGGCCCTGGTGTTCTCGTCATGAACGTCATCCTTCGACATCCCCGGCGAGAGGTGGCGGTCGATGCCCCGATCAGCGTCGATCGGATGCTGAAGGCACTAGACATCGTGCCGGAGACGGTGCTGGTGATCCGAGGAGCGGACCTTCTGACTCGAGACGCAATGCTCGAACCCGACGACACGGTCGAGGTGCGTCCTGTCATCTCGGGGGGCTGATGCGCTGCCGGGTCTGCAAGGAGAAGGCCGCGATCGAGGTACGACGCCACAACGCCGCGTTCTGTCGCGACCACTTCATCGAGCACGTGGTACGGCAGGTGGAGCGGACCATCCATGACTTCGACATGTTCGATCGCTCGGATCGCTTGCTCATCGGGGTGTCGGGCGGGAAGGACAGCCTGGCGATCTGGGATATTCTGCACCGGCTCGGCTATCGATGTGAGGGCGTCTATCTCGACCTCGGCATTGACGGCTACTCGGCCGACAGTCGCACCTTCATCGAACGCTTCGTGAAGGAACGAGACTTGATCCTTCGGGTCGTCGACCTCCGTGAACGATACGGCTTCACGATTCCCCAGGCGGCGGAGTCGACGAGACGAAATCCGTGCTCTGCATGCGGCCTCTCCAAGCGGTACATCCTCAACGAGGAGGCGCTGACGGGCGGCTATGACGCCCTCGTGATGGGCCACAATCTCGATGATGAAGCGGCGACTCTGTTCTCGAACGTGCTCAATTGGAACACCGAGTACCTGGCCCGGCAGAAGGCAGTCCTTCCCGCTTCCGGTGGTCTGGTCAAGAAGGTGAAACCTCTAGTCCGAGTCGCGGAGAGAGAAACCGCGGCGTATGCCGTTCTCTCGGGCATCGATTACGAAGTCGACGAGTGCCCGCTGGTTGCCGGCAACACCGTCAACAGGATGAAGGAATGGATGGCGCTGCTCGAACACAAGTCGCCAGGTGTCACCCAGCACTTCCTTGGTGGCTTCTACAACCTGGACACTTTCCACACCCCGACCCCGGATCTGCATTCGTGCGAGTCCTGCGGACGGCCGACGACTGCGACGATCTGCGCCTTCTGCCGGCTGCAAGAGCGATCGGTTCGACGATGACGTTCACTTCGGGCGACC
Organism: uncultured Acidimicrobiia bacterium; assembly: GCA_964383535.1. Classification (GTDB taxonomy): domain Bacteria; phylum Actinomycetota; class Acidimicrobiia; order Spongiisociales; family UBA4744; genus CAYLHS01. Next base: position 54,975 of record CAYLHS010000001.1, read on the forward strand.
ACTGCCTACTGGTGGATCTCCGGGGACGCAGATATCTGGTCACGCTCAAGGAAGGGGGTGAGTTCCATTCCCATCTCGGCGCCCTCCCACACGATGACGTGATCGGGGTCCAGGAGGGAACGCTGATCGCAACCACGACTGGCAGCCGGCTGCTGGCCATTCGCCCGCGGTACGTCGACTATGTCCTCAAGATGCGACGCGGAGCCCAGGTCGTGTACCCCAAGGACGTCGGACCGATCCTCGTCTACGGAGACATCGGTCCAGGCGAAACGGTGCTCGAGGCGGGTACCGGTTCCGGCGCGCTCACGATCGCTCTGGTGAGGGCGGTGGGCGCCACCGGGAAGGTGATCAGTGTCGAAACACGCGAAGACCACGCGGCGCACGCCCGCAGAACCATCGACGCGTTCTTCGGGGCCCTCCCGGTCAACCTGGACCTGCGAATCGGGTCGATAGAAGACGTCGGAGCGTCCGTGTCGCCAACCCGAATGGTGCTCGATCTGCCCGAACCCTGGCATGTGGCCGAGGGCGGCGGTGGTCTACAGCCCGGGGGCGTATTCGTCGCCTACCTACCGACCGTTCCGCAAGTTCAGACGCTGGTCGAGACGATGCGGGCGACGGGGGCGTACCAGATGATCGAGACGTTCGAGACCCTCCATCGGTCCTGGAACATCGAAGGAAGGTCGGTGCGACCCGATCACCGTATGGTTGGCCACACCGGGTTCATCGTTGTCGGTCGTCGAACACGTTGAGGGGACCCAATGGTCGTCAGGGTTCGATGAAGATGCACTCGCCGGGGCACTCCTCCGCCGACTCGATCACCATCTCCTCTTGCCCATCTGGCACCACGGCCAGCCCCTGAGCCCCTTCGGGGTTGCCCTCGGATGCGGCGAAGATCTTGTCGCCCTCCTTGACGTAGGCCAGACCGTCGTCCAGTAGGACGAAGACATCGGGTGCGATCTCCTCGCAGAGGCCGTCGCCCGTGCAGAGATCTTGGTCGATCCAAACCTTCATTGTGCGAGAGTCTCCTTCGTGGATACGGGGCATGATACCCATGTTCTGAGTTGGTGTGACTCCATCGCCAAGCACGCGCCGGTCGTATACTTCGCGAGGTCATGAGCGACGAGGCCCGGCTCCAAGCAACGATTGCCGAACTCGAGTCGCAGGTCGAGCACCTGCGAACGGGCGCAGAACACGCGCGATCTCTCGAGCGGCAGCTGTCCGATGTTCGTGTTCAGCTCGACGACACCGTCGCCAGAAACGCCAGACTCACCTCGGTGCTGACGGAAGCCCGAGAGCAGCTCGCGCTCCTGCGTGAGGAGATCGAGAAGCTCTCGGCACCGCCCAACCAATTCGGCACCGTTGTGCAGGTGAATCAGGACGGCACCGTCGACGTCATGAACAGCGGCAGGAAGCTTCGAGTCACGGCGCACCCATCGATCGAAGTGAAGCAACTCGCACGTGGTCAAGACGTGCTCTTGAACGAAGCGATGAACATCGTGGACGTACGGCAGTTCGCGCAGGCGGGTGAGGTCGTCATCGTCAAGGAGGGCCTGGAGGCGGGACGGCTTCTCGTGCTCGGACGTGGAGACGAAGAACGGGTGGTCGAGATTGCCGAACCGCTCGAAAACGAGTCACTGCGTGCCGGTGACGCGGTTCGTCTCGATGGGAGAACCGGACTCGTTTTCGAGAAGCTGAACCGCCCAGAGATCCAAGAGCTGATCCTCGAGGAAGTCCCCGACGTCACGTATGAGCAGGTGGGAGGGCTTCGCAGTCAGATCGAAGCCATCCGAGACGCGGTCGAGCTTCCCTACGTTCACAAAGAGCTCTTCGAGCAGTACGGGCTCGAAGCTCCGAAGGGTGTGCTGCTGTACGGCCCGCCCGGCTGCGGCAAGACACTCATCGCGAAAGCGGTGGCAAACAGCCTGGCCACGGCCGTCACCGAGCGGACGGGGCGAGCGGACGTCAAGTCCTACTTCCTGAACGTCAAAGGTCCCGAGTTGCTCAACAAGTACGTGGGTGAGACGGAGCGGCAGATCCGCTTGATCTTCTCCAGAGCCAAGGAGAAATCCGATCAGGGAGTGCCCGTCATCGTGTTCTTCGATGAGATGGACTCGCTGTTCCGAACGAGGGGAACCGGCGTCTCCTCCGATATGGAGTCGACAGTGGTTCCTCAGCTGCTGTCCGAACTCGACGGCGTCGAGAGCCTCAAGAACGTCATCGTGATCGGCGCATCGAACCGCGAAGACCTGATCGACCCTGCGATCCTTCGGCCAGGTCGTCTCGACGTGAAGATCAAGATCGACCGCCCGGACGAGGAATCAGCCCGGCAGATCTTCCGCATCTACTTGGGAGACGTGCCGATAGACGCGAGCGAAGTGGAGGCCTCGCGAGGCGACCGGGATGCCGTGGTGACGTCGATGATCCAACGTACCGTCGAGCGAATGTACTCGACGGACGACGAGAACAAGTTCCTCGAGGTGACCTACGCCAACGGAGACAGAGAGCTGCTGTACTTCAAGGACTTCTCGAGCGGGGCGATGATCCAGAACATCGTCAGCCGAGCGAAGAAGGAAGCGATCAAGCGCGAAATCGATGGTGGCGGCCGAGGTGTCCGAACGGAGGACCTCATGGAGGCGATCCGAAGCGAGTTCACCGAACACGAGGACCTCCCCAACACGACGAACCCGGACGACTGGGCGAAGGTGTCAGGCAAGAAGGGCGAGCGCATCGTGTACGTACGGACGTTGGTGCGTGGCGAGGACAAGTCGAAGAAGATCGAAGCCGTCACAACCGGCCAGTACCTCTGAGGTTCCCATGAGTTCCGGCCGCAATAGCGAGGATCTCGCGGTACTTGGCACCGAAACCGAGTTCGGCATCACCATCGAGGGGCGAACCCAGGACAGTGCGGTGCTCTCGTCAGGGTTGGTCGTCCAATCTTCGCCGGACGGTGTTCCCGTGCGGTGGTCGCTCACAGAAGAATCGCCCGGCCGGGATGCCCGGGGAAGGCGGTACACGGTCCCCGTGGATGCTGATCCGGAAGCGCTCAACGCGTTGCTTCCGAACGGGGCCCGGCTCTACGTAGACCACGCCCACCCCGAGTACTCGACACCTGAGTGCTTGGGTGCACGCCAGGCCGCCCTGTACGACAAAGCAGGCGAGTTGGCCCTCGCGCGTGCCGCCCGCAACACGCAGCGTCTCCTCCCGTCGGGAGAGAGGGTGTCGATCTACAAGAACAACAGCGACGGCAAGGGCAACTCGTACGGCGCTCACGAGAACTACCTGGTCGACCGATCGGTACCGTTCTCGGACATCATCGACTACCTCACGACATTCCTCGTGACCCGCCAGATCTTCACTGGCTCCGGAAAGGTCGGCTCAGAGAATGGCCGGCCTACGGTCCCGTACCAGATCAGTCAACGAGCCGACTTCTTCGAAACGCGCGTCGGACTCGAGACGACGATTCGCCGTCCGATCATCAACACCCGCGACGAACCGCACAGCGACCCAGATCGGTTCCGCAGGCTCCACGTGATCATCGGAGACGCGAATCGCTCCGAACCTCAAGTCTTTCTCAAGCTCGGAGCGACGGCACTGATGCTTGCCGCCATCCAAGATGGAGCGCTTCCCGACAGGCTGGAACTCGACGATCCCGTCTCGGCCACATGGGAGGTCAGCCACGACCGTGGATTGAGCCACCGGCTTCGACTTGCCGACGGGTCGTCGGCGACCGCTCTCGAGCTTCAGTGGCAGTACCTCGACTGGCTGAGCAAGTACGCAGAAGCCGGGTCCAGGCCGGACGAGGGAGCGCTCGATGTGTGGCGAGGAGTCCTCGAGGACTTGGAGATCGACCCCCTACGCACCGCAGACCGTCTCGACTGGACGGCCAAACTGCGCATCATGGAGGCCTACCAAGCGCGCGAGGGCATAGGGTGGGATCATGCAAGGGTCCGCGCACTCGACCTGCAATACCACGACGTGGACCCTGCCAAGGGTCTCTACGACCGCCTCGTGGCAAGAGGATCCATCGAGCGGCTCTTCGACGACCACCAGGTCGCGATGGCACTGGAGGAACCGCCAGGCGAAACGAGGGCGTATTTTCGTGGCAGGTGTGTGCGGAAATTCGGATCCTCCATCATGTCCGCCAACTGGGATTCGCTGGTCTTCGACACGGGTGAAACCACATACAAGCGAGTGCCTATGATGGATCCCCTGAGAGGCGACGCCGATCGAGTGGCCGATGTGATCGATACATCGGAGGACGTCATGTCGCTGATCGAAGCACTAGGAAGCGAACAATGAAAGAACAGACCCGCAAGCCTCATCCCGAGGAAGAACAACCTCCTGAGCAGGACATCCCGGCGGCGCCTCAGGCCGACACCGGCGACCTGGACGATCTCCTCGACGAGATCGACGACGTTCTGGAAGAGAACGCAGAGGAGTTCGTCAGGAACTACGTACAGAAGGGCGGAGAGTGATCGAACGTCCGACCTCGAGTTTCACCGATCTCCTCCAATCGCTCGGGCTGGAACCCAAGTGGAGCATCCCGGACGGTAGCGGGGCGCTGGAGGCGCCAATCGCGACGACGGTCCTGGCCCTGAGGTTCGCCGACGGTGTGGTGATGGTGGGCGACCGTCAGGCGACCGAAGGACACCTCGTAGCCCACAGAACCATCCGGAAGGTGTTCGAGGCGGATCGATTCTCGGCTGTGGCGATCTCAGGGACGGCGGGCATCGCCGTCGATCTCGTTCGTCTCTTCCAGACAGAACTCGAGCACTATGAGAAGCTCGAAGGCACGAGGCTCAGCCTGGACGGCAAGGCGACCTACCTCGGCCGCATGGTTCGACAGCAACTTCCCCTCGTCTTCCAAGGTCTTGTCGTGGTTCCATTGTTTGCCGGCTACGACGAAAGCGACAAGATTGGCCGGCTCTATACGTTCGACGTCGTCGGCGGCCGGTACGAGGAACGTGAGTATGGCGCGACCGGCTCGGGGTCAAGGGACGCGAAAGCGTATCTGCGCTCGGCGTATGCACCTGAGCTCGACGAAGCCGGCGCACTCGAGGTCGGGGTGCGAGCACTCGTCGCCGCCGCGCAGGTCGATACGGCGACCGGTGGACCGGACCTGGCTCGAGGGATCCTTCCGAATGTGGTGACCGTGACCGAACGAGGATTCGAGGAAATCGATGAGGACGTCGTGGGCGATCTCGCGTCTGCGGCATTGGAGACAATCAGATGAGTGTCCCCTTCTACGTTCCGCCTGAGCAACTCGTGAAGGACCGCGCCGAGTTCGCGCGCAAGGGAATCGCGCGTGGCCGCTCGATCGTTGCGATCGAGTACGACCAGGGGATCCTGATCTTCGCTGAGAACCCGAGCGACACACTGCACAAGATCAGCGAGATCTATGACAGAGTGGCATTCGCAGGGGTCGGGAAATTCAACGAGTTCGAGAGTCTTCGAGTTGCCGGAACACGCCACGCCGACCTTCGTGGCTACCTCTACAGCAGGTTCGATGTGAGCGCGAAAACACTGGCAAACGCGTTTTCCCAGACGCTTGGCAACATCTTCACCCACGAAGTCAAACCGTACGAGGTGGAGATCCTCGTTGCGGAACTCGGCATCAACGGCGACCCGAACCATCTCTACCGTGTCACATATGACGGAACCCTGTCCGACGAGCGGTACGTGTGCGCGATCGGCGGGCAATTCGAGGCCCTCGACGAGTCGCTGCGCGGTGCGTCCTTCGCCCCGAAGCCCCTCGCGGTGACTATTCGCCGGGTCGCTGAGGTCTTCGGCCAGGTCCTTGACCGGGAGGTCGACGGTTGGGAGGCCGCGGTGCTGGACGGTACGAAACACCGTCGGGTGTTCCGGCGGCTCTCGGACACCGACGTGGACGCCGCGCTCTCCTGACCGGCGTACCCTGAGTCGATGCAGCGCCGCATCTATGGACTCGAAACCGAATACGGGGTCACGTGCACTCTCCGAGGGCAGCGGAGGCTGAGTCCCGATGAGGCCGCCCGCTACCTGTTCCGCAGAGTGGTGAGCTGGGGCAGATCCTCGAACGTGTTCCTCGAGAACGGCGCCCGGCTGTACCTCGATGTCGGAAGTCATCCCGAGTACGCGACACCGGAGTGCGACACCATCGGAGATCTCGTCGCAGCGGACAAGGCGGGTGAGCGGGTCCTGCACGAACTCGTCGGCGAAGCCCAGGCACGGCTTGGAGAAGAAGGAATCTCCGGAGAGATCTACCTGTTCAAGAACAACACCGACTCGGCAGGCAACTCGTACGGCTGTCATGAGAACTACCTCGTCAGAAGGGAAGCGAACTTCGCAGCGACCATCGACGCGCTTCTCCCGTTTCTGGTGACACGACAGATCTACACAGGTGCGGGGAAGCTGCTCCGGACCGCGCGGGGCGTTCGGTTCACGATCTCCCAGCGCGCCGAGCACGTCTGGGAGGGGGTGTCGTCCGCAACGACGCGCAGCCGCCCGATCGTCAACACGCGGGACGAACCCCACGCTGATGCCGCCATATTCCGACGACTGCACGTGATCGCAGGCGACTCGAACATGTCGGAACAGGTCACCTACACGAAAGTCGGTGTGGTGGGCGCGCTCCTCCAGATGCTCGAAGCCGGCAAGACGTTCAGAGCGCTGGATCTCGAGAATCCGATCAGGGCCATCAGAGAGATCAGCGCGGACCCGACATGCAGACGGCGTGTGCGCCTGGCAAACGGCCGTGAACTGTCTGCACTCGACATCCAATGGGAGTACCTCGACGAGGTATCCCGATACGGCAGGCTCCATGGATTCCCCCCGTCGATCGAGGCCGCGGTCCGATACTGGGAACAGATGCTCGTCGGCATCGAAAAGGACCCGATGTCGCTCGCCGACCAACTCGACTGGGCGGCGAAGTGGAGCCTGATCGAGGCATACCGGAGCCGCCACGAGCTCTCGCTGTCGAATCCGAAGCTCGCAATGATGGATCTCGCCTACCACGACATCGATCCGGATCGTGGCCTCTATCACCTCTTGCTGCGCGCCGGGCGCATGCGTCGAGCAGTTGACGACGAGGCGATCCAACGCTTCACACTGGAACCTCCGACGACCACTCGAGCGAGACTGCGCGGGAGTTTCATCAAGGCAGCAAAGGCTGCCGGGCGTGACTTCACTGTGGACTGGGTCCATCTGAAGCTCAACGATCAAGCAAAACGCACGATCCTCTGCAAGGACCCGTTCGTACACACGGACAGGCGGGTGGAGAGACTGATCGAAGGCCTTTGACGAGGTACTTCAAAGGGGGGCGGGGTACCCCTACAGTTGCCAGGGCATGCGACGCGTCATCGAACGGCTCTTGAATCTGCTCGCCTTCCTGCTCACTGCGGAACGGCCTGTCACTGCCGAGGAGATTCGGGTGACGGTGGCCGGATACGCGAACGAGTCCGACGAGGCGTTCCACAGGATGTTCGAGCGGGACAAGGCGCTGCTTCGACGAATGGGCATACCCCTCGAGCTCAGAGCGACCGATGGCTGGGAGGTCGAGTACGGGTACGCGCTGCAGCCAGACGAGTATCAGCTCCCAGACCCGGATCTCAACGACGAAGAACGCGCAGCGTTGTGGCTTGCAGCTCAGGTCGTGCGCCTTGGGGGACAACCCGCGGGACCGGACGCCCTGCTCAAACTCGGAGGGTTGACAATGGCGGGGGGAGGCGAGCCATTGGCCGCCGATCTCGGGCTGGAGACCGGCGACCTGGAGACCGCGTTTCACGCCGCGACCGAACGAAGAGAGTTGTCGTTCGACTACCACGGTCGAACCCGGACGGTGCAGCCCATGGGCATCCTCCACCAGCGGGGGCACTGGTACCTCGTTGCTTTTGAAGCGGGCGTACAACGGTCTTTCAGAGTCGACAAGGCCGCGCGGCTGGTCCTGGGTGAGCGGGCCGGGGCCTTCACTCGGCCAAAGGGGTTCCGTCTGCGCGACGCCGTGCCGGTCGAGCCGTGGGCGATCGGTGAGGCGGACGTCGTCGCCAGGGTGCTGTTCGATCCCGACGCGGCATGGTGGGCCAGACGCCAACTCACCGGTGGGGTCACCGAGCTCGACGACGGCTCACTCGAGGCCACAGTCACCGTTGCAAACCCCGACGCGTTCATCGGGTGGTTGTTGAGCTTCGAAGACAAGGCCGAGATCGTCGAGCCTCCGGAACTTCGGGCAATGCTCATCGAACGAGTACGCCAATGAGCCGGACGGCGCAACGCCTGACGCGGATCCTCTCGATGGTCCCATGGGTGATCGCTCATCCGGGAGCGACCGTCACCGGCGTGTGCGAACGGTTCGGCTACACGAAAGACGAATTGATCGCCGACCTCAACCTGGTGTTCGTCTGCGGACTGCCCGGGTACGGGCCCGGCGACCTGATGGTGGCATACGTCGAGGACGACGAAGTCGTCATCGACATGGCCGACTACTTCTCGCGAGCATTGCGGCTCAGTATGTCGGAAGCACTCGCTCTGCTCGCCGCGGCAGAAACCCTCATGGCGACCGATCAGGCGCCGCCCGCCCTCAGGAGCGCGGTGGTGAAGCTCACCCGGGTGCTCGGCATCGAGTCCGACGAGACGATCGCGATCGAGATCGACAGCGAGAGTTCGATCGTCACGACACTGCGCTCCGCCGCCGCGGAGGGACGCGTCGTCGACCTGACCTACACATCACTCTCCAAGGGAGAGACCACCAGACGGCTGATCGAGCCCTGGTCGGTCTTCACCACGCTGGGAAACTGGTATGTGTCCGCCTACTGCAGGACGGCACGGGCAGAGCGCGTGTTTCGCATGGATCGGATCCGCTCGGTCGAAGCGACGGGGGAGCGTTTCGCTCCCAATCCGGACCCACCTGCACCCGTGGTCCGATACACCCCGTCCGAGGACGACGTGCAGGCCACCATTCGCCTCGGACCGCGTGCCGCCTGGGTCGCCGACTACTACCCGGTCGACGTGATCGACACGGATCCTCTCACCGTCCGTTTCTCAACATCGGATGCCGGTGTCGCCGCCAGGCTGCTGGTACGACTGGGAGGTGACGCCGTCCTCGTGAAGGGCCCCGAAGTCCGCGAGGCGACGGCCTCACTGCGAAAACGCATCCTCACTAGATACGTGTGACCATTTCGCATTAGTCACTACAGGGCGCAGCCGGCTGGACCGATACACGTGTCATGAACGGTGAGCGGAGCGCCGAATGACCACTATCAAGACGACGTGCCAACACTGCGGTGACATCGAACTGCACCCCGACGATCTTGCACTCGAGCTGGACCCGACGGGTGACCAGGGGAGCTACCTCTTTGTGTGTCCCGAATGTGGAGATTTGCAGCGACGCCCGGCAAACAACCGGGTCGTCAACGTCCTGCTCGCAACCGGCGTCAGCTACGACGTGATCGTGCCGGAGCCCGGACCAATCACCGACGAGGAGATCTCCCGATTCGTCGACGCCCTCGACCGGGAAGAAGAGTTCTGGAGGATGCTCGCCTAGTGACGCTTGGGCGGCCCCATCCCTAACATGAGAGCCTTGTGCTCTTCGATGTCAGCCCTTCCGAACTGATCGTCATCCTTCTCGTTGCCTTGATCGTGTTCGGACCGAAACGACTGCCCGAGATGGCCAGGAAACTCTCGTCGATCGTACGCGAGATCCAGGGCGCCGCCGGCGAGCTGCAGCGTGGACTCGAAAAAGAAGTCCGGGAACTGACCGACCCGATCAGGGAAGCCACGAAACCACTGCGGGAGCTGTCTGCTGCACCGGACACAGACGCTCAGGACCACTCCACGTCCGGGGACACACCTCCCGAAGATGAGTGAGGACACGCCGCGTTCGGTCGTCGAGCATCTGGAGGAGCTTCGCTGGCGGCTCGTGAAGAGCGCAGTCGCCATCGCGATCGGGGCGATCGTCGCATTCATCTTCCGTGCGTGGATCTTCGACGCCCTGGCCCGGCCGTATCACCTCGCGCTCCCGGGGCAGGACCTGAACCAGTTCGAGGTGACCGAAGGGTTCTCAGTCGCGATGCGGCTGTCCATGTTCGGCGGACTCTTCCTCGCAAGCCCCGTCCTCTTCTATCAGGTGTGGGCATACATCAACCCCGCACTCACCAAGCGGGAGCGGAAGTGGACGGTTCCAATCATCTCGGCGCTCGTTCTGCTGTTCTCGGCCGGCGTCGCGTTCGGTTACTACATCCTCCCGCGAGGGCTGGTATTCCTCCTGGGGATTCAACCGGGGCTCAACGCGGTGATCGGGGCATCGGACTACTTCGGCCTCGCGCTGCGATTCTTGCTGGTCTTCGGTCTCGCCTTCGAGTTCCCCGTATTCATCTTCGCTGCGGCTGCCGCGGGCCTGGTCTCGTCTGAGAAACTCGGACAGGGGCGTCGCTGGGCCGTTCTGATCATCGTCATCGTCGGCGCGGTCGTGACCCCGACAGGCGACCCCTTGACGCTCACTGCCCTCTCTGTTCCGCTCTACCTGTTGTACGAGGCGACCATCTGGGTCGTCAAGCTCGCCCTTCACAAATGACCGGGTTCGAGCTGGATCCCTTTCAGCGAGAGGCATCTCGCGCCATCGCATCGGGCGAATCGGTCGTTGTCACCGCCCCGACGGGCTCTGGAAAGACGCTCGTTGCGGAGTTCGCGATCCAGGGAGCGCTGGAACGCAAACGGAAGGCGTTCTACACCACACCCCTGAAGGCGCTCTCCAACCAGAAGTTCAACGATTTCGGCCGCCTGTACCCGGACGTCGGGCTGCTCACGGGCGACAACACGATCAACGGCAGCGCATCGCTTGTCGTGATGACGACGGAGGTGCTGAGGAACATGATCTATGCGAGTTCGTCGGCCCTGGATGATCTCGACGTCGTGGTCCTCGACGAGGTGCACTACCTTCAGGATCCGGCCAGGGGAGCGGTTTGGGAGGAGATCATCGTCCACGCGCCACCTGGCGTGCAACTGGTCTGTCTCTCTGCGACCGTGTCCAATGCAGACGAGTTCGCCGCGTGGGTACGAAGCCGTAGAGGCCCAACGAGACTCATCCAAGAAGATCGCCGCCCGGTACCCCTGGTGAACCTGTACGCCCTGAAAGACCGATGGGACGATGAAGTGCTCCTCGAGCGCATGTTCGCCGAAGCGGCACCACACCGGAGTATCGAATCCCGGGTCAGCGGCAGAAGGGCGGGACGGTACACAACCCCTCGGCGGAACGAGACCATCTCGGCGTTGGCGGCGAGGGAGATGCTACCCACCATCTACTTCATCTTCTCGAGAGCCGGTTGCGACGACGCGGCCCGGCGGCTCGTCCAGGCCGGAGCCCGTTTCACCAACCCGACCGAGATCGAAGAGATACGAGCCGTAGCCGAGCGTCACACGGCCCATCTCGACCCTAGGGATCTCGTGGCGCTCGGCTACGACGAATGGGTGTACGGGCTCGAAGCGGGAATCGCGCCACATCACGCGGGCATGGTTCCTGCATTCAAAGAAGTGGTCGAAGAGCTGTTCGCTCGTGGGCTCGTGAAGGTGGTCTTTGCCACCGAAACCCTGTCGCTCGGCATCAACATGCCCGCTCGGACCGTCGTCCTCGAAAGCTTGAGCAGATTCACGGGGGAGACGCACGAGCTTCTCCGTCCCGGTGACTACACGCAGCTGACCGGGCGTGCTGGGAGGAGGGGAATCGACGAGGTGGGATACGGTGTGGTGCTTCACTCGAGGTACGTACCGTTCGCCAGAGTCGCCGAACTCGCGCGTGCGGGATCACATGCGCTCTCGTCGAGTTTCCGTCCGTCCTACAACATGGCCGTCAATCTCATCGCGAACTATCCGCGCAAACGTGCCGAGCAGCTCCTCGGCGCGTCCTTCGGTCAGTACCTCGCGTCGAAGGGGATCGCATCGAAGCGGCGGCTCCTCACACGTCAAGTGCGGGAACTCGGTGACCTTCGTGCAAAGGCGACGTGTGAGCGAGGGGACGTAGGCGAGTACGTGCGGCAGTTGCCGCACGCGGGCTCCTTCGATGTAGGGGATATCCTCGAAACCGTCGGAGGTCGCGGCATCGTCGTGAAACGTCGGCACGGGAAACGAGTCGAACTGGTGATGGTGATGGAGGATGGCCGGCTCTCGACATTGACGCCTCGCGTCTTTCGCGGCGCGCAGAAGATCGGCTGGATGGCTGTCGAGGATGCTCGCAGGATGACGACTGACGGCTCGTACAGGCGCCACGTGGGTCGTCGGATCGCTTCGGCCGTACGGCAACATCCGGTCGCCTCATGTCCCGACCGCGCCACCCACGTCGCCTCGTACCAGCGGCTGGCGAAGCTCGAACGAAGGATCGACCGCCTTCGCGAGGAACTCGAGCGAACGAGCGGTGGCCTGATCGACGAACTCGACCGAATCCTCACACTCCTGGGTGCGTTGGGCTACGTGAACGGATGGTCCCTCAGCGAGCAGGGTGAAAGGCTCAGATCGATCTACTCGGACACAGACCTGCTGCTCTGCGAAGCGATTCGAAACGGGCTGCTCGACGATCTCGAACCGGCCGAGATGGCATCACTGATCTCGATGACGGTGTACGAGGCCCGGCGGGCCGAGTCGGCAGTGCAAGAGTGGCCGACATTCAGCCTGTCGAGCCGAGGAGAGCGGCTGGAGTCGTTGTGGGAAGTGCTCGTCGATCGCGAGCAATCCCTGCGGCTGCCAAGATCACGCCCTCCGGAGAGGGGCTTCGTGGATGCCGCCTACCGGTGGGCATCTGGTGCCGATCTCGACGAACTGCCGGGCGTCACCGACGCGGGGGACTTCGTGCGAACGTCGCGCCAGCTACTCGACGTGCTGCGCCAGGTGCGCGACGCGATTCCCGCGTACAGAATCCCAATCAGTGAAGCAATCGGTGCGATCGATCGGGGCGTGGTGGCGGCCCCCCGGTACGAACATGAGTGAGTGGCTCGTCCTCGTCAACCCTCTCGCCGGAAGAGGAAGGCACGCCGCTCGACGGACACGCCGGGCCCTCGAGGTGCACGGAATCTCGGCGGACGTTCGAGTGCCCACGACACCATCGGCGATGCGGGAAGCTGTCGACGCCGGTGTCGCCGAAGGGCGGACACATTTCGTTGCGGTTGGTGGTGATGGAACCGCCAATCTCATGGCCGACCAGCTGCTCGACCACGCGTGGTCGACGCCACCGGTGCTCGGGCTTCTCCCCGGAGGGTCCGGCTCGGACCTCGCCAGATCGTTCGACATCCCTCAGCACATCGAGGGCGCGGTGGCGGCGCTGCATGGCGACGCTACGTCCACGGTGGACGTAGGGGTGCTGGAGGGTCGGTGGGGATCGAGACGGTTTGTGAATTGCGCCGAGTCGGGCCTCACGGCCGCCGTCCTCCATCGCTCGCTCGGGCTGCCCAGGTGGCTGGGATCGGTCAAGTACCACCTCGCTCTCGGACTCGTGTACCCGAAGGTGCGGCTCGCCACCATGACGGTTCGCGCGGGCGAGCACGAGTTCCAGGGGAGTTCGCTTCTCGCAGTGTTCGCCAACGCCCGGTACTTCGCAGGTGGTTGGAACATCGCTCCGGACGCCTCTGTGTCGGACGGACAGTTCGACATCCAGGTGTTCGAGGCAACGAAACGGGACATTCCACGCCTGTGGTGGCTCGCGAAGTCGGGCGCCCATGTGGGCGAGCCGGGCGTTCATCACTTCGCTGCCGAGACCTTCACGGTGGAGGTTTCGGATGGGTGGCCGGTAGAGGCCGACGGGGAGTACTTCGGTGAGGGATCGATGCGAGGCACCATTCTTCGATCTGCCCTTTCGATCAAGATCCCTGACTCGTAGAAAGCTCTTCGCAAACGTTTCACCACACTTCGACAGGAGTGGTTATACTCTCGCCGCCCCTCCGGCGGAGGGGCAGGGTGATTCCGGAGACAGGGAACTCGAGATGGATCGCGACACCTTCGACGGCGTAGACGACGAACTCGAATACGAGGACGTCGACGCACCGGACGACCTCGATGACCTCGACGAAGAGGGCTCTGACGACATCGACGCGTTCGCAGATACAGAGGACGATGAAGACGACGCAGCCGGCCTGGACTTGGATAGTCTGGGACTCGATCTCGAAGAAGGCTTCGGCGAAGCGAGTACCAGCAGCGTCGACGAAGACGACGACGAAGACGACGACGAAGGCGACGAGGACGACGCGGCGGCCGAGGAGAACGAGGAAGCCCTGGAAGAACTCGAAGCGGAGGAGCTCGAACTGCTCGAGGACGAGGTCGCCGAAACGCTTCTCCTCGATGAAGCGGCGGAACTCCGGGCCATCCGGCGAGCCGAACTCACACTCGACACAGACGCCGAGAGCATCCGGGGAGACGAGTTCGTGTGCCAGTCGTGTTTCTTGGTCAAGCGCACGAGCCAGCTCGCCAACAAGCGCAGGCTAATCTGCAAAGACTGTGCCGGTTGATCCCTCGTCTGTCACCGTTGTCATACCGACGTACAACGAGCGGGAGAATCTCGAATCAGTCGTGACCGCGGTGACCCGGTTCGGGTATCGCGTGCTGATCGTAGATGACAACTCTCCCGACGGTACCGGCAACGTTGCCGATGGACTGGCCTCAACGAGTGAACTCGTACGGGTCCTCCACAGGACCACCAAGCAAGGTCTCGGGTCTGCCTACGCGGAAGGATTCCAGCAGGGAATGGACGCGGGTGCCGACATTCTGTGTGAGATGGACGCGGACTTCTCCCACGACCCCGCCGCGCTTCCTCTCCTCATGAACGCAATCGAACGGGGCGCTGACCTGGCCATCGGAAGCAGATACGTCGATGGGGGTTCGACACCCGATTGGCCCCTTCACCGCCGGGTGCTTTCGAAGGGAGCAAACGCCTACGCGAAGCTGATGCTTCGGCTGCCCGTGAAAGATGCAACGGCCGGATTCAGGGCGTTCCGAAGGGAGGCTTTGACTCGTCTCCATCCCGAGACGTGTCTCGCCGCGGGGTACGCCTTCCAGGTCGAAATGGCTTGGCGGGCGGTGCGAGAGGGCTTGCGGATACGCGAGGTGCCGATCGCGTTTCGGGACCGAGCGGCAGGGAAGTCGAAAATGGGTCTGCCCGTCGTGCTCGAAGCCATGTGGCTGGTCACCAAGTGGGGGGTAACCAGGAGGGAGCAACGGTGACCTGCCCATCATCGAGGTTCGCGACGGTTGAGGATGTGCCTGAGCTGGTCCGCCTCTACCGACTCCTCGACGAGGAGATGGCGGCGTTACGCCCCGCCTGGTCCGTGACGGAAGGGTTGCCCGAGCCCATCGATCGTGCACTCGACTCGAGACTCGAAGGTTGCGTCGTCGGTCTGTTCGACGGCGTACCGGTCGGGTTCCTCGTGGCCGACCTTGCTGCGCCCATCTGTGGAATCGAGATCGTGTTCACGCACCCGGAAGCCAGGGGAGTAGGAGTGGGGGAGGCCATGGTGCGCTTGCTGATATCCGAAGCGAGGACCCGGGGGGTCACGTCTTTCGATGTTGCAGTGTTGCCCGGGCACCGCGCCGCGAAGAACTTCTTTGAAGGGGAAGGCTTCAAAGCGCGACTGATCATCATGCACCGCGATGAATGACCGTCGTCCGATCCCGGGCGTGGGCGCCGTCGTCGTTCGTGAGGAATCGTTGCTGCTGATCCGGCGCGGCAGAGGAGCGAATGAGGGCCTGTGGGCGGTGCCTGGAGGCAAAGTCGAGTACGGAGAGACGCTGAGAGAGGCCGTGGCTCGGGAGACGCTCGAGGAGACAGGCTATGTCGTTTTCGTGGGGGACATCGCATGGGCCGGCGAGGCAATTGGACCTGGTGATCCGCCGGATTGGCACTACACCCTGATCGACTTCTACGCGAAGGTGATCGGAGGGGAACTCGCGGCCGGCGACGATGCCACTGCCGCCGAGTGGGTGCCATTGCCGGCCGTGCTGCTACGCCCCGTGACGCCGACCATGGTCGATCTCATGCATGTGCTTGATCGTCGAAGCACCTGACGACCAGGCCGGCGAGGGGCTTCGGCATGAACAGAGTCGTCTTCCGGGGGAAGCGCAATCGACGATCCGCGGCCTCAGACACTGCGTCGTCAGGAACGGCGGCCATCAACATCACGGCGCCTCCCGGGTAGTCGCTGAGTCGACGGAGGAGTCGATCAGGGTCCCCATGGAACTCGGCGTCGATTTCCTGCACTCCCAGGAGCGGGTAGAGCAGCTCGCGAGCGATCGAAGTACTCGCACGCCGCCAAGGCCGTGGAAGGCGTTGCAGAGCGTCGATTGTCGGAGTGAGGTGCCACGACCCGGATTGGCGGACGACAGTGATGGTTCCGGGTTCCGTCGGAACGTTCGCCTCGCCCGGGCGAACGTCGAAGTTGTCTACGGGCGGTGTCCAGGGCAGGCGAGGGAAGAATCGGTGAATCGGTCGGATGTCGAGACCGCTTCCCTCTGTTGGCGCAACGAATGCCATGATCGAGTCCCATGGACCCGGAACCCCTCGAGAGGCCTGGACTTCCAGCGCGGCGGTGTAGCGGTGGTGACCGTCGGCGATCGCCAAAGGGTGCGCGTCGACAGCCGCACCGATGTTCGGATCGGTCAAGTCGTATACGGCGTGGCGGACGCCCTCACGTTCGACGGTCCAGCGAGGGCGCCCTGTGGGGCGTAACAGGTCAGCCAGTACCCGAGAAGGCGACAGCGCGATGATCAGGTCGAGGTTGGCACCCGTCGCGTCGAGAAGCCGGCGCCGGTCCGTACCGGTGTGCCTCATCGTCTCCTCATGCGCGAGAACCCGAGGTCCGAATTCCTCGACACTCATCGCTCCGATGACGCCGCGGGCTTCCCTCGCCGACCCGTCCGTCGCGCGAAACTGCATAGCGTACAGGTAGAAGCGGGCCGAAGGATCGGTCCGAAGCACGCCGGAACTCCTCCAGCTCGAGAGCAACCGAGCGGCCTCTTCGTGGGACTCGGGGAGGAGGAGGCGGGCGATGTTGTGAGGTGACGATTCCCGAAACCGGGCGACATCGTCGATCATGTCGTACGGCGGGCTCGTCGAGGCGGCCGCGTCATCAGAGAAGTAGGTGCCTCGGAAGGGTGTGAACATGTCCGAAGTTGTAGCGGGTGAGCGAAGGCAAGGCAATGTCGTCTGCGACCTCGACGGGGTGATCTACCGTGGATCGACACCCATCGAAGGGGCAGCCGACGCGCTCCGGCGGCTGGAGTCCAAAGGATTCACGATCTTGTTCGTGACCAACAACTCGACCGCCACCGTGGAGGCGACGGCGAGGAGAATCACCGAGATCAGCGGATACGAGGCGTCTGTCGACCAAATCATCGGGTCGGCAGAGGCCGCTGCCTCGATGCTCGAGTCGGAGAGGCCGCGCACCATGGTCGTCGGTGGGGACGGGATCGTCCAAGCGCTCTCGAAGAGGTCGATTCCGGTCACCGAGGACTCTTCGGTCGCGCACGCTGTCGTCGTGGGACTCGACAGGGAGTTCACGTACCAGAAACTCGACGACGCTGCCACCGCGATCCGGAACGGAGCCCGATTCATCGCGACCAACACCGACATCACGTTTCCTGGTGCGGGAGGCATCCACCCCGGCGCCGGTGCGATCGTGGCCGCGATCGAGGCCGCTTCAGGCGTGCGGCCACTCGTCGCAGGCAAGCCTCATTTGCCGATCCGGACGCTCATCAGAAAGCGCCTCAAAGCGGGGCCCGTGTGGGTCGTTGGTGATCGGCCCGAGACGGACCTCGCGATGGCAAGGGCCGAACGATGGCATGCAGCCCTCGTGCTCACTGGGATCGCAACCTCGAAAAAGGATGTCGGCAAGGGTCTCGAACCCGACGTGATCGTCGAGTCGATCGTCAACCTGCCTGAGAGAATCGACCCGGCGTGAGGCGACGGCGGTGTGCGAGAAGCGCAGGCCGTAGCAGCGCCGCAACCACCGCCCCGAACAGGAACCCCCCGATGTGCGCCTGCCAGGCGACGCCCGTTCCGCTCACGAAGAACTGGCCGACGAGCCAGACGCCGAGGAACAGCGCAGCGGGAAGCGCGATGGGAATGAAGAACAGGATCGGGAACACAGAGACGATCCTCGCCCGTGGGTACAGAACCAGATACGCGCCCATCACACCTGCAATCGCGCCAGAAGCGCCGATGAGCGGTGTGACGGCGTCAGGTGCCGATAGTACGAACGCCGCGGTTGCTACGACACCTGAAAGGAGATAGAAGACCAGATACCCGAGCTTTCCGAACGCGTCCTCGACATTGTTGCCGAAGATCCACAACACCCACAAGTTGCCGGCGAGGTGCCAGAAGCTCGCGTGCAGGAACATGGACGCGATGACGCTCTCCCATATGTTCTTTTTCGGAAACAGCGGGGGAGGGTTCGAGACGTCCGAGCAGCCGTTGATGTCTCCATGATCGAGCAGCGCCCCTGACGACAGCTCGCACGGGATTGCAGCATGTGCGAGATCGAACTCGTATGCTGCCTGTTCGGTGTGGGGTTGCACGAAGAAGAACACGAACGTGGCCACACCGATGATCAGCCATGTGATCAACGGTCGGGTGACACCCGGATTCGCGTCGCGGATCGGAATCAAATGACCGCTCCTGTGGTGGTGGCCTGTGATAATGCCCGCGATGGATGATACGCATGTGGCTCGGCTTCTGGCCGAACTCTCGGAGGCTGACCCTGCGGATGCAGCGGAGATCGCCGAACGTCTGGCCGAGTGGCTCGCGAGCCGCCTCGAGATGGATGAGGAGCCGTCCGCCTGACGCGCCGACGCCTCGACATGGAGCTGGTCCGAAGGGGGCTGGCCGAGAGCCGATCCGCCGCGAAGGACCTCATCGCGCGCGGACGTGTCTCGGTTGGAGGTATCCCCGCAGGCAAGGCGAACACGCTGGTCGACGACCAGGTGTCGATCTCGCTCAGGGACTCCGGACGACGCTTCGTGTCGCGCGGAGGTGAGAAACTCGCGGGTGCCCTCGAGGTCTTTCCGCTCCAGGTCGAAGGGGCGCACTGCCTCGATGCGGGCGCATCCACCGGGGGATTCACCGATTGCCTCCTTCAAGCTGGTGCGGCATCCGTCACGGCGGTTGACGTCGGGTACGGGCAGCTCGCGTGGCGTCTACAGACTGACGCTCGTGTTCGTGTGATCGAACGCACGAACATCCGATATGCCGAGCCGGCGATCCTCGGGGCACCTTTCGACGTCGTTGTCGCGGATCTGTCGTTCATCTCGCTGTGCACCGTCGTGCCGGTCCTCGCTGCATGTGGCGCGCCGGGAGCCGACTACATCTTCCTTGTGAAGCCTCAGTTCGAGGCAGGTCGGGACCGAGTCGGCAGGGGAGGGATCGTCCGCGAGGCCGAGGTGCGTCTTCGCACGGTCGACAAGGTGGTTCGATGCGCAGCAGGTGCGGGACTCGGCACGATGGGCCTCATGCGGTCACCGCTCGAGGGTACGGATGGGAACATCGAGTTTCTGCTCTGGGCACGGTGTGGAGAGGGCACAGTCCGCAGCACCCCGGCGGATGTGGACGAGGGGGTATCGTACGTTCCGGATCCAGGGCATGATGAGCCGTCAGGTGGTTGAGCACGTGAGAATCGCACTGGTTGTGCACGAAGAACGCCCACAGGCGGGCGTTGTCGCGAAACGCCTTCGAGAAGGATGCCGTCTGCGTGGAATCGAGATCGTCGAGGAAGCCGATGACATCGATGCCGTGGTAGCCGTCGGAGGCGACGGAACGGTGCTGTGGGCGGGTCGCATCGCGCTCCGAGCCGGGGCGGCTCTCCTCGGCGTCAACGTTGGGCGAAAGGGCTTCCTCGCAGACGTCGAACCCGGACAGCTGGACGAGGCGCTGGACGTACTGGCGTCCGGCGGCTGGCAGGAATCGTCCAGGATGACCATCCAGGCCAGCATGAACGGCTCACCCCCCATTGAAGGGATCAATGACGTCGTCGTCGAGAAGACCGAGGGCCACTCGATCATCTCCATCGAAGTCGACGTCGACGGGGAGCGTTTCATCGACTACCACGCCGACGGACTCGTATTCGCCACCCCGAGTGGGTCGACGGCCTACAACCTCTCCGCGGGCGGCCCCCTCGTCGCTCCCGAAGTCGAGGCACTCATCATCTCGCCGGTTGCGGCGCACTCGCTCTTCTCAAAGAGCCTGCTTCTCCGTCCCGATGCCAAGCTCCGATGCACGCTGGTCGCGGAGAGGCCGGCGGCTGTCAGCGTCGACGGGCGATCCCTCGGCACGGCCGGCACAGGCGACGTGATCACGATCGAGCGTGGAGCGCGTCCGGTGCGGTTCATCGAGGTGTCCGGGACGTCGTTCCCGACCCGGATCAAGGAGAAGTTCCACCTCAACGAGGACCGAAGGTCGGTGGGTGGCTGAACGTGCTCGATGAACTGAGGGTCAGGAACCTCGGCATCCTCGAGGACGTCCGGATCGAGCCGGGAGAAGGTCTCACCGTGCTGAGTGGAGAGACGGGGGCCGGCAAGACCATGCTGCTAGGCGCGTTGAGACTCCTCACCGGCCAGCGGGCACCGTCGGATGCAATCGGCCCGCACGGTGACAGCGCGCTCGTGGAAGGGCGTCTGATCTTCGAGGAGACCGAAATGGTGCTCACCCGCAGGATCGGCGGCCGAGGGAGTCACGCCTATCTGAACGGGGAAATGGTGCCGAACCGTGTCCTCGATGAGCGGACCGAGAGCCTGATCGAAATCGTCGGGCAGGACGATCGCTTCCAGCTGCTGAAGCCTTCCGCGCTGCGCGCGCTGGTGGACAGTGCCCTGGATGACGCCGCTGCGACCACGCGGTACCGGAAGGCGTGGGCCGAGGTTCGGGGACTCGAGGAGCGCCTGGCGCTCCTCGGAGGTGACAGAGGGGCCCTGGAACGCGAGCGGGACATCCTGCGCTACCAGCTTCAGGACATCAGGTCGGCCGGCTTCGAGCAGGGGGACGACGAGGTCCTCATGGGCCGGGCGGCCCGCCTTCGAAGCGCCGGGGAGCTGACCGAGCGGCTCGATCGTGCCCGCGGGGCCCTCGATACGGTTCTCGAAGCCTCGGGCGATGTCATTGAGGAGCTCAGAGCCGTTGCACGGGTCGACCCGAGCAGCCTCCACCTCGTCGAAGCGGCCGACACGCTCGGGGTCCTCACGGCAGAGCTGGCTCGTCTCGTTCGCGAAGTGGCAGAGTCCGTGGATCACGATCCGGGAACGCTCGAGGAGGTGGAGTTGCGCCTCGGGCGTCTGGCCGAGCTTCGTCGGAAGTACGGCGCCACTCTCGAGCAGGTACTCGAGTTCGCGGTTGGGGTGGAGGCACGCCTACAGGAACTCGTGGTGCTGCTGGATCATGCCGACACGCTGGGAGCCGATCTCGACGTGGCGCGAGCGGAGCTCGACACGGCCGGGAGGGGACTCCTCGAAGCACGGCGAGCGGCCGCCGCGCTGATCGAGGCGGACTCCGTGAAGGAGCTCGCGGACCTGGGACTCGGCGGTGCTCGTCTCGCCATCTCGGTTGAACCGTCCGTTCCCGGCCCGGAGGGAGCGGACACCGTCAGGGTGGCCTTCTCCTCCGATTCCCGCCTGACAGCCGGACCCCTTGAGCGCATTGCGTCTGGAGGCGAGCTCAGCCGGGTGGTTCTCGCCCTCCGATTGGCGAGCCATGCGGGCGATGCGCCGATTCTGGCATTCGACGAGATCGATGCGGGTGTCGGCGGGGAGACGGCACTCGTGCTCGGACGCAAGCTCGCGAGACTTGCCGCGGGACGCCAGGTACTGTGCGTCACGCATCTTCCTCAGGTTGCAGCGTTCGCGGATCGCCACCTCGTTGTCACCCGTGCGGGCACCTCCGCGCTCGTCGAGCAGGTCGACGGCGAAGCCCGGCTGCGGGAGCTCTCGCGAATGCTCGCGGGGTTGCCCGAGTCCGTTCAAGGGCGACTTCACGCGCAGGAGCTCCTCGCGGCGGCCAACATCGAGTGAGATGCTCGATGGTTCGCTCGGGGCTGCTACGCTGACGTCCCGTGGCGAAATATGTATTCGTAACGGGCGGCGTGGTCTCCAGCCTCGGCAAGGGAATCACCGCATCTTCACTGGGGCGACTGCTCAAGGCCAGGGGTCTCCGCATCGTCAATCAGAAACTCGACCCCTACATCAACGTCGATCCCGGAACCATGAACCCGTTCCAGCACGGCGAGGTGTTCGTGACCGACGACGGGGGCGAGACCGACCTCGATCTCGGTCACTACGAACGCTTCACGGGCGTCAATCTCAGGCGGGATTCGAACGTCACCACCGGATCTGTCTATCTGTCGGTGATCCAGAAGGAGCGCAGAGGCGACTATTTGGGCGGCACCGTGCAGGTGATCCCTCACATCACAAACGAGATCAAGTCGAGAATCCGGCGCATCGGAGACCGGGACGAGATCGATGTGGTCATCACGGAAGTCGGGGGGACGGTCGGCGACATCGAGAGTCTCCCTTTCCTGGAGGCCATACGACAGCTCCGCAACGACCTCGGCCCCCACAACACGGTGTTCGTGCACGTGACGTTGGTCCCGTACATCGCCGCTTCCGAGGAGCTGAAGACCAAGCCCACGCAACACTCGGTCGCCGAGTTGCGGAGTCGAGGAATCCGCCCCGATGTGATCGTCGTTCGTTCAGACCGGCCGATCGGGAGCGACGCCATTCAGAAGATCTCACTGTTCTGCGACGTGTCCAAAGAAGCGGTGGTCAACGCTCTCGATGCCGACAACATCTACAAGGTGCCGCTCGATCTTCATGAGGCGGGCCTCGATACGGTGGTCACGAGGCGACTGCGCCTCGACACACCGCCACCCGACCTGACCGCGTGGCGTGAGATGGTCGATCGGGCCCAGCGCGCGACCCGGCCGGTCACGATCGGGATCGTCGGCAAGTATGTCGATCTTCCGGACGCCTATCTGTCCGTAGTGGAGGCGCTTCGACACTCGGCGGCCGCGTCCGACGCAGTGCTCGAACTCCGGTGGATCCCCAGCGACGACATGGGTGGCCTGCTGGCGAGTGAGCATCTAGCCGGTGTGGACGGGATCGTCGTTCCAGGGGGATTCGGAATTCGAGGTATTGAGGGCAAGATATCGGCGATCCGCCATGCCCGCGAGAGCAACATCCCGTTCCTTGGGTTGTGTCTTGGACTTCAGTGCGCCGTCATCGAGTTCGCACGATCGGTACTCGGACTGACCGAGGCCGACAGCGCGGAGTTCAACCCGACGACCCCCCACCCGGTCATCGACCTGATGGAGAGCCAGCTCGACGTCTCTGAGATGGGGGGCACCATGCGGCTCGGGCTCTACCCGACGAAACTCGCAGAGGGATCGCTCGCGCGGTCGGCGTACCGCCAGGAGCTGATCTATGAACGGCACCGGCACCGGTACGAGGTGAACAACCGCTACCGCAGAGATCTCGAAGAGGCCGGCCTGCGACTGTCCGGAACGTCACCGAATGATGCGCTCGTGGAAATCGTCGAGCTCCCAAGTCATCCGTACTTCATCGGAACGCAGTTTCACCCGGAGTTCCGTTCGCGCCCTGACGATCCACATCCACTGTTCCTGGGGCTGGTGCGAGCGGCGTTGGAACACCGTGCCGGACGCGTCGTTGACCGCGACATGGTCGATCTGCGGGAACCCCAGGCCCGGTGACCACGCTCGGCAGGAGATTCGTTTCCGGGGGTACGTTCCTCGGCATCGAACGTGTTCACCTCATGGTCGATGGACACCATCTCCTGCGCGTCGTCGTGCACCATCCTGGCGCAGTCGCCGTAGTGCCTGTGATCGGCGATGACGTCATCCTGATCGAGCAGCAACGGGTCCCGCTGGGGCGCCGACTCCTGGAGATTCCGGCAGGAAAACGTGACGTCGCCGGAGAACCGGCGGAAGTGACCGCGATTCGAGAGTGTGAAGAAGAGGTCGGGTGGAGGCCAGGCAGACTGACCAGTCTTGGAACCATCTACACGACGCCGGGGTTCTCCGACGAGCGCATATGGCTCTTCATCGGCCGGGATCTCGAACCTGTGCGGGCCAACCCTCAAGGGCACGAAGAGGAGCATGCAACCGTCGTGAGGATGCCCATCAGCGACGCGCTGCGTAGGGTTGAGAGAGGAAAGATCGTGGATGCGAAGACCGTCATCGGGCTTCAGGCGTTGAGAAGGGAGTTCGAATCGTGATCATTGGAGTCCCCAAGGAGATCAAGCCGGGCGAGCATCGCGTAGCCATCACCCCGGTCGGTGTGCGCGAGCTGGCCAATCGCGGCCATCGTGTCGTGATCGAGATGGAGGCAGGGGAGGGCTCGACCATTCACGACGAGGAGTACGCGCTCCAGGGAGCCGAGATCCTGCCTTCTCCCGAGGCCGTCTTCGAGACGGCCGACATGGTCCTCAAGGTCAAGGAGCCACAGCCGCCGGAGGTGGCCATGCTCCGCAGCGGACAGGTGCTCTTCACCTATCTCCATCTCGCCGCCCATCCCGAGTTGACCAACGCGATGCTCCAACGTGATGCAGTCGGGATAGCCTACGAGACGGTGGAGCTTCCCAGCGGGGCGCTCCCGCTCCTTGCCCCCATGTCGGAAGTTGCCGGGAGGATGGGAACTCAGGCCGGCGCCTACTTCCTCGAGAAGGCGCACGGGGGGAGAGGCATCCTCCTCGGAGGTGTACCCGGTGTCATGCCGGCGAAGGTGGTCGTGATCGGCGCTGGAATGGCCGGTGCCAATGCGGCCATGATGGCTGCAGGCCTCGGAGCTCAAGTCGTGGTCCTCGACACGGACGCCCGCAAGTTGCAGGCGCTCGACGCCATCTACCGTGGCAGGATCCTGACGTTGTCCTCGAATCTGCTCACGATAGAAGAGCAGGTCCAGGAGGCGGATCTGGTCATCGGGGCCGTGCTGCTTCCCGGCGCATCCGCCCCCAAGCTGGTCACCGAGGCCACCGTGAAGGAAATGAAGCGGGGATCGGTGCTGGTCGACATCGCGATCGATCAGGGCGGATGCTTCGAGACGAGCAGGGAAACGACGCATCAGGACCCGACCTACCTACTGCACGAGGTGGTTCACTACGCAGTCGGCAACATCCCGGGAGCGGTTCCGCACACGTCGACCTACGCGCTCACCAACGCGACGCTTCCGTATGCCCTGGCACTCGCGGACAACGGTGTCGCCGGTGCAACCGAACTCCACCCCGAGCTGCTTCTCGGATTGAACGTGATCGGCGACCACGTCGTTCACAGAGCTGTCGCCCAGAGCCTTGGGCTGCCCTACACGAACCCGACGGAGCTCCTGTCCCGGCTGCCCAAGTGACGACCGAAGAAGAGATAGGCGAGTACCTCTCGTCGCTTGCCGTCGAGCGAGGGCTCGCGTCGAATACGGTCGCCGCATACCGGCGTGACCTCGGGCAATACGCGGCTTTCCTGAAAGGGCGTGAACCGACCACCGGGCTGGTGGTCGAGTATGTGGCCACGCTGCACGGCTCGGCGCTCGCCCCATCCACCGTCGCACGCAAGATCGCGTCGCTCCGGGGTCTTCATCGATTCCTCGTCGGGGAGGGGCTCACGAGCAGCGACCCGACCACGCTGATCGAGACGCCTCGGCTTCCCCGCCGCCTCCCGAAGGCCCTGAGCGTCGAGGAAGTGTTCCGACTTCTCGATACTCCGGACCCTGCGACTCCGCTCGGACGTCGAGACAGCGCCCTCCTCGAGTTCATGTATGCAACCGGAGCCCGAGTCGCTGAGACGGTCGGACTGGACCTCGATGCCATTGATCTGGTGGAGCGAACGGCGATCGTGACCGGCAAAGGCTCTCACCAGCGGATCGTGCCGGTCGGGGCACATGCCGTTTCTGCCATCGAACGCTACCTTCCAGACAGGATGCGACTGAAGGGAAGCAGTCCCGATCCAGGAGCGCTGTTCTTGAGCTCACGTGGACGACGCCTGAGTCGCCAGGGGGTCTGGGTGATCGTGAAGCGTCATGCCCTCAGAGCGGACATCGACAGGGATCGGATCTCACCACATGTCCTCAGACACTCGGCGGCGACCCACATGGTGGAGGGAGGGGCCGACCTCAGAACCGTCCAGGAGATGCTGGGACACGCTAGTATCTCGACCACACAGGCGTACACCAAGGTGTCGCCCCAGCACCTCTACGAGGTGTACGTTTTGTCCCATCCGCGGAGCAGGTGAGCGAACAATGGACTCCATCCGTTCAGCACTCGAATCCGAGCGCGAGGAACTCGTCCGACAGCTCGATGAGTTCGGCGCGACCGATCAGGGAAACCTGGGTTCGGACGTTCAATTCCCGGGCTCGTTCGCCGACGCGGGTGCCGCAGCGGCAGAACGAAGCGAGGTGATCGGCCTCGTACAGAGCCTGGCCCGAAGGGTCAGAATGGTTGACCGTGCCCTCGCAAAGATCGAAGAAGGCACCTATGGGGTATGCGACCGCTGCGGAAAGCCAATTTCCAGCGCGCGCCTCGAAGCACGACCTGAGTCGGTGTTGTGCCTCGAGTGCAAGTCGCGCTCTTGAGCAACCTCGCCCAGAACCTCCTGTTCATCGCTGTCCTCTTTCCATCGGTGATCCTGCACGAGGTATCACACGGGTGGGTGGCCGAACGGTTCGGTGATACGACTGCTCGAAGGGCGGGACGCATCACCCTGAATCCACTGGTGCACATCGATCCCGTGGGCACCGTGCTGGTACCGGCCGTCCTTGCATTCACGGGGGCGCCGGTGTTCGGATGGGCCAAGCCGGTACCGGTCGTGCCTGCACATCTTCACCGTCCCACCCGGGACATGGCGTTGGTGGGGATCGCCGGCCCGATCACGAACGCCACACTCGCCCTCATCGCCGGCAAGGTGGTCCTGCCGTTCACATCGGGAACTGTCGAGCAAGTCATCTGGTACTTCGCCTATGTGAACGTCGTGCTGGCCGTGTTCAACCTCCTCCCGGTTCCTCCGCTCGATGGAAGCCGCCTTCTGCCCCTTGCGCTCGGACCACGAGGGAAACGCGTGTGGTCGTCGATCGAGCCGTTCGGTCTGCTCATCGTGTTCGCCCTCTTGTGGATTCCTCAGTTCTCGGTCGTTCTCTCGGTTCCGATTCGGGCGCTTGCCGCGTTCGTGGGCCTGACATGAGCCGGTTGGGAGGCTGGTCACACCTCGCTCGGAGGTTCTTGGAGGTCCTCCGCGCCATGCCGCTGACCGAGGCACAGCGGAGTGAGGCTCGGTTGCTTCTTCGTTCCGACGGGGAAGCTGCGCTGTTCTTTGCCCAACCTCCCGCGGACCAACAGCACGGGCTCGCCGCGGCCCGCCACGCTCCACTTGGGCTTCGTCGTGCCGCGCTGCTCCATGACATCGGAAAGCAGATGTCGGGACTCGGGGTATGGGGACGGTCACTCGCGAGCGCTGCGGCGAAGCTGCACATTCCGGTACGAGGTCGGTTCGCTCAGTACCTCGCGCACGGCCCCATCGGGGCAGAGATGCTGGAGGCAGTAGGAGTCGAACAGGTCATCGTCGACTACGCCAGGTGCCACCATGCCGAAAGGCCGAAGAGCATCTCCCCTGAGGATTGGGCGCTTCTGGTGGAAGCGGATCGAAAAGCACGTCCGAACACCGGTTCCCCAATACGATGATGCCTACCGTGAGGACGCACGAAGTCAAGACAGCCGTGTTCGAAGGTCCGCTGGATCTGCTGCTCCAGCTGATCACGAGTCACCAGCTCGAGATCACCGCAGTCAGTCTCGTGGATCTGGTCGACGAGTACCTGGTGGTCATCGGTGAGATGGAGCGCTTGGACCTGGAAGTCACCAGCGAGTTCGTGCTGATCGCGTCGACGCTCATCCAGCTCAAGGCTCGCCGTCTTCTCCCTACGTCGGATGGGTACGACCTCGATGAGGAGCTGGAGCTCATCGAAGAGCGAGACCGCCTCCTCTCTCGGCTCCTCGCGTGCGTGACATTCAAAGATGTCGCTGCGGTGATCGCCCACAGGATGGAGCAGTCAGACCGGTTCATGTCGCGGCCGTGGGGTGTCGACTTCGTTCTGCCCCTCCAGCCGGACACGCTCCCGCCAATCGATGCGAGCAGGCTGGCACACCTAGCGACAGAGCTGTTCGAGTTGGCACGGGTCGAGCCCGACCTCGACCATCTCGACCTCGACCTGCCGTCGGTCGCCGACGCCATGGCCGATCTTCGCAAACGCGTCACTGAGGAAGCGGAGGCGGACTTCTCTGACCTCGTTGCCCACACGGAGCGGCCGGTGGAGGTGATCGCCTACTTCCTCGCATTGCTGGAACTCGCCCGGTGGGGGGTGGTCGAAGCCACGCAAAACGGCTGGCTGGCCGAGATTCGCGTGAGGGCGGCGGTCGTGGATCTGACGATCGCAAGCGAGTGGGGTGAGAGTCGTGAGTGATGCCGAGCTCGTTCGCACGATCGAGGCGATTCTCTTTGTCGCAGAAGTGCCCGTGTCCAGAGAGCATCTCGCAGAGGTGCTGGAGGTAGGAATCGACGATGCAGGTCGTGGGGTAGACCTGCTCCGAGCCTCTCTCGATGAGCGAGGCTCAGGGCTCCTCGTCCGGGAGACAGGCGGGGGTTGGCGCCTGTACACGCGACCGGAGACCCGCCCGTACCTCGAACGGCTCGCCACCTCGGAGTCATCCGCACGCCTTTCGAGTGCCGCGATGGAGGTGCTGTCGATCATCGCCTACCAGCAGCCCGTGTCCAAGGGGCAGATCGCCGAGATCCGCGGTGTCGACTCGGGCTCTGCGGTGCGGACACTCGAGCGAAGAGGACTCATCCAAGAGCGCGAGCGGCTCTCCACACCCGGAAACCCCGCCCTCTACGAGACATCCCGCCTGTTTCTCGAGAAGGTGGGCATCAATTCGCTCACCGAGCTCCCACCGCTCGCAGATCACGTGCCTCCATCGGCGGTCGTGGAATCGCTCGAGGAGAGCTTCCGCCCAGAATGATCGAGCGCCTCCAGAAGCTCATCGCGCACTCAGGGCTCACCTCACGCCGAGGCGCCGAGGAGATGATCAGCGACGGCAGGGTGACCGTCGACGGCCGCCCCGCCCACCTCGGTCAGAAGATCGATCCTGAGACGGCTCAGGTCGAGGTCGACAATGTCCCGCTGCCGGTGGCCCCCGGCCTCGTCTACTACCTGCTCAACAAGCCACTCGACGTCGTCAGCACGGCGGACGACACTCACGGTCGCCCGACCGTCGTCGATCTCGTGTCATCCGAGACCCGTGTCTATCCGGTGGGTCGTCTCGACATCGACTCGGAAGGCCTCATCCTGCTGACCAACGATGGGACGCTCACCGAGCGTCTCACCCACCCGAGATATGGTGCTCGGAAGACGTACCTGGTCCGTGTCGGTGGTCCCGCGACGAGGATGCACATCCGCCGCCTCCGTGAAGGCGTCGAACTCGACGACGGGGTGGCCCGTCCGGTATCCGTACGTGTCGTGGATCGCCTCGACTCGGAGGCCCTGATCGAGATCGTCATGGGCGAAGGTCGAAAGCGGGAAGTCCGACGCATGTGCGAGGCGGTTGGAATGCCGGTCGTGAGGCTCGTACGCACGGCCATCGGTCCATTGACCGACCACACGCTGCGACCCGGTGAGAGCCGGAGGCTCGAGGTGGAAGAGGTGCGGCGTCTCTACGCTGCAACCGGACGATGACACGTCGTATCACACCCCGAAGGGCCGAGGGCACCGTCAAGGTGCCCGGCTCCCGCAGCGTCACGAACCGGGCCCTCGTCGTCTCTTCCCTGGCCGGGGGCATCAGCCGTCTCCGATCGGTTGCTGTCTGCGACGACTCCCGATCGATGGTCGACGGACTTCGGGCACTGGGGATCGATATCCGACCGGATGGAGACGATCTCATCGTCGACTCGACGAGTGGTCTCGCTCGCAGCGGTGCCCGTATCTGGGCGCAGGCATCGGGAACGACTGCGCGATTCCTGACGGCCGTTGCAGCACTCTGCCGGACCAACGTGAGCATCGACGGGGAAGAACGCCTCAGAAACCGCCCCCTCGCTCCACTGACCCGCGCCCTGAGGGAGATGGGGGCCGACGTCGATGGAGAC
This sequence comes from uncultured Acidimicrobiia bacterium, assembly GCA_964383535.1. Taxonomy (GTDB): domain Bacteria; phylum Actinomycetota; class Acidimicrobiia; order Spongiisociales; family UBA4744; genus CAYLHS01. Next base: position 85,085 of record CAYLHS010000001.1, read on the forward strand.
GCTCTCCCAATCATCATCGATGGGAGGAGGCTGGCAGGGGGGTCGGTATCCGTCGACGCCTCACTATCAAGCCAGTTCGTGTCGGCGCTGGCAATGATCGCCCCGGCGCTCGGCGACGGATTAGCGGTGTCATGGCATCAACTGGCATCACGACCGTTCGTCGAGGCCACGATCGAGGTCATGGGGGCCTTTGGTGTCACCCCGACCCTGGAGCGCCAAACACTGACGGTGAGAGCAGGGCAGCGCTATGCGCCCGGGGATTTGTCGGTGCCTCCTGACGTCGCGTTGGCCGTGTACCCCGCGCTTGCGGCCGCTGTCACTGGTGGCAGGGTAATGATGCCGCGCGTGGGCCGCGACCGACTCCAGCCCGATCTGATGGTTTTCGACGTCCTCGGGAGGATGGGGTGCGCCGTCGACTGGACTCCGGACGGCGTATCGATCCAGGGTCCTGCCGAACTGAAGGCCGTCGACGTGGACATGGGAGATGCCCCCGATGGGGCTCTCGTCGTCGCCGTTGCCGCAGCGTTCGCCATGGGTGCTTCACGGATCTCGGGTTTGGGCACACTCGCCTTCAAGGAGAGTGACCGGTTCTCGGGCATCGTTGAGGGGCTGCGAGCCCTCGGAGCGCGGGTAGAACCAACAGACGATGCGATGGTCGTCATCGGTGGAATCAGGCATGGAGACGCCGTTGACGCACACGACGACCATCGCATGGCGATGGTGTTCTCGGTCGCAGGTCTCGCGCAGGAGGGCATCAGCGTGGTAGGAGACAGGAGTGTCACCAAGACGTGGCCGGACTTCTATCGGGATATGACGGCTCTCGTGGGAGACGGCTGGGCGATCGAGGTCGCAACGCCGACGGCTAGGGTCTCGGGCGCCATGGACGTGATTGCGATCGATGGGCCCGGGGGGTCCGGGAAGACGACGGTCAGCAAGGCGCTCGCCAGCGCCTTGGGTGTCGCACATCTCGACACGGGAGCGTTCTACCGCGCCATCACCCTCGAAGCCCTTCGACGCGGTGCCGAAGGAGAAGCACTCGCAGAGCTGGCCCGTGTGGTCGATGTGCGCTACGAGGACGGCAACGTCTTCCTAGCTTCGGAGGACGTCTCCAACGAGATCAGGGGCGACGCAGTCGATCGCCACGTCTCCGCTGTGAGTGCCGTACCGTCGGTTCGGAGAGAAATGGTGCGCCGCCAGCAGGAGTGGGTCGCCGACCACGGCGGCAGGGCCGTAGTCGAGGGACGCGACATCGGCACGGTCGTGTTTCCGAACGCCCGCCTGAAAGTGTTCCTCATTGCTCGGCCCGAGGTACGCGCCCGCCGGCGAGCACGTGACATGCCGGACACCGGAGTCGACTCCGTCGAGAAGGAGCTGAGGCGACGCGACGAACTCGACTCATCTCGGGCGACTTCACCCCTCGCTCCGGCAGAGGACGCTGTCGTTCTGGACACATCCGATCTCAGCGTCGAGCAGGTCGTCGCCACGATCGTGTCGATGCTCTAGTCGACCTCGCGTTTCTCGGTTGTGGGCCGCGAGGTCCCGGTGAGACTGTTGTCGTGCGGTACCTTGTTGAGCGGCTGTCAGTTGTCAGTTGTCCGCAAGTCCGCGAGTGCTTCCGCAGCGGTCCAGGATCGATCGTTCTGAAGCGGACCCGATTGGCCAGGGCGTCGAGACCCGAACCCTCCTTCGACTGCCGCTTGGAGGGCCGTCAGGAACCCTCGCAGCTGCCGTGGAAGCGGGAAGTACTCGTCCTCGTCGGTGACCGAGAGCAGCCGATAGCCGTAGCGGGGACCGACGCGCTCGATGACCTCCTGCACGAGATGATCGGGGGCAGAGGCGCCCGCTGTCACACCAACGACCCCGGCACCTTCGAGCCACTCGTCTTGGATCTGCGACGCCGTATCGACGCGATGGGTCGGGGTTCCCTCGCGCCGGGCGACTCGCACGAGGGCTTGCGTGTTGGAGCTGCTCGCCGAACCGACGACGAGGATGACGTCGGATTTGCCGGCGAGAGCCGTGACGGCCTCCTGTCTGTTCGTGGTGGCATAGCAGAGGTCACTCCGGCGAGCGGTGTGGAGACCTGCAAACCGGTCTTCTGCAGACTCGAGCACCGCCTCCCACTCGTGGAGGCCGAGCGTCGTCTGTGCCAGGAGCGCGACCTTCGAGGGATCGCGGGGTCTGAACTCCGTGAGTGGTCGGCTGGGTTCGACGAGGTGGATCGCATCGGGAGCAACCGCGACCGTTCCAGTCGCCTCATCGTGACCTTCGTGGCCGACGTAGACGATGTCGTAGCCCTGCTGGGACATCCGCTTGACCTCGTGATGCACCTTCGTCACGAGCGGGCACACCGCGTCGATGACCACCCCGGCGCGCTCTCCGGCGGCAGCCACCACGGCAGGGGCGGATCCGTGCGCGGAGAGCATGAGTGGCGAGCCGACCGGCACAGACTCGATGTCGTCGACGAACACGACGCCCATGTCTTCGAAGGCACCCACGACCCATTGGTTGTGGACGATTTCGTGGTAGCAGTACACGGGGGGGTCGAAGACTCTCACCATCCAGGTGAGTGCCTTGATCGCCATCTCGACACCGGCACAAAAGCCGCGTGGTTCGGCAAGGAGTACCCGATCGACCATCGACAGAAGAGTAGTGGGGTGGAGGGATTGCGAAGCAGGGTAGAGGCCCGTGCGGCCACTCCTGACTCGCGTGCGGGCACCTCGAGCCATCCTCATTCTCCGCACTCCAAGAGCCCCCGAGCCGGGTCGCGTCGCGAGCCTGACTACCGTTCAACCTCATGGGAGCACAGTGAGCAGAACGCCCGTGGTGGCTGTCGTCGGCCGACCGAACGTCGGCAAGTCGAGTCTCGTGAACCGAATCCTCGGTCGGCGTGTCGCCGTCGTGGACGAACGTCCGGGCGTGACCAGAGACAGGCGCGAGTTTGTTGCCGACTGGGCAGGTCACGACTTCCTCATCGTCGACACCGGTGGGTGGGAAGTGTCACCACAGGAGGAACTCGTCGCGGCGATCTCTGAGCAGGCAGAGGCAGCCCTCGGGTCGGCGGATGTGGTGCTCTTCGTCGTCGATGCGACCGCCGGGGTCTCCGAAGACGATGCGCGGGTGGCGAGGCTCCTTCGCGAAGCCCCGGTACTGCTCGTCGCGAACAAGGTGGACGGGGTTGGCCAGGAGCCGGACGTCCCCGATCTGTGGCAGCTCGGGTTGGGCGAACCCGTTCCTGTGTCGGCACTCCACGGCAGAGGCGTCGGGGACCTCCTGGACAAGATCGTCGCCCGCTTGCCCGAGGCGTTCGAAGTGACCAGCGAGGAACTGAGGAAGCTTGCGATCATCGGACGTCCAAACGTCGGGAAGTCCACGCTCCTGAACCGACTTGTGCGGGAGGACCGGGTGCTGGTTTCCCCGGTGCCGGGGACGACCAGGGATCCGATCGATGTGGTTGCGACGATCGGGGAGACGAGATACCGGGTGGTTGACACTGCGGGGATTCGCAGGGCACCCAAGGTGAAGGACTCCGCCGACTACTACTCGGTGCTGAGAGCCAGGGGGGCGCTCGCCGAGGCCGACGTCGCATTGCTCCTGGTGGACGGCGCCGACCAGATCGTGCAGCAGGATCAGCGTATCGCCGAAGCAGTAGTGGAATCGGGTGCCGGCCTGATCGTGCTCGTGAACAAGTGGGATGTCCCCAGCAGAGACGACAGAGAGACCATCACTGTCGATGTGACAGATCGGCTGGGTTTCGTCGGATGGGCGCCGATGCTCCGCGTGTCGGCACTCACCGGAAGGGGCCTTCATCGATTGGGGCCGGCATTGGACGAGGTCTTCGAGTCTCGTACGACACGCGTCTCAACCGGGGTGTTGAACCGGCTCGTTCGAGAGTGGCAGGAGGCACACCCGGCTCCCACTCGGAAGGGTCGGCGTCCGCGGATTCTGTACGCCGTGCAGGCAGGCATCGAACCGCCGACGTTCATCTTGTTCGTCGGGGGAGGCGAGCTCGATCAAAGCTACCTGCGGTATCTCGAGCGGAAGCTCAGGGAGGAGTTCCCGTTCATAGGGACACCGGTGCGCTTGGTCGCCAGACGTAGGAAGCCGCCACCGAGGTAGCATCCGCCCCGGACTCACGAAAGGGCACAATGCGTACGGTCTACGCACTTTCAGGTGGTGTGTCCAAGTTCGCCAAGGCTCGTCCGGACAAGACGTTCCAAGCGGTGATCAAAGAGGCATACGACGATGCCATCACCGACCTTGGACTCGACTTCAGGACGTTCACGTCGTTGGCGGACGGATCCGTCGCCTCATACTTCTCCGACCACTTCAGCAGGCAGCTGATGGCCGGAATCATGGCGCAGGACTACCTCGGCCTCGTTCCCAAACCCGGACACCGGGTCGAGGGTGGTGGGGCAACGGGCGGTCTCTGTTTCCAGGAAGCATGGAAATCGGTCGCTTCGGGACACATGGACGTGTGTGTCGCCTACGGCTTCGAAACGATGAGCCATGTCGAGACGTGGAAAGGAAACGAGTTCATCGCCCTGGCGTCGGACGTGTCATGGGACTACCCGGTAGGAGGCTTCTATTCGGGGTACTACGCGATGATGGTCACCCGCCACATGAAGGAGTTTGGAACCACCCCTGAGCAGATGGCGGCCGTGTCGGTGAAGAACCACCGCAACGCGTACCACAACCCGTACGCGCAGAAGCGCAATCGGTACACGATCGAGGATGTCCGCAACGCGCCCATGGTCGCCTGGCCGCTGACCAGACTCGATATCTGCGTCATGTCGGATGGCGCGGCGGTCACGGTGCTCGCCTCGGAGGAAGGACTCGAGAAACTGGAGGCAGCCGGCGCGAACGTTGCTCGCCCTTTGGTGAAGATCACGGGCATCGGTCGAGGCACGGACGCGATGCGGATGTCTGACCGACCCCACGTCGACTACGAAACGTTCATTCGCGACTACGCGACGGAACAGGAGAAGTCATCCGAGGAGACACGCGCCTACTACAAGGCCCTGTGGGACCGCGGCACCCGCTATCCGGGGGTGCACTCATTCCGGGCCGGCCGCACGGCAGGGAACATGGCTTACAAACAGGCAGGGGTCAGTGATCCGTTGGCAGAGCTTGACTTCGTGGAACTGCACGACGCCTACACATCGTCTGAGATTCAGACCTACGAGGACATGGGCCTCTGCCGATATGGGGAGGGCGGTGCCTTCGCCGCATCGGGGAAAGCGTTCCTGCCGGGCATCGACTACGGCCTCGACCTTCCCGACGATCCGATCACGCCGGTCAACCCGTCCGGTGGGCTGATCGCGTGCGGCCATCCCGTCGGCGCAACCGGTCTCATGCAGGGCGTGTTCGCCATCTGGCAGCTGCAAGGTTCCATCGGTGAGCACTTCGGAGACTCCAAACTCCAGGTTGCCGATGCCAAGCGAGGAGCCATTCACTCCCATGCAGGCACGGGTACCTATGTAACTGTGAGCGTGCTCGAGAGGGAGGAGTGACATGACGAAGCTTCCAGACCGTCGAGACGACACCCTCGGGGGCTACGTCGTTCACGGCGTTCCGTTCCCTGTCGAGACCGACCCGGATGCGTTGGCATTCCTCAAGAGGATGGCTCCGCTCCAGATCGAGCAGGACTATGCCATCACCTACCTGCACTCCTACGGGCAGGACAGTCCGTGGTTCGCAGGAGTGACCAACAAGAAGCTCCTCGCGAGTCAAGACCCCGAGTCGGGGTACACCTATGCGACTCCACGCGGGCACGACATGTACTCGGGCGAGGAGACGAACTGGATCGACATCACCAACCGCACCGCCAGGATCCACGCATTCACGGTCTGCTACTTCGGCTCGGAGGAGTTCCTACCCGAGACGCCATTCGTTCTCGCGCTCGTCGAGTACGACGGAGTGGACACGCTCTTTCTCACCAGGATCATGGGTGTCGACCTGGACGACGTGTCACTCGACTGGATCGGTAGGGAAGTCACCCCCCGCTTCCTCCGCAACAGCAAGCTGAAGCCAACGGACGTGTACTTCGTGCCTGCATAACCGGTGAGAGCCTGTCGGACTGTCGGCGCGGTGACCGGCGTCTGCAACGTGTGCAGGGCATCGCGTTGGTGATCTGCCGCTGGACGCATGAGGCGCGCCCGCGCGCGGGTAACATGCGGAGCCTTCGGGCTGTGGCGCAGCTTGGTTAGCGCGCTTGACTGGGGGTCAAGAGGTCGCCGGTTCAAATCCGGCCAGCCCGACCAACAGAACCTCGGCGACACAGGGGCCGCCG
>CAYLHS010000002.1:0-70021 GCA_964383535.1 uncultured Acidimicrobiia bacterium
AGCACATCCTCGGCGTCCTCTCGCTGATCTTCTGGTCGCTGATGATCGTCATCTCCTTGAAGTACCTGGCGTTCGTGATGAGGGCCGACAACAACGGTGAGGGTGGCATCCTCGCGCTGACTGCGTTGATCGTTCCCAAGCATCAGAACGCGATCCGCCACGGCCGCAGGGTGCTGATCCTCATCGGCCTGTTCGGCACTGCGCTGCTGTACGGAGACGGGATGATCACCCCGGCGATCTCGGTTCTCAGCGCGGTCGAAGGCCTCGAGGTGGCCACACCCGTCCTGAAGCCCTTCATCATCCCCGCCGCGATCGGCATCCTCATTGGTTTGTTCATGATCCAGCGTCACGGAACGGGCAAGGTCGGGGCCATCTTCGGACCGATCATGGTCGTCTGGTTCTCCACCCTCGCCCTGCTCGGCATCCTCCACATAGCCGGCGAGCCGTCCGTGCTTGCGGCGCTGAATCCTGTCCACGCCGCAAGGTTCATCTTCGACAACAAGCTGACCGGATTCCTGGCGCTCGGTTCGGTGTTCCTCGTCGTCACAGGGTCCGAGGCGCTGTACGCCGACATGGGGCACTTCGGCAAGAGACCGATCCAGCTCGCCTGGTTCGGACTGGTACTTCCAGCCTTGGTACTCAACTACTTCGGTCAAGGCGCGATGCTCATCGGTGATCCGGGGACGATCGACAGCCCCTTCTACCGGATGGCTCCATCATGGGCTCTGTGGCCGTTGCTGGTTCTGGCGACGGCCGCGACCATCATTGCCTCCCAGGCGCTGATCTCCGGAGCGTTCTCGCTGACCATGCAGGCCGTGCAGCTCGGCTACCTGTCGCGCATGCGCATCATGCACACGTCCGAGAAGGAGTCCGGTCAGATCTACATTCCCGCGATCAACTGGGCGCTCATGGCTGCGTGCGTCGGTCTGGTCATCGGGTTCAAATCCTCCAGCGGGCTCGCGGACGCCTATGGCGTTGCTGTTGCAACCACCATGGTGATCACCACGATGCTGTTCTTCACGGTGACCAGGGAACAATGGAAGTGGCCGTGGCCGGCCGCCATCTCGATCTCGGCTCTGTTCCTCGCCATCGACCTCACCTACTTCGGTGCCAACCTGTTCAAAGTTCCCACCGGGGGCTGGTTCCCACTGGTGATCGGGTTCGGCGTGTTCGGAGTGATGACCACGTGGAAGCGTGGTCGTGAGATCCTCGCATCTCGGCTCAGGAAGGGCGAACTGCCGATCGAACGGTTCATCGGCTCGATCGCACCCCACCCTCCGGAGCGAGTCCAAGGGACTGCCATCTACCTGTCATCCCGTCTCGGAGCCACGCCGCCGGCGCTTCTCACCAACTTCAGACACAACGAGGTACTCCACGAGACGATCGTGCTCCTGTCGATCGCAACCAGCGACACTCCGAGAGTTCCCGCCGCGCGAAGAGCGAGGGTCTGGGACCTCGGTGACGGCTTCTTCCAGGTGCTCCTCACCTATGGATTCATGGAGGAGCCGCATGTACCCGAAGCCCTGCAAAGCATCGTGCAACACGGCTTCGGGGTTCGCCCCGAGCACACGACCTACATCCTCGGGCGAGAGACGGTCGTTGCCACGGAACTCGAAGGAATGGCCATGTGGCGCGAGCGCCTGTTCGCGTTCATGTCACGCAACGCCACCAACGCCGCCCGCTTCTTCCACCTACCCCCGGACCAGTGTTTGGAGATCGGGCTCCAGATCGAGATCTGAGTCCTCAGTCGTCAGTCGTCGAAGAGATGGCCACATCCGCCTCGAGATGCACGGTGGCAGATTCCCTCGCCCAGTCCCTCAGCCTTTCAGGCCTTCGAGCACCTTCGCCCAATCGTCAGGGTTCAGCGACACCGCCGGGTAGACGCCGATCCGGTCCAACCTCCCGCTGTAGCGTTCCCGCAGCCGTCTCCCGAGTTCATCGACCGGTGCGACGACGGCCACCGCGTTGACCATGTCATCGGTCACCAGTTCGGCCATCGCGTCCCACTCCCCTCGTTTGCTCAGTGAGGTCAGGGCAAGGCCCACATCCCAGCCGTGCAGCTCCAGCACCCTTCGGTAGGCAGGTGTTGAGGCGTAGAACGCGATCTGTGACCGCACGAGCATGGTCGCATCCCGTATCTCGCTCCCGCTGTTGCCCGTCGCAACGAGCACACTCGCCGCAACCTGAGGCCGACTGAGCGCGGGCAGCACGACATCATCCAAGTACGACACGGTGTGAAATGGATGCACATGGAAGCCGTCGGCGATCTCGGCAGCAAGGGCGACGGATCCAGGCCCCACCCCGGCAAGCCACACCGGCACATTGGGATCACTGACCGGCCCTGGTGAGAAGAACGGCGTCATCAACGTGAAGCGGTAGAAGCGCCCGCGATGGTTCAGCCGACCCCCGTGCTGCCAGACATCCCAGATATCGCGCACCGAGGTGACGTAGTCCCGCATTCGTTCGATCGGCTCCGACCACTCGGCGGAGAACCTGCCGCGGATGTGGGCAGAGATCTGTGTTCCGAGGCCCAGCATGAATTTGGTCGATGCTGCGAGGTCCCATGCAGCCATCGCCGTCACCATCGGAGATCGCGCAAACGCGACCGCAACCGCCGTACCGAGTTCCAACGCCCCCGAGAACTGCGCGGCAGCTCCGAGAGACACGAACGGGTCGTGACTCGTCTCGGAGACCAGGAAGCCGTCGAAGCCGACATCACGGGCGATAACGGTGAGTCGGGCTACGTCCCGAGGACCAAGAGGTGGTGCGTAGAAGTCGACCTTCACGACCGGTGATCGTAACGGAACCTCACCCTCCACTGGAGACTCAACCCGTCACATCCAAATACTGGCTAGCTTCGGCTTGCAGGTACCTACGAGACTCCCCTAGCCTGCCCAAGGGTCTTCGCTGGACCCTGAGCTGAGAGGCGGAGTAATCCGATGCGTGTGCCACGTCTCGTGGCCGTCGCACTGTGGTTGTTGGTAGCAGCGCTGGCGGTAGCCGGCTTCGCCAACTTCTCTCCACAGGCGGCGCCCGAGCCAACCGCTACTACGACAACGACCAGTCCCTTGCCCGTGCGCGGGTCTGCGACCGGTCAGGTGATGGCGCGCGCGCTCGCTGCGGGCCTTCGCACCCCGTCCGATACACTCGTCCCACTTGCCGATGATCCGGAGCTCGATCCGCTGGCCACCGGCCAGACCCTTCCGCAGCCACCCGATCCGACCACGACGTCCACTGTGACGACAACGACCTTGCGGCAGCTCGCATCGACGACCAAGACGACCCTTTCTTCGAGCACACCGCTCTCCGATGACGAGGCGAAGAGCATCATCGCCCTCTTCTTCAAGCCGGAAGATGTCACCGAAGCACTCAAGATCGCCAAGTGCGAATCAACCCTGATTCCCGACAACGTCAACGAATCGTCCGGCGCTGCCGGCCTCTTCCAACAGCTTCCGAAGTACTGGCCGGAGCGGGCCGCGGCAGCAGGATGGGGAGCGAACGCCAACATCCTCGATCCCTATGCCAACACTGCCGTCGCGGCGTGGCTCAAATACAACGCAGGCGGATGGTCGCACTGGACCTGTTACCGCGGCTAGTGAACACCCCACCTGCCCGGGTAAGCTCATCGGTATGAAGCGGCTCTTGAGACTCACCGGGTTCTTGGCGGGCCTGGCGGCTGCTCTCTGGCTCATGAGAGACCGACTCATCTCGCTCGCACTTTCTCGGGAGCCCGAACTCCCGACCTTTCGTGTAGGCCCCGGCGAACCGCCTGACGATCTGACCGAGATCAAGGGAGTCGGAGGCGTGTTCGCAGGACGCCTTGCTGCAATGGGCATCGCCACATTCGAGGCTCTCGCCCGATCTGATGCAGCGACGGTCGCTCAACACCTCGACACGCAGCCGTCGCGGGTCGAGGGCTGGATCGCCCAGGCCCGCCTGCGCTCGACCTGACGGTCCTTGCCTTCCGCGCGCGGAGCGGCGAACCTTTTTGCGACGCGGCCGAAGGAGAATCGAACGTGGACTACGTTCTCGACACCTGCGTGCTACTCGCGGATCCCAACGCCCCTCTCCGCTTCGACGAACACGACGTTGTACTTCCCCTCGTCGTGATCGAGGAGTTGGACAGGAAGAAGGCACGGCCGGATGACGTGGGTGCGAACGCCCGATCGGCACTTCGCCTGTTGGAGACCATGGGTGCCTCGAGAGCCGGCGGCCTCCGCGAACCTGCCCGGCTCCTTGCGGGAGGATCCCTCCGTATCGAGCTGAACGGCACGAGTTCGGCAAGGCTCCCTGGAGTGCTCGATCCTTCCACAACCGACCATCGCATCCTGGCTACCTGCCTCAACCTCGCCGACGCAGGCCGTTCCCCCGTTCTGGTGACCAAGGACGCCGCGCTTCGTATCAAGGGAGCGCAGCTCGGCGTCGCGGTCCAGGACTACCGGGCGGACACGGCGCAAGTCGACCAGCTCTACTCAGGCGTCGACGACATCGATGTCCCGTCAGGAGTGATCGACGAGCTGTACCGGCACGGCAAGGTCACCGTCGAGCACGTCGAGGCGGAGGTCAACCAGTTCCTCGTACTCCACGGATCACCGTCTCAGTCGGCCCTCGCACATGTCATCGAAACCGACCCCGAGGTGACCCTCGCCAGGGTCCCGGGCACACGAAAGGCGTTCGGTGTCGAACCCAAGAACGTCCGGCAGACGCTGGCCCTCGACCTGCTCCTCAATCCTGACGTTCCGGCAGTGTCGGTCATGGGCCTGGCCGGTACGGGCAAGACGTACCTTGCGCTCGCCGCGGGGCTCGAGCAAGTCCTCGAAGCGGGACGCTACCGGCGCGTCGCCGTGTATCGACCACTCGTCGCCGTGGGACGACAGGACGTCGGGTACTTGCCGGGCGACCTGTCGGAGAAACTCGCCCCTTGGATGGCAGCCGTTCACGACAATCTCTACGCGCTGTTCTCGGACGGAGGGCCGCGGGCGGCCCGCGACGCAATCGTCGAGCTCATCGACCGCAACGTCCTGGAGCTTGCCTCGATCACTTATCTGAGGGGACGGTCGATCACCGGAGAGTTCGTGATCATCGACGAAGCTCAGAACCTGGAGCTTTCCACGCTGAAGGTGATCCTCACCCGGATGAGCCGCGATTCGAAGGTCGTGTTCTGCGGCGATCTGACCCAAGTCGACAACCCGTACATCTCCCCCTATGGAGGGGTCGCGGCGCTCATCGAGAAGTTCAAGGGCAACCGGTTGTTCGGGCATGTGACCCTGGAAAAATCCGTACGGAGTCCTCTCGCCGAAATGGCGGCGAACGTCCTGTAGGGCTCGCCTGGCTGACTCGCTCGTTTCCAGGGAGGGCGAAGTCCGACGTTGGTGGACTCAACCGAAGGTCCAGGACGGGCCGTTCCCACCAACGTCGCCAGCAACGGCCGGCGCGGCCGGCCTCAGAGGTCCCTCACGTGGCTCACGTACGACTCCTCTCGCATGAGGATTCGACCCGTGACGGAGTATGTGAGCGCGCTCACCGCCAGCGACGCCACGACACCCGGGGTGCCGAACTGACTGAGCGGTGCACCAGGGAGCCCATCCTTGAGCAACTGCACCCACCAATCGGCCCCGGAAGGACTCACCCACTGGTAGACGGCGAAGCCGAGCAGCAGTGAGAGGATGGCTGCGACGTTGACGCCGCGGTAGACCCCTCCTCTTTGGTAGAGATCCCGTGACATGTAGGCGCCACCGCGAACGAGATAGAAGTCGGACAGAAACACACCGAGGATCGGGGCGAGGACGCTCATCAGAAACCCGAGCACGCCGAACAGGTCGCGAGTGGAGACCAGCACTGCCACAGCCGTTGCAGCAGCCGGCCCCACAATGATCGCCACCCATTCGGGCGGGTCGATTCCCAGCGACCTGAGCGCTCGTGTCGGCATGACGAGAAACAACGGAGCTCCGTCCAACTCGGCGAAAACGACCCACGCCAGAAGCGCGAGAGCAGCCCCGACCCCGGCGAGCGGACCGCCGAGCTTCGCGACGATCTCGGCGGGATCCACGATGCCAGGAGAGGTCGCGGCGGCCAGGCCACCAGCCATTAGAACGATCAGTGCCGAGACCCCGAACCCAGCGCCGACGGCCGCGGGCGCGCTCCGCTCGTCGGGAAGCGCCCTGGTGGTATCGACGATCAGCGGAAAGAACAACACGGCAAGCCCAACGATCATGTCGACCCCCAGCCAGAACCACGGTGATGGGGTCTGGGCGCGAGTCGCTTCGAGGTTCACATCCGCGGCAAGCCTCCACACGATCCACATGGCCGCAGCGAGACCGCCCCAGAATGCCACGCGTCGAACCCACCAGCGGAGTGCCCCTCCGACGCCGAGGCCCACCGCTGCAACCGCCGCGATCACCACCCCGACGAAGTCCGGAGGTGTGAACGACCCGAGGTCGCCGACCGCAGTGGCGAGCACGATGCCGACGACGCGCAGCTCGAGGGCGGCGAGCACGATCAACAGCGCTGCATGCACGAAGAGGTAGAGAGCCGCGCCGATCGTTCCCAACGACGGCTTGAGCAGTACGGCCAAGCCCTCGCCGTACCTCGACCCGGGCCGCGCAGCGACCCAGAGCACACCGACGGCGACGACCACCCCCAAAGGAACGGCTAGCAACAACTGCGTCGCGGAAAGCCCCAGCCCACCCAGCGACGTACTGACCATCAGTATGTAACCGACGACAACGACCGGCACCCCGAGGGTCACAGCCACCCACAGACTCGTGAGTTCTGCCGGACTCAGAGCGTCGTCGGCCCGCTCAACGAAACGACGCACGTTCGAGAGTCTAGATTCGCCCGCTCCTACCATGGGCCGGTGACGTATCTCGCACATCCAGACGATTTGTCCGGGCTCCTCCCGGGGGAGCCGCGGTATCGCGTGGACCAGCTTCGACGTTGGCTGTACGTGACACCCGTCTTGGATACGGCCCAGATGACGAATCTGCCGCAGGATGTGAGAGAGCGCCTTGACCTTTGGCCGTTCACGGTGGAAGCGGAGCGGGCTGCCGACGGTGGCCGTACCGTCAAGTGGCTCTTCAGATCCGCCGACGGAGCGGCGATCGAGACGGTCCTCATCGGCTACCGCGACAGGGCAACGGTGTGCATCTCATCGCAGGCAGGCTGCGCACTTGGATGCACGTTCTGCGCAACCGGTCAGTTCGGCTTCGAGCGGCATCTCGAGCCGGGTGAGATCGTCGCCCAAGTCGCGTACGCCCGAGCTCACCTTCGCACCGTCGGCATGCCGGGAGTCCCTGACCGGGTCACGAATGTCGTATTCATGGGGATGGGTGAGCCGCTCGTCAACTACGAACGTGTCCGTGAGGCAATTCGACGGATGATCGAAGAGATGCACATGTCGGCCAGGTCGATCACCGTCTCGACCGTCGGAATCGTCCCGGGCATCCTGCGACTCACCGCCGATCCGTGGCCGGTGAATCTGGCAGTGAGCCTGCACGCAGCAGACGACGAGCTTCGAACCTCACTCGTGCCGATCAACGCCCGCTACCCGCTGGCGGCCATCGAGGCGGCGGCAGCGGGCTACTTCGCAGCGAAGGGACGGCGGATCTCGATCGAGTGGACCCTGATGGATGAAGTGAACGACTCCGATGAACAAGCGGATCGCCTTGCTGCGATCGCGAGACGCCTGCGAGCGCACGTGAACGTCATCGCGATGAACCCGACCCCGCTGTCACCCTTCGGGCCGTCGGGACGCATCGATCGCTTCCTCGATCGACTCGAGCACGCCGGTGTCAACGCGACCCGCCGCGTGAACCGTGGCGGCGAGATCGACGCCGCCTGCGGACAGTTGCGGGCGAACGTGCCCCTCAAGGGCTCCCGAGCGCAGGCCGACACTTGAGGCATGCGATCCATAGCCGCGTTCGTCGTCGTCCTGCTCGCCGTGGCAGCCGGTAACGCTGCATACGTCGTGAAGGCAGGTGACAACCTCTCGAAGATCGCCGAAGCGAACGGAACAACCGTCCACGCCATCGCCGATGCCAACCACATCACGAATCCGAACCTGATCCAGATCGGTGACTCACTCGTGATCCCCGGAGACGATACCTACCTCGTACGGGCAGGCGACACCCTCGCAGGGATCTCGGCAACGACCGGAGTGCCGATCGACCAGATCAAGGCGGCGAATGGCATCTCCGACCCCAACACCATCTACGCGGGGACAAAGCTCAGACTCGACGGACCGAGCACCCCCGTTGAGCACGTCACGAAGCCGGCAACCTACACCGTCGAGAGGGGGGACACGCTGGGCGGCATCGCACTCCACTTCGCGACCAGCGTGGACGAGCTGACCAGAACGAATTCGATTCAGGATCCGAACGTGATTCGTGTCGGCACCGTGCTCACCGTGCAGGAAGGCACGTGGCTCTGCCCCGTTTCGAACGCGACATTCTTCAACGACTGGGGATTCCCCCGCTCGGGTGGACGCTTCCACACCGGTAACGACCTCTTCGCTCCGCTCGGTTCTCCCGTCTATGCCCCGGTCAGCGGAACCGTGAAGCAGGTGGTCGGCTCGATCGGTGGCAACCAAGTCGACGTGTCCGGGAACGACGGCACCGTCTACATCGCAAGCCACCTCGACCGCTTCGGAGCGACCGGCAGAGTATCGGCAGGCGATGTCATCGGCTACGTCGGCACCACGGGCAACGCCGCCGGCGGACGACCGCACGTGCACTTCGAAATGCATCCCGGCGGCGGCGACGCCGTGAATCCGTACCCCGTGCTCTCGAGAGCCTGCGGATAGCCGAGGCGGCAAAGGCGCCGAGGCGGTACCTTGTACCGCGTATGGCCGCCCAGCGGCGGGCGGACCGTGGGCCGGCTACGTCGGCTCCCTCCGTCCTCGGCTTCGCCTCGGCCACCTCCCAACGTTGGGCTCCGCCTGGGGGAGGAAACGGGCTCGCGAATCGAGCCCTACTCCAGAACCAGATCCCGCAGCAGGTCCAGGCCGACCCCGCCCGATCCTAGGACGCGAGCGTGGAACTCCTTGAGGTCTCCTCCCCGGCCGAGAAACTCCTCCCGCAGCTCCAGAATCGCTCGCTCACCGACCTTGTACGAGATCGCTTGACCTGGCCAGCCCAGGTAGCGCGTGACCTCGGACGCTGCGTAGTCGCCGGCGAGGAATGCGTACCTGGTGAGGAGCTCCACGGCCAGTTCGAATGTCCATCGCTCTCCAGGGTGGAACTGAGCGTCGTCAGGGATGGCGAGATCGAGATGGGATCCGATGTCGACCACGACGCGGCACGCCCTGAGCATCTCGGCCGACAGCATCCCCAGTACATACTCCGGTTTGTCCAAGTAGCCGAGTTCGTCCATCAGCAGTTCCGTGTACAACGCCCAGCCCTCCCCATACCCCGGATACCAGACGAGGAGCCGGTGGAGACGGGTCAGATGATCGGCGAGTGTCATTGCCACCCCGATCTGGAGATGATGCCCCGGGAACCCTTCGTGATAGGCGGTGCTCACCTCGTCCCACAGAGGAAACACCTGCTTGCCGCCGGTGGACCACCACACGCTGCCGGGCCTCGAGAAGTCCTCACTCGGCTGCATGTAGTAGGCGCCGAGGGCGCCTCCCGGTGGCGCGATCTTGACGTCGACCCTCTTGACCGGCTCGGGGATGTCGAACGCCGTTCCGTCGAGGTCACGGACGGCCACGCTCAACCTCTCTGCCATGAAGTCCACGAACTCCGCTTCGCTATGCGCGCAGCGGGCCGGATCCGTCGAGAGAAGCTCGATGACATCATCGAGTGACCTGGTCGGGTCGATGAGCTTTGCAGTCTCGACCATCTGTCGGCGCAGGTCCGCGACCTGCCCCCACCCCCACCGATAGGTCTCCTCGGGATCGATCTGCATCCCGAGGAACCTGCTGGTGGCTCGCACATAGCGATCCCGACCAACACCATCTGCGGTCGGGGCATCCGGCATATAGGTCGACTCGAGGTAGTCGGCGAATGCCGCGGAGGCCTTCTTCGCCGCCGATATGGCAGATTCCATCGACGCACACAGGTCTTCGGTCATCGTGTCCGAGGCAGCCAGGTCGTCTGCGAATCGGTGCAACGGTGAACCGGCGCCGGCCAACACCCTGGCCTGCTCGATCACGGCCTGCACCTGCCGGCGCGCGGCGAGCACTCCCTCGTGGCGCCCCTCTTCCAGCGTTGCCTGGTAGCCAGAGAGTGGTTCGTTGAAGCTCGCAAGACGGGCGATGATGTCGTCCCACGTCGAGGTGTCCTGAATGTCGAGCACCTCGCGCAGCTGCTGAAACGGTGACGCGATGTTGTTGAGATCCCGGAGCAGATCCCCGTGATCGAACTGCCTCAGCCACTCATCGAGGAACGCCAATGTGATTCGCCACGCGACCTTCTCCCATCGCTCCGAAGGCTCCCCCAGCTCCACCAGTTGTGAGCGGTAGCTGACCGCGAGTGCTCGCAGCTTCTCTATGCCGGTGGGACCGAGATCGTCCCACAAGTGGTCACGGCCGGGCAACCCAACCATCGTGCATGTGACGGGAGACAGCTCCAAGTACTCGTCGAGGAAGGCATCGCTCAGTGTGAATGCGTCCATGGGGAGATCCTAGGGTCAGGGCGAGCTCTCCTCGGCCGCCCCCAGCTGTCGGTTGTCAGTCCACTGCACCTGCCGGTTCTGGATTCCAGGCCCCGGCGTCCTCAGGTCGCTCGCCTATGAAATGCGAAGCGGCGCTCCCACCGACAACCGAATACCTGAGCGGACGCGGTTCGCTCAAGAAGCTCGCCCGTTGGAGCGCGCGATGTGTCCCAGCATGCGGGCGCTCGGCTTGATCGATCGTCGCTGGGTCACCCGATCGACTCCGATCAACCCGAAGGTCGGTCCGTAGCCGAAGACCCACTCGAAGTTGTCGAGAGCGCTCCAGTACGTGTAGCCGATGATGTCGATGCCGTCACCGATGCACCGCTCCACCCCGTCGAGCGCCAATTCGATGAACGCTTCCCTGCGTCGATCATCTGTCGCCGCGATACCGTTCTCTGTCACGTACACGGGCAACGAGGTGACGGAAGCCGCACGTCTGATAGTCGCCTCCAGTGCGCTCGGGCGGAATTCGTATCCCATCAGCGTCAGCTCCGCGCCGTCTTCGGGACCGAGGTACCCGGCGGGGGAAACCCGCTCGCGAGAGTAGGTCTGCACGCCGATGAAGTCGTCGCCGGCAGTCGCCTCGAGGAATACGTCCTCCATCGGGCGCCGTAGCTGGTCGACCATCGCCTCGCCCCCGTCGACGGCCGTCCACTCCGACATGGCGAGCGTCATCCCTACGCGGCATCCCGGCGCCGCTGCGCGGACCGCTTCGACGGCACGACGGTGCGCTTCGATCAGAACCCGGTTCGCACCCTCCCTGGCCTCCGGGTCACGAACACCCGGCGGAAACAGACCGGTCAAGTAGCCGTGGGTCGCAACGACGTTCGGCTCGTTGATGGTGCACACCATGTCGACGAGATCGGCCAGGCCCCGGATAGACCAGGCGGCGAACCCGCCAAACCGTTCAGCCGTCTCCTTCTCCGACCAGCCCCCACGGCGGGCGAGCCAGCGCGGCGTGGTGAAATGGTGGAGCGTGACGATCGGAGTGATCCCCAGATTCCGACACGTCTCACTCATCCGTCGGTAGTGGTCGAGCTGGGCGTACGAGAACTCGCCATCTTCCGGCTCCAGGCGGCTCCACTCGAGCGAGAACCGGTAGGCGTTGAACCCGAGGTCGGCGAGTATCTTCAGGTCGTCTCGGTACCGGTGGTAGTGATCCACCGCGTCGCCCGATGATTCGACGCAGGGTGACATCGGGTCGTGTTCCCACGCCCACCAATCGTTGTTCCAGTTGCCGCCTTCCACTTGGTGCGCCGCCGTGGCGGTGCCCCAGAGAAACCCGTCCGCATAGACGCTCATGACCGCTGAGCCTATTCGCCGGAATGCCTTCGCGCGAGGGTTAGTGTCGGATACTCCAGAGAGGAAAGAATGAGCGCACTGGTAGAGCCGAACGCACGCGTCACGCAGAAGGACGAACTCACCCCGCGGCTGATGATCCTTCGCGTCGTACCAGACGGATGGCAGCTTCCCCACTTCGAGGCAGGTCAGTACATGGTGCTTGCGCTTCCCCCGACAGCACCCCGATACGCACTGTCCAAGCCTGAGACGAGGGAGCCCTCGCCAGATCGGATGATTCGGAGAGCGTACTCAATCGCCTC
The DNA here is from genome assembly GCA_964383535.1 of uncultured Acidimicrobiia bacterium. GTDB lineage: Bacteria > Actinomycetota > Acidimicrobiia > Spongiisociales > UBA4744 > CAYLHS01. The sequence goes on from CAYLHS010000002.1 coordinate 12,258, forward strand.
GTCGTCTATGTCCGGTGAGTACATGGACTTCTACATCAGCATGGTGAGCACGGGTGCGCTCACACCCCGGCTCTTCGCATTGGAAGTCGGCGATCGTCTGTGGATGTCCGATCACCCGAAAGGAATGTTCACCCTCGCCGACGTCCCGAAACACAAGCACATCGTGCTCGTTGCGACAGGAACCGGACTCGCACCGTACATGAGCATGCTCACATCGCATCTCGAGTGCGGTGGCACGCGAAAGTTCGCGGTCCTCCACGGGGCCGACCACTCATGGGACTTGGGATACAGAGCGGAGCTCGAGGCGCTCCAGCACCTCTGCTCGAACTTCACGTACATCCCAACCCTCGACCATCCGGAGGATGAGCCGGTCTCATGGCAAGGCGACACGGGGTGGGTCCAGGGACTGTGGAAGGCGGGTGGGATCGAGGCGGCATGGGGGTTTCGGCCTTCGCCGGACACCACGGAGGTGTTCCTGTGCGGCGTCCCGGGCATGCTCGACGACATGCTCGAGCTCCTCACCGCCGAAGGGTTCACCGAGCACACGCGAAACGATCCCGGCGAGATCCATGTCGAACGGTACTGAAGATGTGATCCGCTATTGGCGGACCCACGGCTAGTACCTCGTACGCGACCACCGTTGCGACGAGGCCCCGGGGCGGCCGTATGCGCGACACAAGATGTGGTGGTTGCTTCCACATTCCGCCGCGGTACGAGACGCCGGATACGGGATACGTGCCGTGCCCGGCCGGCGGGCAGCGCACCACAAGTAGGCTTCGTGACGGAGGAGGCGATGTGATGCCAGAAGGCAAGCATTTCAGTGAAGCTCTCGAATATCACTCGAAAGGCAGACCCGGCAAGACCGAGGTCATTCCCACCAAGCCGACAGCCACACAGAGCGACCTCGGCCTCGCATACACACCAGGCGTTGCGGAACCGTGCCTCGAGATCGCCAAGGAACCCGACGACGTATTCAGATACACCAACAAGGGCAATCTCGTCGCGGTCGTCAGCAACGGCACCGCAGTACTGGGGCTTGGCAACATTGGCCCGCTCGCAGGAAAGCCCGTCATGGAAGGCAAGGCTGTCCTGTTCAAGCGTTTCGCCGATCTCGACGTGTTCGACATCGAAATCGACACGATGGAGCCGAAAGACGTCATCCGATTCTGCGAGATGCTCGAACCCACCGTAGGTGGCATCAACCTCGAGGACATCCGAGCACCGGAGTGCTTCGAAATCGAGGACGCCCTCAAAGAGCGCCTCGACATCCCCGTCTTCCACGACGACCAGCACGGTACGGCAATCATCGCAGGTGCGGGTTTTCTCAACGCGCTCGGCCTGACCGGGCGCTCGATCGAGACGACAACAGTGGTGTTCAACGGCGCGGGTGCCGCCGGCATCGCGACTGCACGCTTCTTCGAACGACTCGGCGTCCGTCCCCAGAACATCCTCATGTGCGACTCACGGGGGGTCATCTACGAAGGGCGCAAGGAGGGGATGTCCGGGCGCAAGGCAGAGTTCGCGCGCCGCACCGACAGACGCACACTCGAGCAGGCACTCGAGGGCGCGGACTGTTTCGTCGGTGTATCGGTCGCGGATGCAGTCACCAAGGAGATGGTCAAAGGCATGGGTGACAATCCGATCATCTTCGCCCTTGCAAACCCCAATCCGGAGATCCGCTATGAGGATGCCGTCGCCGCTCGGCCCGACGCCATCGTCGCCACAGGTCGCAGCGACTACCCCAACCAGGTCAACAACGTGCTCGGGTTCCCATTCATCTTCCGTGGGGCCTTGGACGTGCGTGCTCGCGGCATCAGCGAGGGTATGAAGGTGGCAGCGGCCCACGCGCTCGCCGACCTTGCGAGAGAACCGGTACCCGATTCGGTTTTGAAAGCCTACGGCATCGATCATCTTGCGTTCGGCACCGAATATCTGATCCCGAAGCCGTTCGACCCGAGAGTGCTCTGGCACGTCGCGCCCGCAGTGGCCCAGGCCGCCATCGACGAAGGGCTCGCACGCAAGCCGTATTCCGACATCGATACGTACCGGGAAGAGCTTCGCTCGAGGTTCCAGCCGGCCTACGGTCTCACCCGCACCGTCGCTGTCAAGGCCCAGGCACACCCGATGCGTGTCGTGTACCCACACGGGGCAGATATCCGGATCGTCCGTGCGGCGAGGAGGGTTGTCGATGAGAGGATCGCCGCGCCAGTCATCCTCGGGAACGTCGAAGATATTCGCTCGATCGCCGAAGAGAAGCAGGTATCGCTCGATGGGATCCGCTTGTTCGATCCCTACGACGAGCACGAGGCGCGAAACCGTTACGCCGACGAGCTGTACCGTCTGCGTGGACGCAAGGGAGTCGCCCCCGAGGATGCCCACCGAGCGGTTCTCGATCCCAACCTGTATGCGGCGATGATGCTCCACGAAGGTGACGCTGACGCCGTCCTCGGCGGATTGACATCGAACTACCCCGATACCGTCCGACCCGCCCTCCAAGTGCTGCCGCTCGAGGAGGGACGGAGCATCGTGTCGGCGATCTACGCCGTCATCCTCAAAGATCAGGCGGCGTTCTTCCTCACCGACTGCGCCGTCAACATCCTGCCGACAGCCGAGCAGCTCGCCGAGATCGCCATCTCGACCGCCGACTACGTCGAGGACGCGTTCGACGTCGAACCCCGAATCGCGTTGCTGTCCTACAGCAACTTCGGATCGGCGTCGGGAGAGGAACCGGAACGGGTACGTAGGGCCGTCACGATCTGCTGGGACCGCAGACCGGATCTCCAGGTGGACGGCGAGATGCATGCCCGGACCGCGGTCGACGCCCCGCTGATCGCACGCCAACACTCCTTCAACCGGCTCGGGGGACGCGCGAACGTACTCGTTTTCCCCAACCTCGCGGCAGGCAACGCCGCCTATCAGCTGCTGTCGAAGCTGGGAGGCGCACAGGTGATCGGACCGATCCTGACCGGTGTCTCCAAGCCGGTGCACGTGCTTCAACGAGATGCCGAGGTGGGCGACATCGTCAACCTGACCGCAATCGCAGTGCTCGACGCACAGAGCAAGGCGTAGCTACAAGCTGGTGATGGTCTCCCGAATGAGGAAGTCGACGACCGCCTCGAGCGCCTGCTGCTCGTCGGCGCCATCGGCAAGCGCGGCGTCGTAGGTCGCCACTTGCCGGTCGGCACTGGTGCCACGCACCAGAATCTCGGGCACCGCATGGAGTTCCGTGAGGCACCCGAGTTCGGCAGCGTCTTCTTCCAGCTCGTCGATGAGCTCGTCGACGAGGCCCTGAATCGAAACCAGTGCCCCCTGCCCGAAGTCCATGAGTGGGGCGTGGATGCCATAGCGCTGCGCCCTCCACATGTTCTCCTCGATGAGCATCCTCGCGTAGGTTCGCCACCGCTTGTTCTCGGAGCGGAGACGGAACAGCATGTGCATGAGCGACACGGTGAGCGCGGCCAGAGCGACCCCATCGTCAAGCCGGGTACAGATGTCGGTGACCCGCATCTCCAGCGTCGGGTAGCGGGCGCTCGGCCGAATATCCCACCAGAGCTTCGTCGCATCCTCGATCAGTCCGGCATCGACCAGCACGTCCACGTGCCGCTGATACTCCCCCCAGCTGGTGAACTGAACTGGTGTGCCGGTGCGCGGGAGCGACTTGAACACCGATGACCGGTAGCTCTTCAGACCCGTGTGTTGTCCGTGCCAGAACGGCGACGACGTACTCAAAGCGAGAAGGTGAGGCAGGAAGTAGGCGAACTGGTTCATGAGGTCGATTCGCATGTCGTCGTCGTCGATGCCCACATGCACGTGCATCCCCGAGATCACGAGCCGTCTCGCCACCGTTTCGAGTTCGCGAAGCAACACCTGATAGCGGGTCTTCTCCGTGACGAGCTGCTCGCCCCAGCGCGCGAACGGATGGGTCGATGCAGCGATCGGAGCAAATCCGTACCGCCCGGAGACCTCGGAGACCACCCGTCGGAGCCGGGCGAGGTCGGCCCTGGCTTCGCCAATGGTATGGGAGATGCGGGTGCCGACTTCGATCTGGCCCCGAAGGAACTCCGGACTCACCTGCCCTTCGAGCTGCCGGCTGCATTCGGACATGAGCTCCGCCGGTGGATCCTTGACGAGATCCCTCGTCGCGAGATCGACGAGCATGTACTCTTCCTCGATTCCGACGGTGAAGCTCGGACGTGGAACCGGCACGATCGCTCCCTCCTCCGCCTCACCATATCAGCGACGGACCGACTGAGGACGAGCGAATCAGGGGCTCGTGACGAACACGCTCATGTCGTGACAAGTGATGATGTCCTCGGGGAAGTCGGGGAATTGCTGCTCCAACGAATCGCGGACCTCCGACTCACTCGTTGCCGGGCCCTCCCATCCGATGTGGAATACGTAGCCGGGCTCCTGGACGAACAGCATGGTCCCGAGGTCGTTGCTGAACCGAACGGTGATCAAGTCGTACCCGCCCTGCCTCGCGAGTTGAAGCAGATCCGCGTCGAACTCCGTGCCGACGACCTCGGGCTTCTCCTCCTGGAGGTAGGTGTAGACCTTGCTGATCTCGAAGACGGCGTCATCCGAACTCGGAATGATGTACGCCACGTTCTCGCAGCCCGCCATGGTCGTTGCAGTGGGCAGCGTGGTTGTGGCGGCACCGCCTCCGCACGCGGAAAGCAACAAGAGCGAGGCAATGAGCATGGCCAGGTATCGCATGAGGCGATCATGATGCCAGGCTGAAGAACCTACCCCAAGCGATAGACTCCCCCCGATGCTCCTCGGTGCACTCCTCATCTTCTGTCTCCGGCTGGTCGACGTCTCCATCGGCGCCGTCCGCATCGTCATGATCGTGCGAGGCGAACGCTGGATCGCCGGTCTCCTCGGCTTCTTCGAGTCCCTCACCTGGGTCATCGCCGCAGGGCTGGTCTTTTCGAATCTGCACTCACCTGTTCGCATGGTCGCCTACGCGGCCGGGTTCGGCGCAGGAACCATCTTGGGTTCGACACTGGAACGCGTGCTGAAACTCGGAAAGACCGTCCTGCGAGTCATCACGCCGACCGATACCCCCGAGGTCGCGCCATCACTCCGTCAGGCGGGTTTCGGGGTGACAGTAGTCAACGCTGAAGGCAAGCAAGGGGAAGTTCGACTCGCCTTCACGGTGATTCCCCGAAAGCGAGCCGCCGAGGCGCTGCAGATCGTCTCTCGAGTCAACCCGGAGGCGTTCCTCACGCTGGAAGACGTAACGCAGCCCGAACTGCAGGCACACAGATCGTCACGCCTCAGGAAGTGACGGTCACAGCAGCATCCGAAGGGCTGCAGCGACCGCGGCTACGACCAGCACCCAACGGATCCACCCCGCACCTTTCTTGATGGCCAGCCGGGACGCAACGAAGGCTCCGGTCATGTTGCCGACACCGAGGATCAGCCCGGCTCGAAGGTCAACCTGTGAAGCGGTCGCGAAGAAGAAGAGCGTCACCGGCGTGTAGGCGAGGATGATCACGACCTTCGCCGCGTTCCCCTTCACCAGTCCGAGGCCGCTACCGAGCACCAACCCGGCCAGCAGCAGGAACCCGACGCCTGCCTGGACGAAACCGCCATACAGCCCGATGCCGAAGAACGAGATGCTTCGCCACGGCTCCTTCAGTCGAGGTTCCCCCTCTCTCATCCAGCGTGAGGGTCCGACGAGCACGGACAACGCGACCAGCACGATCACCAGTCCGAAGATCCGCTTCATGACGTCCGCCGGAATCTGTGTTGCCACCCATGCACCACAGGCTGCACCCACGATGGTCGGCAGCACGACCGCTTTCACGAGCCGCCATGGCACTTTGCCACCTCGATGGAACGAGATGGACCCGACGATGTTTTGCATCAGGATGGCGATGCGATTCGTCCCGTTCGCGACGCTGGCGCCCACCACCTCGACGAGAACCGGCAGCGAAATGACGGATCCTCCGCCGGCGACCGTGTTCACGAAGCCTGCGATGATGCCGGTGGCAAGCAGAAGGAGGACAGTTGGGGCCGGCACGTGCGGGATGGTACAGGGTTTGAGAATCCCCTAAGAATCTCTGCAGAGTGCCGTGAGAATCACCTCGAACAGGGTCTCACATCGCTGCGGCACCATACCATTTCCCCATGGGAGCCTCGACAACACTCGACACGGAGACCCAATGAAACGACTAGCCATCGCAACCGCACTCCTGCTGGCAACTGCGGGATGCACCCTGAACACCTCAACCACCCCCGATACGACGACGACCGGGGCCACGGTCGTCTCGGCAGTGCCGACGACCTCGACCACACCCTCGACTTCCGCCGTGTATGGGCTGTTCGACATCTCGCCACTCGTGCGTACCGCAGAATCCGGAGTCGTTGCCGTCACTCAGGACCAGGTCATCACCGACTTCCTCGGGAACTCGCAGGAGTTGCCGGCTGGCGCGGGAACAGGTGTCGTCATCGACGGACAAGGGCACATCCTGACCAACTACCACGTCATACAGAACGCGTCGAAAGTGACCGTCACGGCCCACGACGGCAAGGCCCGTCCAGCGACGGTTGTCTCCTCTGCTCCTCTCCAGGACCTCGCGGTCCTCGAAGTGTCGGACACGACGGATCTCGCCCCCCTTCCCCTCGGTGACTCCGACTCGATCGAAGTCGGAGACCCTGCTATCGCCATCGGCAACGCGCTCGCCCTGAACGCCTCGGAACCGACCGTGTCGCTTGGCATCATCTCTGCGCTCCACAGGCAGATCCAGACGGAACTCGGGACCGTTGAGGACGCGATCCAAACCGACGCAGCGATCAACCCCGGCAACTCCGGTGGTCCTCTGCTGAACGCCGCCGGCCAAGTCATCGGCATCAACACGGCGATCGCCGGCAATGCGCAGAACGTGGGCTTCGCCATTCCCATCAACAACGCAAAGCGCGTGCTGAACCGCTTCGAGCGTGGTGTGGGTCAGCCCTACCTCGGTGTCGCGGTCGCCGACAACTCCCAAGCGGCGGCCGAGCAGCTCAACCTGTCGATCGACACCGGAGCCCTACTGACCCAGATCTATCCAGGAAGCGCAGCCGACCAGGCAGGGCTGCAGCAGTACGACGTGGTCGTGACATTCAACGGGATCGACATCGCCAACGCATCCGACCTGGTCAACGCGATCAACGACACCGACCCCGGTCAACAAGTCCAGCTCGAGTATGTGCGAGGTGATGCTCACGAGACCGCGACCATCACCGTCGACGAACGCCCGTCTGCGTGATTCCGAGACTGACCTGCCACCGTATCCCCTCCCCGGCAGGTCAGTCTCGCGCCCCTTCCTCGCCGGTAGGTCTGAGACGGTGCAGAAGGCGTTCCCTCATCCGCTCATCGCCGAAACAGGTGATCCTGTCGCCCGCCCGTATGACCGTGCCCCCCTGTGCCACCAATACCTCGCCTTCGCGAACCACCGAGACGGCGAGGCACCCCTCCGGCCATGGCACCTCCTTCACTTGCCTGCCGACGGCCATCGAACGCTCCGGAACGACGAAGTCGAAGAAGTGACTGCCAACCCTGGTCTTGAGCCGGTAGTGCTCGCGCTCGGCGGCCTGCCGGAGAGCGGCACCCCTGGCCCGGTGATAGGCGTTCACGGCGTCTTCCCGACGGAACATCCCTACCAGATGCCGTGCATCCTCATCATCGACAACGGGGATCCTCCCGACACCCAGCGCCGCCATTCGCTCGAGCGCTTCCGATGCGGCCGTTGATGGGGTCACGGTGACGGGTTTCGGCGTCATGGCGTCCTGGACCAGCACCTGGTCGGACGGACCACCGGCGCGAACAACGTCGGCCACCGTCACCACTCCCACGAGATGCTCATCGGCGTCGACGACCGGCAGCCCATGGTGCCGTTCTCTGTCGAACATCCCTTGGAGCTCGCCGAGGGTCGTGTGCGCGACGACCGCCATGGAGTCGACCGTCATTGCGTCCCCGACCCGAACGGTGTCCAGTAGATCGATCTCGCCACCCCTGGTCACTCGGATCCCCATCCGGGTCAGCGGCTTCGTGTAGGCGCTGTCCGGATACAGGCGCGGCGCAACGAGCATCGCAACGGCGGCCGCAACCATCAGCGGCAGCACGAGCCCGTAGTCACCGGTCACCTCGAACACGATGAGGATCGCCGTCAAGGGGGCGCGGGCGACGGCGGTGAACGCGGCCGCCATTCCCACCAGCGCGAAGGCCTCGGGGTGAAGCACCGAGACGTGCCACACACTCCCGAGCACGTGGGCGAAGCCGGAACCGATGGTCGCACCGATGAAGAGGCTCGGCATGAAGATGCCACCTGAACCTCGAGCACCGAACGTGGCGCCGGTTGCGATCGGCTTGACCAAGGCAAGGACCAGGAGGAACCACCAGACGAGACCCGACTCGCCGTTGAGGAGCCCACCGATGAACGACTGGCCGGTGCCGGCGATCTCAGGGAAGAACGTGACCGGAATCGCAACGGCGAACGACACGAGCAGTGGGCGACGCCACCCTCTCAGCACGTCGGGCTTGTCCTCCCAGAAGTCGAGGGACCACAGCAGCACCAAACCGCCGGCGACGCACAGCAACCCGAGGACGGCATAGGCGAGAAGTTCGGTGGGGTGTCCGATCGAGTGTGCGGCCACACTGAAGGTGAGTCCCTCTCCCAGGATGCTGTGGGAAACGACGGCACCGGCGACCGTCGCCACCACGACCGTGTGAAGGTGTCTCACCGAGAAGCTGCCGAGGATCACTTCCATCGCGAAGAACATCCCCGCGATCGGGGCGTTGAACGTCGCGGCAATTCCCGCGCCCGCCCCCGCGGCAACGAGACCGATCACGCCGCCTTCTGGAAGCTGGAGTCGCTTTCCGACGAACGATCCGAGTCCAGCGCCGATCTGCGCAATGGGGCCTTCACGACCGGCGCTTCCGCCTGCACCAATCGTGATCGCGGATGCGATGACCTTCAAGGGACCGACGAGCCACCGGATGGCACCACCAGACACCGTGATCGCAGCCAGGATCTGCGGAACGCCGTGACCAGCCGCTTCGGGAGCGAACGTCTTCGTGAGCCACCACGAAGCCATCAGCGCGGCCGGTATCACCACGAGTGGAACCAGATGCGGTATCTGAACGATGCCGTCGAGGCGCCTGACCAGCTCCGCCAGTGAGTCGATCGCCTCGATCAGAAGGACCGCTCCAAGCCCGGCGCCGGCCCCGACGAAACCGGCGACGACCATCATCGCAGTCACATTCCCAGGACGAACAAACCGGCGACGCAACGTTGTCACAATCGATCAGCGTAGGCCATCTCGCCCTCGGTCTCGCGCCTTCGGCCATCCCGGTAGTGTCAACTCGTGGAGCATCCGTACGTTCGACTCGCCCGGGACACCCTGCGTCACTATCTGACGACGGGGAACCTGCCGGTCCTCAAGGGGTCGTCGCCGCCGGGAGGTGTCTTCGTCTCCTTGCACGACACCAACGGCCTTCGTGGGTGCATAGGAAGCATCAGCGGCGACTCGGACTCCCTCGAGACGGAGGTCGCCCGGCAGGCGGTCAACGCCGCTGTTCATGACCCACGTTTCCCTCCGCTGCGGGCCTCCGAAGTCGACGAACTCGACATCACCGTGTACCTCCTCGGCCCGCCGGAGGAAGTGAATACTCTCGCCTTCCTCGACCCTGCCCACTACGGACTGATCGTGGAGGGAAGGAGGGGACGTCGCGGGCTGCTCTTGCCGGCCATCCCAGGGATAGAGACGCCCGAAGCACAGGTCGACATCGCCAAGCGGAAGGCACACATCGGCGCAGAGGAGCCCGTCCGTCTCCTCCGATTCGAAGCCACGATCCTGCACTGAGGCGAGTTGACGCTCGCCGTACCTCGTATGGACAGCGGCAATGGGACCGCGGGGCGATCCGACGGGTTTCCTCGCAGAGCGACACGGAGCAGGAACGGACACGGAAGACGGTCGAAGGCTCGCGAAACAGGCCTCACCCTTCTGTCGCGTTCGAGGGGACGGGCGGCGGTAGTGCCACGAGTGCTCTTGCCCAAACCGTGGACGCGGATCACAGCCGGGGTTCCGACCGCTCGCTGCGTTCGCCGGCGACCGAGACAGGGCGCTCGAAGCAGCGACCCCGATTTCCGGTACCGACGACCGCAGTCCTCTTGGAGGCGCAACCCGGGATTGGTTCTTGACGTGACCGCGAAGAGCGCGTAAACATCTCTATGAGCGCGCAAGGGACACCATGATACGAATAAGCGGGATCGTCCGCCTCCCAGATGATCTCGACTCGGGCATCACCGCAGTCGTTCAGATCGTGAACGATCAGCTCCGCCTCCGAACAGGTCGAACCGACCTCGGGAGTTGGCCGATTGCCGATGTCGACATCAACCGCGTCTCTCCGCAAGAGTTCCAGCTCGTCATCGGTGATGACGTGATCAACTTCCAGCCGACCAACCCGGACTTCTTCGCGTCACTCCAGTTCGTCGAGGCCGCCCACCAAACGACCGGAGTGAAGAAGCGAAAGAAGCAGCGCGCGGCCCGAGCTCCTGGGGACACACGTCCGCCACGGCCTGAGGAAGCTGCATCGCCGATCCCGCCCGAACCTCCGCCACCCGCCGACGAGACCATCGAACTGGACCTTACGGAGGAGAAGGTCGCGGCCCCAACCCGACCGCGTCGACTCCTCACCAGAACGAAGAACCTCAGTGCGGCCACGCGCGATCAGCTCCGGCAAACCGGCATATGGCCCCTCGATCGGCTGAAGGCATACGGTCCCGACGACTCGGTCGCGCCCGACCACATCCACACGTACGGAACATCCACCATCCAGGCGGGGCTCATCCGGCGGGTCTGTTCCGAGTGCGGTCACGTGTCGTTCCTCCCGAAGGAGAACTGACCCCGCGGGTCGGCGCCTGGCTACTCCCTCCCCATCCCTCGCACGAACTCGGCGGCGATCGCAATGGCGCGAGCAGCTGCCGGATGGTCGGGCAGGATGGCAGGCCACACGTGGATCATGTCCGGCTCGATGTGGAGGGTGACCTGCGCTCCATCGGCGGTGGCCTTGTCCGCGAGACGAGTGGCGTCATCCAGGATCATCTCGCGACTACCGGCGAAGATCAACAGCGGGGGGATTCCGGCGAAGTCTCCATACATCGGCGAGGCAAGAGGATCGCGAGGGTTGTGGTCTCCGAGATATGCCGTGTTGGGTGAGGGTTCTCCCAGCGGGAGATAGTCGGTCGCCGCATTGGTGACGATGGACGCGGCCGTGTGCTCGAGGTCCGTGTATGGCGAGAACAGGACGGCCCCGGCCGGCAGGCGACGCCCCTCGTCTCGGAGGTGAAACATCAACGCGCACGCGAGACCTCCCCCGGCCGAGTCCCCTGCGACGACGACGGTGTGCGACTCCAATGCCTCGTAGACCGCCACGGCGTCATCGACCGCTGCGGGAAATCGGTGCTCGGGACCGAGCCGGTAGTCGGGAACGAACGTCTTCAGTCCCAGTGCCCACGTGAGACGGCACGCGAACTGGCGGTGGGTGGCCGGGCTCCCTCCGAGGTATGCGCCCCCGTGCAAGTACAGCAAGATCGAGTCGTCGTCGAAGCCAACCCTCGTGATCCACTCTCCCGGCACACCACCGACGTCGCCGGGCTCGACCCGCACGAGTGTCCGCAGCTCACGGGGCACGGGTGGGTCCAGACGGCGTTCGAGGACCCGCCGGTTCGGCCGACTCATCTCCAGAATCGTCCGGAGTGCGACAACCCGCAGCTCAACCGCCCACGACCAATCATCGACCAACGGTCCGCAGGCCAGTCGCCGCACGACGGCTCGTACCACAGACCAGGCGGTGAACACGAGGAGCTTCGCCATGCCGCCCATGCTACGCACGACGTCCGCGCTACCGCCAGAGGACCGCCGTCACCGCGACTAACGTGATCGGGCTGATGAGCCGAGAGAAGAGCGACGCCCGCGGCCTGGTCATACTGGGGCTGGTTGCCGCTGTAGCGGGGTTCATCGTCGGGATCGTCGGGGGCTACTTCCGCAAGCTGTTGTTCGAAGCCGACGACCTGAGACTGTCGTTTCTCACGTGGGCCCACGATTGGTCGGGACCGGGTTGGATCCTGCTGATCCTCGTGGTTGTCGTGTGTGTCGTTCTGGCACGCCTCGTCGTCCTCGCCGTCCCACGCGTGTCCGGGAGTGGAATCCAGGACGTCGAGGCCGTGTTCAAGGGCGAGGTTCCCGCAACCTCCTGGGAGGTGCTACCCGCCAAATTCGTCGGTGGTGTGCTCGCCATCGGGGCTGGCCTGGCGCTCGGCCGTGAAGGGCCCACGGTGCACCTTGGGGCCTCGATCGGCTCGGAGGCGGGACGACGATTCCGGCTCGACGATCAAGATGTACGCATCCTCCAAACGGCACTCGGCGGCGCCGGGCTCGGCGTCGCGTTCAACGCACCTCTGGGCGGCGCACTGTTCGTCTTCGAAGAGATCGCCAAGACTATTCGACTCCGACTGGGTCTTGCCACCTTGATCGGCACCTCGACGGCCATCGCCGCATCACGCATGATCCTCGGCGATCGGCCCGACTTCCTCGTCGGCCAGATCGGCACCCCCGTGGGGTGGACGCTGGTCGTGTTCCTCGCGTTTGGGGTGGTCACCGGCGTCGCGGGAGCTTGGTACAACAGGCTCATCGTGTTCATGCTCCGACTCTCCGATCGGGCGCAGCGCGTTCCGCCGCTCGCCCAGGCCGCCGCCATCGGGGTGGTGGTAGGAGTGTTGTTGTGGTTCGACCCACTCGTCGCGACCGGAGGTGGAGATCGTCTCACCCAGGAGCTGCTCGGCGGTGGCATCGCACTCGCGTCGGTCGCCGGCTATTTCCTGATCCGCTTCTTCCTCGGCCCGCTGTCCTACGCGGGTCAGACACCGGGTGGGTTGTTCTCCCCCCTCCTCGCCGTGGGCGCGCTATGGGGGGTGGTCGTGCATGGCCTCGGAGGACATTTCCTCTCCGGTCCGGGTACGGGAGCCGCCGCGTTTGCGATCATCGGCATGTCAACGTTGTTCGCCGCGATCGTTCGGGCCCCGCTCACCGGGATCGTTCTCATCATCGAAATGACCGCAACGACGACCCTCGTGGTACCTATGCTTGCCGCTGCCTTCGGGGCGGTGATCACCACGTCGCTGATGCACAACGAGCCGATCTACGACAGCCTCGGAAGACGGATGATGGCGTCGCTTTCGCCCTTCGGAAAGCACGAGAAGTAGGTGGACTGCGAGTTCATCCGGGCCGGTTTCCCGTCGCAGCCCGTCAATGCGCTCACCGCGCTGGCCTTCGTTGGCGCAGGTGTGCTCCTCGCCACGAGGCGGCGCGGGACGGGGCCGGTCGTGTATGGGCTGGTGCTCGTCGCGGTGGGGATGACGAGTTTCCTGATGCACGGGATGGGGCTCGACGCTGCGGCGGAGTCCGTCGCCGTGGTCTCGCTCGCCCTGTGGGTCGCGCTCTGGATGGCGCTCGGAGCCAGCAGAAAGACTGTCTGCGCGTGGGCAGTCGCGACAGCAGTGGGAGCAGCGCTCATCGCGCTCGCACCCGATGTCCGACACACCACGACCGCCGTCGCGGCGGCCGCGGCCGCGTTGGTCCTCGTGCGGTTCCAGGATCGGAAAACGTGGATCGCGTTCACTGTGGTTGCCGGCGCAGCAGCGGTCTATGTGCTCAGCAGGACCGGCGGTCCCTGGTGCGTCAGCTCGTCACCACTCCAAGGCCACGGCTTGTGGCACCTGATGATGGCCGTGGCCCTCTGGCTGGTTGGAGACGCGTTGGCGGACCGCCCCCAACTGCGGACGGCGGGCACGGGCTTCCCCAGCCGTGTTTTCTCCCCCTGGAGCCCGCGGGGCGACATTGGGGAAGGTGCCCGAGGCGAAACCAAGGATGGAGGAGGCCACCCACTCCAATGACGCCCAACCCCAGCGACTCTTCCACTGTCGTACCACGCATGCGCGTAGCTCCGCCGGTGGCTAGCTCGCTGAGGGGACTACGACCCGCCCAAAGAACAGCAGCGCCCCGGTCTCCGTATCGCGAAGCGCGAAGATGAACGGCCGGTCGATGTCGAGGGTCACGTCGACCATTGGTGCCGACGTCGCCCGCATGACGACTGCGGTCGCTGCCGCCGCCTCGGTCCCGTTCTCGTCGACGGCGATGTACGCCTCGTGAATCACCTCGTCGACGAGCAGCTTCTCTACGGTGGTCATGCCGGAGAAGTCGGCGCTGGTTGGATCAAACGCAGTCGGCATCCCGAGCGAGGTCAGCGCCGGCCTCAGCTGAGCCTGTGTACGGAAGGTGAACTTGGGAACCGTCAACCCCATGGAGGTGGACGACAGCCCGGATACCGCCTCGCTCAAGAGACCGGATCCGAGTTCCCGTTCCACGTCGGTGAACCGCCCTTCGTCGGGAACGATCAGAAGCATCGCCAGCGTGTCACCGGAGTACGGAAGCTGAACCGCCTGCCAGCCATCTCCGTTTGCATAGTCGAATGAGGACGTCTGATGCATCATGGGCACCGTCAGTTCCGTCCCCGCGAGGGTCGTGAACGACCCGTCGGCGGTGTCGTTGGGATCGAACTGGTGTGCCCACGTGGCGTTTAGGTACACGGCGTTGACGAGTACGAGCCGGGTCAGCTCGTTGAGAGCTCCCGCGGGGATGAGATCGGTGATCTTGTCATTGGTCCGGGACGCCACCCACTCGTTGATCTGAATCCGAGCTCTTTCGGCGCCGGTCTTGAAGTCGACCAGCCGCATCCCGGTCCCATAGTCCTCGGCAAGGAGATCGAGGAATGGTGCTTCGAACGTCAGCCCATCCTGACCCCACAGCGAGTTGGCGAAGCTCAGCTCAACCCGATCATCCCCGCTCTTGAAGCTCCTCGACTCGAGGATCTGGTCGAGCGCGTTCATCGCGGAGTGGAACGCGGGGTCTTCGAGGTCTATGTGCAGCACGGCGGCCATCTCAGCGGCCGTTACACCCCGAGCCCCCGCGTAGGTCATGGCGAGTGCGGTCATGATGCTCGCCGGTGAGAACACGACGTTTCCGCTCCCGGTCGAGAGGACCGTGTACAGGTCGGTTCCGAACGACTCCATGCTCGAAGCAGCGTTCTCTACATCGCTGGAAGGCGCGTGCGCGGCGGCCCTCTGCGCGTCCGACATCGCCATCGCAACCGGCGGCTCAGCTGCACAGGCGCCCGCGATCAACATCCCTACGAGACTCACTATGACGGCTTTGAAGGACACAGCAACCTCCTCGCCGCTTAGACGGCAACGACGCCGTGGAGGTTCCCGTGCAGCCGGGCTCCGCCCGGCGTACATCGTATCTCGCACGCGACCTGATCGGGCCCACAGGCCTTGGCTGCGGCGCCAACCTCGGCGCGTTCCCCTGCCGCACCACCCGATACGAAGTACCAGTACGGGATACTGCCCGGCGAGTCTCAGTCGCCTCTGAGCGCGCTCAGTCCTCCTGCGATCACCAGCGCCGTGCCAACCAGGAGTACGAAGAATCCGAATCCCGCGCTCACGGCATACGCGGTTGGAATCAGTCCTCCGGCGTATGCCTGCGCCATCCCGGTTTGCAGCGTGTCGGCCGTGTCGAACGCATCGATCATCTTGACCACTGTGTAGGCGAGCAACGCAGTGCCGATCACGGCGGTGGTCAATGAGGCGTTCTTGCTCATGGCCTTGGAGACGGGACCCATGAGCGCAAGCACGACGACCACGACGAGGAGCACCACGAGCACGATCTGCGCCCACGTATCCAGCCCACCCCAAATGGTCGGAATGCCGGCCGGGAACGTGGGGTCGGCCTGGTGCAGGTTGGGAAGGAGCGATTCACCTGCCGTCCTGAGCGCTTTCATGAAGAGCCCGATGACGCCGATGATCACTCCTCCGAGTATGAACAGTCGACCGGTATGCATGATCTCCCTCCACTCTGATCGCCTCCGATACTACGGACCAAAGCGGACGAGTGGAGTCTGTACGGGACTCGACCTTCGGAAAAGCTCAGTCGCCGCGACCGAATCGAACGAGCCAGTCGGCGACGAGACGGCCGTCGATTTGGCGATCAAGCGTCGCCAAGGCGGCGTCCACGGCAGCGTCACCGACCCGTTCCCGGCGAAGGGGCAAAGATGCCCTCGAGAAGTCGGCCGTGAACTCGGGGTGTCCCTGGATCCCGATCATGTGACCTTCGACGCCGAACATCCATACCGGGCAGTGGTCGCTCGAAGCCAGCAGGCGGGCTCCTGGCGGCAGCTCGTCGACCTGGTCCTGATGGCTCATTACGAGGTTCAGCTCCGTCCTGGCGGGCCGCATCCACGCCGTCTGCTCGACGATTCGGCCCGTGTGGACACCCACACCCCACCCTCGGGAGGACTTTGCGACATGCCCTCCGAGCGCCTGGGCAAGCATCTGGTGTCCGAAACACACTCCGGCAAACCGATGCCCGCCCTCAAAGAGATCCACGATGAGGCGCTCGAGTCGCCGGCCGGGTTCGCCGTCCTCGTATACGGAGGCCTTGGAACCGGCGGACATCCACATGTCGCACTCCCCCAGGGAGGAGGGTTCGTCTCCCGCCGTGAGGTCATAGAACCGAAGTGTCACGTCCTGGTCGGCAAACAGGTCTTCGAACATCTTCGGATAGTCACCCGTCGCAGGGAGGAGGAAGTCCGGAATGTGATCGGGAAGCAGTATGCCGATGTCCATGAGCTGCCGAAGTCTACGCCATACTGCTTGGCCTGAAGCCCATGAGCCGCTACGCTGTCCTGCGATGAGAGACCGCTTCTTCTTTGCGTACTTTTATGCCGGGGCCGAGGCCCGGGCCGAGGGGACGCGCTAAGACGTAGCAGCAAGACACCCTGAGACCCGGAGCCGGAGGCTCCGGGTTCTTCGCGTTCCCGGCGCCACCGGTCCCAAGAGAGGACCGAGACACCATGGATCCCATACGCCACCGCACCGAGACGGCGTCCGTCGTGACGGTCGGTACCGTCAACTTCGGGGATGGCTCCTATCCCGTGATCGCCGGCCCCTGTGCGGTCGAAAGCGAGTCGCAGCTGATGGCCGCCGCGAGGATCGTGGCCGGAGCCGGAGCTTCGATGCTTCGGGGAGGCGCCTACAAGCCTCGTACTTCTCCCTACTCGTTCCAGGGTCTGGGCCGCGAGGGTCTACGCCTGTTGCACGCTGCAGGCCAAGCGACGGGTCTGCCAACGATCGCCGAGGTGATGGAACCGGGAGAGGTCGAGATCGCAGCGGCGCACCTCGACATGCTTCAAGTCGGATCGCGCAACATGCAGAACGTGCCGCTCCTACGGGAACTCGGGAAGACCGGCAGTCCGGTGCTTCTCAAACGAGGCTTCGCCGCGACGATCGACGAGTGGCTGCTGGCGGCGGAGCACATCCTCAATGCAGGGAACTCTCAGATTGTGCTCTGCGAACGGGGCATTCGGACGTTCGAAACACAGACGAGAAACACGCTCGATATCAGCGCCGTTCCAGTGGCAAAAGCACTCGGTGGTCTGCCGGTGATCGTCGATCCGAGTCACGCAGCAGGACGCCGGGACCTCATCACCCCTCTGGCCCTCGCAGGGAGGGCCGTCGGAGCGGACGGCATGATGGTCGAGGTTCACCCCGACCCGGATTCGGCGCTCTCGGATGGCCCACAGCAACTCGATGGTCGCCAGTTCGCATCGCTCATGGACGCACTCGACATCCACTCGCGCAGAGAAGAGATCGACCGCATCGACCATCGCATCATCCACCTGCTTGCGCGTCGACTTGAGACATCCCTCGAGATCGGGCGAGCAAAGACGGCCAGAGGACTCCCGTTGCACAGCCCCGCACGCGAGGAGACGATTCTGGACATCGTGGGAGGCGAGGCCGCTCGCGCGGGGCTCGATCCTCGCGTGGTGCGAGCCATGTACGAGTCTCTTCTGACGGAGTCACGAAGTGCACAGCACCGGACGGCGTTGACGGCGGTACAGGGTGGAATCGGTGGATGATCGGCATGCCGGCATACTCGGCACCGGCTTGATCGGGGCGTCGATCGGGCTTTCGCTGAGTCGACTCGGATGGAATGTCATCGGCTGGGACGAGGATCCCCTTGCGTTGTCGATCGCCCTATCACGCGGAGCCGTCTCGTCGGCGGCCACATCCCACGACGACCTGACGTCTCGCGAACTCGATCTGTTGGTCATAGCAACGCCGCCCAAGGTCACCCCGCAGATCCTCAGGGGACTCACGACCGAGGCACTCGTCACCGACGTCACCGGGATCAAGACGGACGTGATCGTTGCCGGCGCCGGTCTGACCCGGTTCGTGTCGAGCCACCCGATGGCCGGCAGAGAGGTGAGCGGGCCAGAGGCAGCGGACGCATCTCTCTTCAACGGAGCCGCGTGGATCATCGTCACCGATGGAGCCTCCGAGACGGATATCACTGCGCTCGAACGAATCGTTCGACTCCTCGGCGCCCACCCGGAGCGCATGGACGCCGAGCGCCACGACCGGGTCGTGACCGCCATCAGTCATTTGCCTCAGATCCTTGCCTCCACACTGATCACGGAAGCGACACGGACGGTGCCCGACCTTTCGCTGATCGGAGGCAGCTTCCGCGATCTCACCCGAGTCGCCGCATCTGATCCGGTCCTGTGGTCCGACCTGTTGGACACCAACCGGGACCTCGTGGTCGAGATGCTCGCCGCCTTCGAAAAGCGCCTCGCTGGCATGTCGAGTCTTCTCGAGGCACGTCGAAAAGACGACCTGTTCGACTCACTCTCAGAGTCCGCGAGGCTTCACCGCGAACTCCACGCGCCGGTCGGTCTCGTCGAGGTCGCGCTCCCGGACCGACCAGGCGAACTCGCTGCCGTCGGGCGCGCGCTGGACCACGCCCGCGTCGACGTACGAGATCTCCAGCTCCGCCATGCCCCCTATGGGGGAGGTGGCCTGCTGCGAGTCTTCGTACACAACGCGGACCTCCCGACGCTGAGCGCGGCACTCGCCGCAGAAGGGCTGACCGTCACCAGAGAGGAGAAACGATGAGGATCGGCTATCAGGGTGAGGAGCATTCGTACAGCCACCAGGTCGTGTCAGAACTGTTCCCAGGTGCCGAGACGCGAGGACTGACGAGCTTCCCCAGCGTGTTCGCCGCACTGGCCGACGGCTCCGTGGACCGGCTGGTGGTTCCCATCGAGAACTCGACCACAGGGAGCATTCTCGAGGTGCTCGATCGCCTCGCTGTATCCAACGCCTCCATCGTGGCGGAGTACTACGGGCATGTGCGCCACGCGCTCATTGGACGACCAGGAGCGACCACGGAGACGATCCGACGCGTCCTGTCGCATCCGGAGGCGCTCGCACAGGCCAGAGAGACACTGGCGATCAACGGGTGGGAACCTGTCCCCGTTCCAGACACGGCCGGCGCCGTGCGGATCATCGCGGAGGGGGGAGACCCCGCCCAGGCCGCCCTCGCCCCACCCGCTTCGCGAGAGCGGTACGGGCTGGAGATTCTCATGTCGGATGTCGTGGACCGCGCCCACAACGCGACCCGGTTCGTGGTACTCGCGCCGGATTCCTGCGAACCGGTCATTGATGCGGACAAGACCTCGATCTGCTTCGCAACATCGCACACGCCGGGAGCACTGGCCCTCGTCCTCACCGAGCTCGGCCTGCGGGGCGCGAACCTCACCCGAATCGAGTCGAGGCCGGGCGACACTGCCTGGACGTACCGGTTCTTCGTCGACCTCCTTCATGCTCCAGGACCTGAAGGCGTCGAACGGGTCCTCCAGCCTCCGCCGGCATCCATGCACGAACTCACCGTGCTCGGATCGTATCGAGCCGTTCGCTAGACCAGTCAATCCTTATTGCCTCAATCATCGTTGAGGTATTAGGATCGAGTGGATGGATATCGAGTCGAGAGCGAAACGGCACGCAGCGTTGGGCGACCCGATTCGACTTGCCCTCGTCGACGACCTGTCCACCTCGGATCGCACTCCCGGCGAGCTGTCGCAGCGCCATGGTGTGCCATCCAACCTCCTCGCGCACCATCTCGACGTTCTCGAGAAGGCAGCGTTGGTCGTTCGACTGTCGTCATCGGGCGATGCTCGGCGCCGGTATGTCCACCTCAAGCACGAAGCACTCACCGGGCTCGGCGTTTCGTTTCCGGCTCCGGACGGTCCAGTGCTCTTCATCTGCACGCACAACTCCGCCAGATCGCAACTCGCGGCAGCCGTGTGGTCGGAGAGCCTCAGTGAACCAGCATCGAGTGCCGGCACTCACCCTGCAGAGAGGATCCATCCCGGCGCCGTGGAAGCAGCAGCCCGAGCAGGCTTGGACATCAGCGGCGGACGACCACGGTCGATCGACGAGATCGAGCTTCAGCAGTCACTCGTGATCACGGTCTGTGACCGGGCGCACGAGGAACTGACCCCGGAGGCAACGTGGTGGCACTGGTCGACGCCCGATCCGGTCGACCTGGCCACACCGGAGGCATTCGATGGTGCGCTCGCTGCACTCCGAGACAGAATCGAAACCCTTGGGAGGACTCGATGACCACCGACGTCATTCGCCAGATCACCGACCGTATCGCACCGGACTACGAGCAGATCTTTCCTCGGGAGATCACCCAGCGAATCGTCGCCGAGTCGCTGAGCACGTTGAAGGAGCAAGCGACCATCACCGCATGGCTCCCGACCTTCGCTGAGCGATTCGCTCGAGATCGGCTGCGCGCGCTCGCAAAGGCCGAGCATCTCGTCGACGACGAACGCCCCGCCGTGCTCTTTCTCTGCGTGCACAATGCAGGCAGATCGCAGATGGCGGCCGGCCTGCTCCGACACCTCTCAGGCGGGGCAATCGCGGTGTTCTCAGGTGGTTCCGAGCCTGCCTCCGAGATCAACTCGGTTGCCGTGCAGGCCATGGCCGAGATCGGCATCGATATCACGAGCGAATTCCCCAAGCCGTGGACCAACGAGGTCGTCGGTGCCGTCGATGTCGTCGTGTCGATGGGGTGCGGTGACGCCTGCCCCATACTCCCGGGAAAGCGCTACCTCGACTGGGAACTGGAGGATCCTGCCGGCAAGACCATCGAGGTCGTACGGCGGGTTCGTGACGAGATCGCGCGACGTATCAGGGGCCTCGTCACTGAACTCGGCGTCGAACCGCGGACTGTCTGATTCACCCTGGTCATCGCCGGTGATCTCACGTAGAGTGACATCAGGGAGGGAACATGGCGACCACGAGAGCGTCGGACCGAAGCGGCTATGTCGCAGCGATCATCGTCAACGCGGCGCTGATCTACCTGCTCAGCAACCTCCTCGAGTGGAACCTCCTGCCGTTCCTCACAAACGACTTCGTGACGGTCAGGGGGTTGATCCGGCTCTCGCTGATCGTGGCAATCGTCTTCAACGCGGTCTTCCTGACCTTCGACGTCCCATGGTTCAGATCCACGGGACGTATCGTGATGAGTGGGCTCAGTCTTGTCGTCTCGGTGGCCCTGTACCGGACGTTTCCTTTTGACTTCTCACCGTACAGTTTCGACTGGTCGACCATCGTGAAGGTGCTCGTCGCGATCGCAATCGGCGGATCGGCGATCGCGATCCTCGCCGAGCTGGTGAAGCTCGTACGCGGGAACAGGTAGCCAAGCCTGAGCCTCGGCTGTTGGGATCTTCATTGGTGTGAACGGCTCTTCCATCTCCCGCTCCACCGCATACACCCTCAACATCGGGCTCCGCCCTGCTGTGGGAAATGGGAGCAGAGGCTCACCTCACGAGCCCTCTAGCCCGGTTCGACGCCTATCTCGGTTGCCTTGATCGACACCCACACGACCGACCCAGTAGTCAGCTCGAGCGACCGAACGGAGTCCGACGTGACCTCCACGGTCAGGGGGAGAGGCGTCCCGACGTTCAGCCTCGCACGATCTCCCAGCGATTCGACGAGATCGATCGTCGTCTCCCACGAGTTCCGAGGGCTTCCCTCCGGCCGACGGAGGTGCAGTGAAATGGCCCTGGGGTGAATCGTTGCGAGCACGGGACCTGCAATCGTGTGGTCAGCGATGTGGACGACGTGAGAGCCGATGGTGACGGTGCCCCGCTCGGCGAGGCCCGTGAACAGGTTGGAGCCTGCCAGATCTGCAACGTACGGGGTCCGGGGTCGCAACCGGATGCTCTCGGCGGTGCCACGTTGGGTGATAGACCCATGTTCGATGACGAGGATCTCGTCGGCGAGCAGAAACGCCTCGCTGGGATCGTGGGTGATCAGCAGCCGCGGCCCATCGAACGCGTCGAGGTGCTCGGCGAGGGTTCGTCGAAGCCGCGTGCGAGTAGTGACATCGAGTGCAGCAAGCGGTTCGTCGAGGAGCAACACCTCCGGGCGAGTGGCGAGAGCACGGGCAAGCGCGACTCGCTGCGCCTGGCCGCCCGACAGCTGATGGGGCTTGAGGTGGGCCACCTCCGAGAGACCGAGCCTTGCCACCCAGTCGTCGACCACCCCTTCGCGTTCCGCGCCAAACGCCACGTTCTGGACAACCGTCATGTGAGGAAACAGGATGTAGTCCTGAAACACGACTCCCATGTGCCGCGACTCCGGTGGAGCGAACACGCCAGCGGCAGGATCATCGAGCACACGGCCGTCGAGTGTCACTCTGCCCTCTTCGAGTGGCAGGAGACCGGCCAATATGGCAACGATCGTCGACTTCCCCGCCCCGTTCGGTCCGAGTAGCGCAACGGTCCGTCCGGTGGGCACGGTCATCGCCACGTCGAGTCTGAACCCCGTGCCGTGACCGAAGACGATGCGCGCGTCGAGACCGGTCACCATGTCTTCCACCAACGGTCGCGCAGGGTGACGAGGACGGCCAGCGATATCGCCACCATGACCAGACTCAACGCGATCGCCGTGTCGCGATTGCTCTCCAATGCGACGAAGACTGCAAGCGGCAGCGTCTGGGTGCGTCCCTGCAGATTGCCCGCGAAGGTGATCGTCGCACCGAACTCGCCGAGCGCCCGTGCCCAGGTGAGGACGAGTCCGGCTCCAATCGATGGCATGATCATCGGGAGTGTCACTCTGCGCAGGACGGTCCATCGTGTAGCGCCCAACGTCGCCGCGGCGCCCTCGTATCGCGCGTCGAGGTTGCGCAACGCGCCTTCGACCGTGATGACGAGGAACGGCATGGCGACGAACGTGACGGCAAGAATGACACCCCAGACCGAGAACGGCAGTACGAGACCCGTCGCCTTGTAGAGAGGCTCTCCCACGAGCCCCCGACGGCCAACTGCGAAGAGCAGTGCCGCCCCGCCGACTACAGGTGGCAGGACCAGTGGGAGCAGCACCATCCCCCTGAGCAGCGTTCGCCCCGGGAACTCCACCCTGGCGAGCAGCCACGCGAGGGGAACACCAACGACGGCCGCGATCACCGTCGCACTCAGCGACGAGATCAACGACAGCTTCAGCGCATCCACAACGATCGCGCTGGACAACAGCGATGGGAGATCCCGCCACGGCGTTCGTGCGAGCAGACTGATCAGCGGCACGACGAAGACGCCCGCACCGAGTGTCGCGAGCGCGATGAGCAACAGAGGCGGACGGCTCCGACGGCTCATGGTGCAGCGAAGCCGTAGCGCGAGAGGATCGCCTGTCCCGCGTCCGACAGGACGAACTCGACGAACGCGTCGGCTCCTCGGGGATTGGGGGCCGAGACGAGGGCGGCGATCGGATACCTTGCGACCACATTGTCGGACGCTGGGATCTCGATTCCCTCGACTCGCCCGCCGGCCGACGCGACATCGGTCACATACACGATGCCGGCATCCAACTCACCGAGCTCGATCTTGGTGAGCAACGCGCGAACGTCGGGCTCGTTGGAATCGATCGATGGAACGACCCCCGCCTTCTCGAGTGCCTGGCGACCGAAGTTGCCGCAGGGAACGCCTTCGGCACACAGCCCGATCAGAAGGCCGGGTCGGGAGAAGTCGGCAAGACCGGTCACGCCGGCAGGGTTGCCGGGCGCTACCGCAATCTCCAGAAGGTTCGATGCGAACACTCGCGGCTCACCCGCGACCTCACCCGCAGCGACCACGCTGTCCATATTGGACATGTTGGCAGAGGCGAAAACGTCCGCGGGAGCCCCTTCGATGATCTGCTCACGCAGCGCCGAACTCCCGGCGAAGTTGAGTACGACGTCGTTTCCGGGATAGGCGGCCTCAAACGCCGTCTCGATCTCGGCGAACGCATCGGTGAGTGACGCTGCTGCGGAGACCCGAACCTCCGACGACGATCCGCCACACGAGACGATGACCATCGCCAAAACGGCCGGCACGCACAGGGGCAGCGACTTCTTCACGGGCCGGAAGGTAGCAGCGGCAGGCTACGGGGCTGCACGCGAGTCGGTCGGCTACTCGCGCAAGAGCTGCTTGACTCGTGACATGTCATCGACATGGCCACTGGTAGCCGTCCTCGTCGTGGCGTTCCTCGGGGCGATGTTCTTGGCAGCGTCCGAGACCGCCCTGCTTCGCATCAGCAAGGCACGGGCCTCCATGCTCCGCCACCAGAGCGGCCGTCGGGGGGTCAGGCTCGCCGTGCTGATCGGCGATCTTCCACGCGTGCTCAACACCATCCTCCTGCTCGAACTCCTGGCACAGATCGCGTCCGCGACCGTGACTGGAATGCTCGCCGCGCAGTGGTTCGGATCGGTAGGGGTGACGGTCGCATCGATCGTGCTCACGATGCTGCTCTTCGTCTACGCGGAGGCAATTCCGAAGACATTCGCGGTCCGGCACGCGGACAGGGTTGCCCTTCGGGTCGCGTCGGCCGTCTCTTTGCTCGCCGCACTGATGAGACCGATCGTGTCGGTGCTGGTGTGGGTGGCGGATCTCCAGGCTCCCGGAAAGGGCATCGCGGCGTCACCAACGATCACCGAGCACGAGCTTCGGTGGCTCGCACGGAGCGCGGCCGCCGAAGGTGAGATCGACGTGACCGACAGGGAGATGATCGAACGGGCGTTTCGATTCGGTGATCGAAGGGCCGACGACATCATGGTTCCCAGGACCGACATCGTTGGAGTCCCCTCGGCCAGCACCATCGAGCAGGCGATCCACGTCGCCATCGAGTCGGGACACAGACACCTGCTCGTGTACCAGGGGACCCTCGATGACATCCTCGGTGTCGTGTCGCTGCGTGTCCTCGTAGCCGTACCGGCGGACCGCCGAGCCATCACCGTCGATCATCTGTTGTCGCGCCCTCTGACCGTCCCCAGGTCGAAGCACATCACTGCCCTTCTGCGCGAGATGCAGTCCGATGGGACACACCTCGCAGTCGTGATCGATGAGTATGGGGGAACGGCCGGGCTGGTCACGATCGAGGATATCGCCGAGGAGCTGATCGGCTCGGTCACCCAAGACGAGCTGATTCGAACCGGCGACTCGACATGGTCGGTGGCCGGCCTCCTTCCTGCGGAAGACCTCAGGGATGCGTTGGGTGCAGATCTTCCAGACGGCGACTGGAACACAGTGGGCGGACTCGTTGTCGGGCTCCTCGAACGACTCCCCCGTCTGGGTGATGAAGTGACCGCAGCGGGCTATCGGTTCCGAATCACGTCGATGCGTGGACACCGTATCCACCGCATCGAGGTGACCGCGGTATGAGCGTCAGTATCTGAGGACGGCTGCAGCGACTGTTCCTTCCGGCGCGCCGAGGTACACCGAGCCTCCGTGGCGCCACGTCTCGACAACCGACATATCCACAAGATCTCGATCGCCAGGCCGATAGGCCTCGTGCTGGGCAACCAAGCCCTCTGCGGCGGTTCCCCACACCGTGACTGCGGGGTCGACGAACAGGCTGGCAACACGACCGTCTCGCGCCGCGCGCACCACTCCTTCGATGGTTCGTTCGGCCGGGGCGGCTCCGCTCGCGAGGGTCAGCCGTACAGCATCCCTCTCCCTGTCGAAGAAGGAACCGGCGATCTGCCACGCACGCGCTCGCAGCCCTTCGTCTCGAACGACGTCCGGGTTGCCCACGACCTCACCCTCGAGTATCAGCGGATGCCGGCTCGCCGCCCGGTAGATGGGCAGAAGGTACTCGACACCGGCGAGCACGAGCGGGACGTCCGGCTCGATCAACGCGGCAACCCCTCGGTCGATCGTTCTGAAGAATCGATCGAGGCGCCTGTCGTCAGTTTCCTTGCCCATGCCCTGGCCGTGGAAGATCGCCGTCGGACTCCCGCGACCACTCACCCCCGACTGATGAAACTGAAGCTGGCGTTCGAGGTCTTCGTGTTGCAGCACTTCAGACATGCTGGTCGGAAGCCCTCCGACATCGATCTCGCCGACCTCGAACCTCGTTGCCCAGAGGAGTCGCACCCGATGTCGACTGAGCGCGAGCACATAGACTCGCGCACCGCTGCTGATCACCTCGAGGAGCGGCTTGACGTGGAAACCGTCACCAACGGTCACACGCTCCTCGAAAGAAACCGGCAGCCGAAACGTGTGGAGCTGGTCGGCCGACAAGAACGCCGCAAGCCCGTCGCCCTGATGCTGCCAGAACGCCGAGTCAGCAATCAGATCGACAATCGGCTTCAAGAGCCGATCTGCTTCAGGTCCTCTCTTGCCCGTTTCCTCGACGAGCATCCTGCGCGCTTCTCTGGCGAGGTTCTTCATGCGGATCGGATCCTGCTGGATCTCGGGCCCGGCCCGATGAGTTGGCAAGTAGATGGAGATCGCCGGGGAGGCTCTCACATCGACGAGGGTCCCGAAACTCTCGCGGCTCACGACGTCCATGGATCTCCCTTCGCGGGCCACCACCTCCAAACCTACACGTGGCGATACAGTGGAGGGATGCGACGCCTCATCCTCATCGCAGTCGTTGTCGCGACGGGTTGCACCGTCAGCCCCTCTTCGACGACCCTGCCGAACTCTGCCCCGACAACGACGTCGACGACAACCCCCGCGACCACGACCAGCACGACGTCGATGCCCACCACCACGACCACGACCGCGACCCAACCAACGACAACCACCGCGCCGGCACCGGATGTCCTCACACAGACTCGATCCGACGAATCGGCGACCTTCCAGCTGACCGTGAACTCCCCCATCGTCGAGCATGTCGACAAAGCCGCTCAGATCAACGAACGGATCGCACAGACGATCGGCGAGACCGTTGACGCATTCCTCGTTCAAGCGGCGCGGACGGGCGTGGAAAACGTCGCTGGCCCCCATCAGCTCCACGTCTCCTATCGGACGGGCACGGTGACTCCTACCCTGTTGAGCCTGGAAATCGACGTCTCCACATACATCTCCGGAGCGGCACATCCCTCCGAGACGGTCTCCGCCTTGACGTTCATCGACGGAAACCAGACCAGCGTCTCGGACCACATCACCAACACCGATGAGGTTGCCAATGCACTCGCGACCTCGATCGCCCAGCAGTTCGGAGGCACCCCTGTCGAAGTCATCGACGCCGTAGGCGGAGCTGATCAGCTTCTCGAGCTTGCCAACTTCCTCGTCACGGACGGCGGGGTCATCGCCTTGTTCGACCAGTATGCAGTGGCTCCCGGCGCTGCCGGCATCGTGCGAGTGATGATCCCGTTCGACCAACTCACCCTCTCCGGGTGGCCCTCCTGACAAGGACCGGCGGTATCCTCAGCTACCGTGAGACAAGCCCTGATGGCAACCTTGCTCGTCGTTGCCACGGCGTGCACCCCCGTATCAACGGCGGGCACCGCCACCTCACGTGCGAGCACGTCTACGACATCGACGACCTCGACTCCGACGTCCACCACTTCCGCGCCGACCACGACCGTCCTACCAACAACCACGACCGCCCCACCAACAACCGCGACGATCGCCCCACCAAGCGGGGGCAACTGGGACGATCGGGTCTTCTACGAGATCTTCGTACGGTCGTTCATGGATTCGGACGGCGACGGCATCGGGGACTTCAACGGCATCACCTCGAAGCTCGACTACCTCAACGACGGCGATCCTTCCACGACAACCGACCTCGGGGTCACCGGCATCTGGCTGATGCCGATCTTCGTATCACCGTCGTACCACGGGTACGACGTGATCGACTACACAGACGTGAACCCGGACTACGGCACGCTCGACGATCTGCGGAATCTGGTGAATGAGGCGCACAAAAGGGGCATCGCCGTCATCCTCGACTTCCCCATCAATCACACGTCGCAATACAACCCGTGGTTTCAGAAGTCGCAGGCGGGCGACGCTGAGTACACGGATTGGTACATCTGGTCCGATACCGACCCCGGAACCCGCGGACCGTGGGGCGAAAAGGTGTGGTACCGGACCGGCGACCACTACTACTTCGCCTTGTTCGCCTCGAACATGCCCGACCTGAACCTCCGGAACGACGACGTGACCAGCGAGCTGTACGACATCGCAGACTTCTGGCTTGCCCTCGGTGTCGACGGATTCCGGCTCGATGCGGCCCAACACCTCATCGAGGACGGCTCCATCATGGAGAACACACCCGAGACCAAGCAATGGCTCGCTGCGTTCGATGAACACATCCACGAGGTAGCCCCTGACTCATTCATCATCGGCGAAGTATGGAACTCGACCGATGTGTCCGCTTCGTACGTCCCCGAATCCGTCGACTCGACATTCGAGTTCGACCTGTCGGACGCCTGGCTCCAGGCAGCGAAGGACGGCCATGCGCCTCCATTCGACGAGGCTCTGGCCACCGCCCTCGCCGACTACCCCGTCGATTCGTTCGGCACGTTTCTGACGAATCACGACATGAACCGAGTCATGAGCCAGCTCGCCGCGAACATCGACCTGGCCGAGCTGTCGGCAACATGGCTCCTGACCGGTCCCGGCATCCCGTTTCTCTACTACGGCGAGGAGGTAGGCCTCCGAGGCATCAAGCCGGATCCACAGATCCGCACGCCGATGCCGTGGACGTCCGAGAAAGGACGGGTCGGATTCACCACGGGAGTGCCGTGGGAGCTCCCCTGGACCGGGTACGACACGTTCAACGTCGCTGATGAGACCGGTGATCCCGACTCCCTGCTCAGCACGTACCGAACGCTGATCCACTTGCGTGAAGCCACACCTGCCCTTGACCACGGCACCACGATGCTGGTGGAGGCCGGCTCCGAGCATCTCGTCTCCTATCTTCGATCAGAGGGAACCGGCCATGTGCTCGTCGTCCTCAACTTGTCGAAGGATCCCGTCTCGGACTACGGGCTGACGCTCACATCAGGACCACTTGCCGACGCGGTGAAGACCGAGTCCCTGGTCGGACCGAACGCCTCGACGCCGGAAGTGACCGACGGTGGATTCAATGGATACAGGCCCGTCGGGAGCGTGGCAGGCTACGGCAGGTTGGTGATCGATCTCAGCGATCGGTGAACTCGGCAATCACGGGTGCGTGGTCGCTCGGCTTGCCTTCACCGGCCGTCGGTCTGCGCTCGTTTCGGTCGACCCGCACCTCGGTGCAGCGGTGGGCGAGTGACAGTGTGCCGAGGATGAGATCGATGCGCAGGCCGAGGCCCCGATGGAAGGCTCCTCCCCTGTAGTCCCACCAGGTGAACGGACCGTTCTGGTCGTCGTGGATGCGTAGGAGATCGACGAACCCCCAGTCCATCATGGCTCTCAGGCGTCTGCGCTCCGCTTCGGAATGGTGCACCTGGCCGGATAGGAGCTCCGGATCGTAGACGTCCCGGTCGTCAGGGGTGATGTTGAAGTCCCCGGCGATAACGACGTTGCCACCGGGATCGAACGTCTCGGCGATCCACCTTTGGAGCGCCTCGAGCCACGCCAGCTTGACCTCGTACATCGGATCAGAGAGGTCGCGTCCATTGACGACATACGCGCTGATAGTCGTCAGGTCACCGAAAGTTGCAGCGATGACCCTTGCTTCGTCCGAGATCGGGTCATCGGTGAATCCCGTCGTAGTCGCGTCAGGTTCGGCACGCGAGAGGATCGCCACGCCATTGAACGGCGCCTGTCCGTGTGTGACCGCGTGGTATCCGGCCGCCTGAATCTCGAGAAACGGAAAGTCGTGGTCGAGGAGTTTGGTCTCTTGCAGTAACAGGAAATCGGGCTGCTCCCGCGCCAGGAGGGCAAGGACCCTCGGGAGGCGGGCGCGTAGGGAATTGACATTCCACGTGATGAGCCGCATGAGCAGGAGGGTAGTTGACGGTTGCGTCGGGCCGGACCAGGCAGTATGCACCTGTCACTTGATGCCAGTCGTCGAGACCGAATGCCTCGGTATTGCCTACTCCTCGCTCTAGGGTTGCCAGTCGAGACCCAAGCAGGTGTGTGTGATGAGGCGGATGGTGGCCACGGACATGGACGGAACGTTCATCGGCGACGACGACACGATGCACGTACTTTGGGACGACCTCCAAGCCGCCGACATCACCCTCACCTTCTCGACCGGTCGCAACATTCCTGCCATCGAGACCTTCTATGCAGACCACGATGAGGATCGCCGCGCGATTGCGTGCGTGTGCATGGTCGGCACGGAGGTCTGGTTCTTCGACGGCGGCCAGTACCGTCTGGATCCTGGCTGGAGTGACTACATCTCCGAAGCGTGGGACAAGGATGCCGTCGAAGACATCCTGCGCGAGCTGCCCGGCGCACACATCCAGGAAGCGGAGTGGCAATCTCCCTTCAAGGCCTCGTACTTCCTCGAAGACGACGCCGACGCAGGTCTCGCCCACATCCAACGGCGCCTCGACGAACTCGGCCTTCGGGCCAAGGTGATCTACTCGGCCGGCAAGTTCCTCGACTTGCTCCCCCACCGATCCGGCAAAGGAGGCGCGGTTCGCTATCTGGCCGAGCAACTCGGCATGGACCAGGTCGTTGTCGCTGGGGACACCGGCAACGATCTCGACATGATGCGTGCCGATCTCGGCTTCAGCTGCATCGCTGTCGGCAACGCCACCGAAGAACTCGCATCGGTCCACGAACCGCAGATCTACCATGCAGACGCACCTTACGCGGCGGGGATTCGCGAGGGATTGGAGCACTACGGCTGGCTTTCTCCACAAGATGTGGGCAAAGATGGCCGATAGGGATTACAGCGTCCAAGGAGAGATCGTGACCGGCGCTTTCGCGGATCCCGGCCGAACACATGTCCTCATGGTCACCAACCATGGTGTCCATGAATGGAAGGTGATTCCCGGCCTGCCCGACACAGGTGGCCAGAACGTATACGTGAACCAATTCAGCGAGGCACTCGTCGCGCAGGGGTACCGAGTGACGATCGTCAACCGCGGCGGCTACCCGAACCCATCGACCGGACGGCCACAGGTGGGCACGAGATACCACCCTTCAGGACACGCTCGGATCCTGTACCTGGAAGATGGAGATCCTGAATTCGTCCGCAAGGAAGACATGGCCGAACACATCCCCGCCCTCGTCACGGATCTCCAGGCCAAACTCGCGTCAGACGCGGACACCTATCAGTTGATCATCTCCCACTACTGGGATGCCGGAGCCCTCGGCGCAAGCCTCAATCTTCGGGCAGCGACCCGCGTTCCCCACGTCTGGGTACCGCACTCGCTCGGAGCTCTGAAAAAGCGCAACATGGATCCGTCCACGTGGCACGGGCTTCGCATCGACGAGCGGATCCAACACGAAAAGGCGCTGCTCCCGGAGCTCGATGGTGCCGTCGCAACGTCCACCGCCATTCGTGACACCTTCCTCAACGACTACGGGTACATGCCGAAGTACCTCTTGCCGCCATGCGTCGACATCGACCGGTACCGCCCCCGCGCCGGGAGCGAGTGCGATCACATCTTCGAGTTCCTCGCTGCGCACTCCAACCGCACGGCCGCGGAGTTGCGAACCCGCACAATCGTCACCGAGATCAGCCGGACCGATCGCACAAAGCGCAAGGACGTCCTCATCAATGCGTTTGCCCGGGTTCATGAGCGGTTGCGCGGCGCATTCCTGGTCGTCGCGCTCGATCCGCACGCGGGACCGGCCTACGACGAGGCGGCAGCCCTGATCCATGACCTGCATCTCGAGGATGACGTAGCGGTCCTCGGCTCGGTGTGGGAACAGCTCCCGTGTCTGTACGCCGTGACGGCCGTCTACTGCACGCCCTCGGTCATGGAGGGATTCGGGATGAGTGCAGAGGAGGCGGCCGCCACCGGTAAACCTGTGATCGCCTCCGACCTTGTTCCCTTCGCTACCGAACACCTGCTGGGCGGGAACCCGAGCCACGTTCGTTTCGACGGCCTCGCCGACCCGAAGCGTGTTCTGCTCCAGGGCGAAGGCGCGATCGTCGTACCGGCCGACGATGTCGAAGGGTTCGCCCACGCTTTGGAAATGCTCCTCAGCAACGACCAGCTCAGAGCTGACATGGGCGACAAGGCACTGGGCATCACCGTTCCCTATTTCACATGGGAACGACGAACTCGAGATCTTCTCAACGACCTTGGAGTCACGCCGACCCACAATCCTGCATCGTGACCGATTTCGCCGACACACTCACCAACACCTGGCAGGCTCAGAACGATGAGGGGTTCCTCCTGTCCGCCCCGGAAGGCATCGAGGAACGGTCCCTGCCGGATCCGGATGTCGGCGTCACCTACCGACTTCGCTGGATGCCACATAGGGAAATCCGCTCGGACACCGCCGAACTGGAACGACGCGGGATACTCAACCCCAACCGTCGTGACGAGGACCTGTTTCGCGACCCGCGAGACCCGTCGGGCCGGCACTGCTTCCTCTGCGCTCAGAACATCGCCGAGTGCAACCCGATGGAGCGGCTCATCCCCGTTCGGCTGGCCGGCCGTGACTATCTGATCGGCGCCAACTTCGCCTGGATCGAACAGAACCACTTCACGGTCATGGCAGCAGAACACGTCGACCAAGACTTCACTCCTCACGTTCTCGACGCGATGGTCGACTTGTACCGACGTGCAGGCGGGGAGTACCGAGTGCTGTACAACGGAGCGCAGGCCGGAGCGACGATCCCCTGGCATCTTCACTACCAGATCACCACCGAACGCCTTCCCGTGGAGGACCTGCCGGAGGGGAGCGAAGCCCGCTACCCGGCGGCGCTGCGGCGCGTCCAGGTAGATGGACAAGGAACACTCACCGCGCTCGCCGCGGTGAACGACTGGATCGCGCCGGACCCTGAGCACCGTCGTGTCAACGTGCTCATCGCCGGCGCGGTCGCCCAGCCGATGGTGCACGTATTCTTCAGGGACCGTCGCCTTTCGCACGCCACGATCAAGGGCCTGATGGGTGGGTTCGAAATATGTGGTGACCTCATCTACAGCGAGCCTGACAAGCGCACCATCTTCGAGACTGCCACCGTTGAAACGGCCCGCAACGCGATCGCCGAGGTGCGACCCCCCGAAACATGACGCCGGCAGGCCGGCCGGTTCGTGGCCTAGTAGCGATCCCTGTCGTGCAGGCTCCTCGCCTGCTCGAATGTCGCTCGCGTCCTTCTGGCGATACCACGCCAACCGAACATGCGACGGGCGAATCTGGCCCCGGTGATCGAAAGACGTTCCTGAAGCTGGGGGTAGCGCAGAGGCATCGACAGCATGACGGCGAACTCACGGGGACGTTTGGGGTCCGCGAACAGCGCATGGGATCCGAAGTCGAACATCTCCTCGAGACCGCCATGGATGGTCACCACGCACGGCGTCCCACACGCCATCGCTTCGACAGCAGTCATCCCGAACGGTTCATAACGAGATGGCAAAGCGAACACGGGCGCTGCGCGGTAGTACCTGGGCATATTCTCATCCTCGATGTGCCCGAGCCACCTCACGTGTTCGGTCACATCGATCTCGCCCGCGAGCGACTTCCACTTGTCGACCCTTCGCTCGTCCGCGCCTGAATTGGCGCCGATCGCCAACTGGAGACGCGCGTCGGGAACCAGCTCGCGCAGCTCTGGCAGTGCTCGGATCAGCAGGTCATAGCCCTTGTTGGCAGCGGCCCGTCCGACCGTGTACACGTCGTGCTTGCGGAACTTGATCCGGCGGCGAGCAACGGCGATCTCCGCATGTGTGATCGGGGTATACCGCGACTCGTCGATTCCCGGCGGAATCATCGAGATGTGCGGCGCGGGAACGTCGTAGTCCTCGATCAGCAACTCGATCTGCTGGTTGCTCGTCGCGATCACCTGATCGCATCTGCGATAGACGAGGAATTCCTTGCGAATCCGTTCTTCGAACCGGTAGTCCGACTCGATCTTCTGTGTGTCGCCCTGCATGCCCCGTCGTTTCCACGAGCCGAGCGAGTGGGGGGTGTGGATGTGCGTGATGTCCAGCTCTTCGCCGATCTGTTGTCCGGCGAAACCTGCGTCCCAGTAGTGCGAGTTGATGTACTCATAGCTGAGGCCGTGGTCGCGGAGTGTGTCGAGGAATCTGCGGACGAACTCGTCGAGGTGGTCGTGCATGTCTTCTTTGCGAATGAAGTCCGGTCCGCCGAATGGGATCCTCCAGACCCGAAGGTGAGGGCCCATGTCGTCGAATTCCGGCTGGTCCTCGAACCTGCGGGTGACGATGTCCACCGCGTGGCCAAGCTCCACGAGCTGCTTGGCGAGTTCCAGGACGAAGACGACCTGACCACCCGTGTCCGGGAGTCCAAGTTCCGGCGCCGCAGAGAAGTATCCGTGCAGGGAGAGCATCAGGATTCTCGGAGGGCTGAAACCGGGTATGTGCTCCATGAGATCCTGGCTCCTTCCCGGCGCCCCTACGGGACCTGTTGCCCGCGATGAAGAACGCCTTTGGCGGACCTCTCTGCCTCACCCTACCAAAGGGCACAGCGAACGAGAGGGGGTCGACTACTCGTCGATCGCGGCGGCGAAGCCGGTGTCTTGACCCGTCAGACCGCCTACCGAGTGGGTCGTCAATCGCAGGGTGACCTTGTTCCAGCTGATCTGGATATCGGGATGATGAAAGGCCTTCTCAGCGAGCATGGCCACTCTGGTCACGAACGAAAAGGCTTCGATGAAATCCGAGAACGCGTATGTGCGAGTGAGCGTTTCGCCATCCAGCGACCATGCCGGGTGTGCGGTCAGGAACTCGGTTCGCTCCGCAGGTGTGAGGAGATCCACGTACGTGACTCTACGAGGCTTGTGGCCCAATCATGCTTGCATGGGCGCATGGCACTCAACGTGCTCGGCACCGAACTGCAGCCCTGCTCATTCGACCCGCTCACCGGGTACCACAGAAACGGTTACTGCGACACGGGTTCCGGAGACGTGGGTGTCCATGCGGTGTGTGCCAGGGTTACTGCCGAGTTCCTCGAGTTCTCCAAGCGAGCCGGCAACGACCTGTCGACACCGCAACCGTTCTACGCGTTCCCGGGGCTCGTGCCCGGTGACCAATGGTGCCTGGTGGCCGCCCGCTGGCAGGAAGCACTCGAAGCGGGTGTTGCCCCACCTGTCGTGCTCGAGTCCACCCACGCAGGAGCCCTCGAGTGGGTCAGCCTCGACGACTTGAAGGCGCACGCGTCATAGACGCCAGCGGCGGCATGGTGCCGGTGCGATCCCCCTGCGGGTGGTCACGCAGCAGCGGGAAAGATCGTGACGATGTCGTGAAGCGGGATGGATTCGGTTCCGGTTTCGTGGCGGAGCAGAAGCGCCCAGCCTCCGAATGGGACCTCCATCCCCAGATACTCACCGACGACGACCGCGTCGTCCGTGGTTGCCAGATATGTCGTTCCGCACCGAAGGTGGTTGAACCGTGCACGGGTGAACGAAGACTGTCGTGCCCTCATAGGCACTCCTTTCTGAGGCTGAGTCAGGGGCGGCCGCGCCGGGGTCTGGCGGCGCTCACCTTGAGGTTTCGGCCATCCAGTGTCGACCCGTTGAGCGCTTCGATCGCCGCCTGAGCAGCGGGGACGGTCATATCGATGAACCCGAACCCCCTGGAGCGGCCGGTTCGCCGGTCGGTGACGATGGTCGAACCGCTCACTTCGCCGAAGCGGGCGAACATCGCTCGCATCTCATCGGCAGTCGTCCGCCACGGCAGATTCGCAACGTAGAGGCTCAGACGATCCTCCCCCTTGGGGGGCAGCATCGAGCCGGTGGGCCGCGTCACCTCCGGCGTCCGCCGCTCGAATCGACCGTTCGGAGCTTCAATTGGGATCCGCAGACCGAGCTCTCGCTGCATGCGACGCATCGGCGCGCGCTGTGCGCTGGTCACCAGCGTGATAACGGTGCCGGCTGCCCCGGCCCGCGCGGTTCGTCCCGACCGATGGACGTAGTCCTTGGCGTCTCCTGGTGGGTCGAAGTGGATGACCGACGCGACGGCATCGATGTGGATCCCTCTCGCTGCGACGTCAGTCGCGACAAGGGCCTGGACACGACCGGATGTGAACTCCTGGAGTGCTCTGGTTCGTTGACTCTGCGATCTGCCGCCGTGGAGGGCCACAGCACGGACCCCACACCTGGCGAGTTGCTTCACGAGCCGGTCGGCACCGTGTCGGGTGCGTGTGAACACGATGGAACGGCCCTGGGCCTCCACGAGATCGGCGGTGTGCTGCACGCGATCGTGATGCTGGACCAACCAGAAGTGGTGTTCGGCGTCGATCGCCTCCTCTTCGGTCCCCCCGACTTCGTGAACGATGGGATCGTGCTGGTAGTCGCGGCTCAGCACGGCGACATCACCGTCGAGCGTCGCCGAGAACAGCAGAGTCTGACGATGCTCGGGCGTTCCGTCCAGGATCCTGCGGACGACCGGAAGAAACCCCATGTCGGCCATCCGATCCGCCTCGTCGATCACGGCGATGTCCACGTGTCCGAGATCGACCGTACCCTGGCCGATGAGATCCTCGAGACGTCCCGGGGTGGCGACGAGGACATCGACACCCCTGCGCAGCGCGTTCCGTTGCGGGCCGTATCCGACCCCGCCATAGACGGCGAAGACATGCCGATCAACGGCCTTGGCGAGGGGAGACAGCTCTCGCTTGATCTGTTCAGCGAGTTCACGCGTCGGCGCGAGCACGAGCGCCCGTGGACGGTGACGATTCGCTTTGCGGACGTTGGTGAGGAGTGGGAGACCGAATGCGAGGGTCTTGCCGGACCCTGTCGGTGCCTTGCCAGAGACATCTCGTCCGGCGAGCGCATCTGGGATCGTCGCCGCCTGAACGGGGAACGTTTCAACGATGTCGCGGTCGGCGAGCACGCTGACGAGTCGGCCAGGCAGGCCGAGTTGATCGAAGTGGGTAGGCATGGTGAGGCTTTCCGGTTGAGTCGAATGTGCCGATCTCTTCCCCGAGGTTCGGGGTTCGGCCGAAGAGGCGGTCCAACCGGTGAGAGACTATGCCGTGTAACCACCGGGGAAGCGACTGTACGCTGGCCTCCACCCGGTGCGGCGGTAGAACCCTACC
This sequence comes from uncultured Acidimicrobiia bacterium, assembly GCA_964383535.1. Taxonomy (GTDB): domain Bacteria; phylum Actinomycetota; class Acidimicrobiia; order Spongiisociales; family UBA4744; genus CAYLHS01. The sequence goes on from CAYLHS010000002.1 coordinate 49,594, forward strand.
ACTGACTCGAGGCAACTGGAAGGCTCACACCCTCGGCCCGGCATTCGCGACGGCGTTGTCGACCGTGTCCACGTACGCTTCGAAGTTGCGGGCGAACATGCCGGCAAGCCGGCGGGCTTCCCGATCGAACGCGGCCTTTTCGTTCCACGTGTCGCGCGGAATCAGGAGTTCAGACGGAACGCCCGGCACGGATGTCGGCACCTCGAACCCGAAGACCGGATCCTCCACATACTCGACATCGTCCAGCTTGCCCTCGAGTGCCGCGTTGAGCATCGCCCTGGTATGCGGGATACGCATCCTTGTCCCGACACCGTACGGGCCGCCCGTCCAGCCGGTGCTGATCATCCACAAGCGGCACTGGTGCTTGTCGATCTTGCCGGCGAGCACCTCCGCGTAGTCGGCCGGTGGAAGCGGAAGAAACGGTGCCCCGAAACACGGCGAGAATGTCGCCGACGGTTCGGTCACACCCCGCTCGGTCCCGGCCAGCTTCGCCGTGTAGCCACTGATGAAGTAGTACATCGCCTGCTCCTTCGTGAGCCGGACGATGGGAGGCAGGATCCCGAAGGCGTCGGCCGACAGGAACACCACGTTCTCAGGGTGCGGCCCCATCATCGTCGGCGCGGCGTTCGGCAGGTGCGCAAGAGGGTACGAACAACGGGTGTTCTGGGTGTTGGACGCGTCGGCCCACTCGGGTCGGCGGGTGTCGGGACTCACCACCACGTTCTCGAGAATCGTCTCGAACTGGTTGGCGGCCTGATAGATGAGGGGCTCGTCCGTGTGGGAGAGGTTGATCGTCTTGGCATACGAGCCACCTTCGATGTTGAACACCCCGTCGGCTCCCCACCCGATCTCATCATCCCCCACCATCAATCGCGCAGGATCGCTCGAAAGCGTCGTCTTGCCGGTGCCCGAGAGACCGAAGATGACCGCCGAGTCACCTCGTTCTCGACCGACACTCGCCGACGCGTGCATGGGCAGCACGTTCCGCTTGGGAAGCAGGTAGTTCATCACCGAGAACACCGACTTCTTCATCTCCCCCGCATAGGTCGTGCCACCGATCAGCAGGATCTTGTGGTCGAAGCTGATGCAGATGAACACCTCGCTGCGAGTTCCGTCTCGCTCCGGGTCGGCCTTGAAGTGGGGCGCGTGGACGATCGTGAAGTCTGGGACAAACGGCTCGATCTCGTCGGAAATGTCGAACTTGCGAGGCAGGATGAAGGCGTTCCGAGTGAACAGCGAGTGCCACGGACTCTCGGTTATGCTCCTCACCGATAGCCGGTTCTTGGGGTCGGCGCCGGCGTACATGTCTTGCACGTACAGGTCGCGTTGCCCGAGGTACTCGCACACGCGCTCGTACAAGGCATCGAATACCTCCGGCTCCATCGGGTGGTTGACGTCACCCCACCAGATGTCGCGCTCGGTGCTCTCTTCCCGAACGACGTACTTGTCCATGGGGCTGCGTCCGGTGTAGGGGACGGTCTTGACGACGAGTCCGCCTCGGTGAGCCAACGACCCCTCACCTCGACGCAGGGTGTGTTCGTACAGCTCGGGGGTCTTCAGATCCCAGAAGACGTTCTTCGTTGTCGTGATTCCGTGGGAAGCAAGCGATCTCATGAGTACAAGGGTACGCGAATGCCACGACAAGGCTCGCTGCGCTCGTCGGTTGCCGGTTATCGGTTGTCGGTCATCGATGAGACCCGCTCACGGTCTCATATTGCGAATGTGGACGCGAACCGAAATCTGAGGATTAGGGCGCCCTGGTCGGGTAGGTTGTCACCGAAGAGGGAGGGAACATGGAAGATCAGACCGGAGCGCATCGGGAATCATCAATAGGAGCGGAGCTGTTGCTCAGAGTCGGAGCGGCGATCATCATTGCCGACTGGCTCCTGTTCGCCATCATCCTCGACGAGTACTTCTTCTTCTGGGGAACGCTGCTTGTCGCCGCCTACGCGCTGTTCGCTGCCTGGGTGCGATCCAACCGACCTGCGGCATCGTGGCCGGTCCCGTTCGGATGGACCATGAAGCTGCTTGGATACTCGGCGGGCTTCCTCGGAGCCCTCGACCTGTTGGACGATCTTCGGTTCGACGTCCTCAACGGTGCCGCCACCATCATCGGAGCCATCATCTTCTACGTCGGGGCGTTCCTCATGTTCTGGGGAGCACGCCAACTGGACGACACGACCAGCTGAACAACCCCCAGACTTGCACAATGTGCAAGTTTGCGTAGACTGCACGTTCGTGTCCGATCTGCGCTCCAAGAAGAAGCTCGCCACGTACTACGCGCTGGCCACGGCTGCTCGCACGCTGACTACTGAGCGCGGGCCCGATGCGGTGACGGTCGAGGAGATTGCCGACCTCGCCGGCGTATCACCGCGGACCTTCTTCAACTACTTCTCCTGCAAAGAGGACGCCATCGTCGGCTCTGAGCCGAGGTTGGTCGCTTCCCTCGCCGAGCAAGTCGAGCAGCGACCCGCAGAAGAGGATCCTCTGACCGCGCTCGAAGCCGTCCTGACATCTGAAGAGAACGCCGATCTCGCCGAGCACTGGCGGCGTCGAGTGGATGCTCTCGAGTCGGTGCTCGACAGCGAGGAAGACGGTTCGGAGCGGGCTCTGCGCTGGAAGCAACGAATCGAGGCACTGGAGGCAGTGCTCGATGCAGAGGAGAACTCGGATCTCGCACAGAGATGGAAGCAACGCATGGACCTTGCTCGGCGTTTCCCGCAACTTCTGCCCCGTCATCTCGCAGGCGTGGTCCAACTCGAACGCGCCCTCGCCGACGCCATCGCCTCCCGACTCGGCGTCGACGCGAACGTCGTCCCCTACCCCAGGCTCGTAGTAGCGGCGGCGGTGGCAAGTATGCGATCGACGATCGGTTGGTGGCTCCAGAGCGACCGGAGTGTCAGCCTGTCCGAAGCAATCCACAGCGCGTTCGAAATGCTCCGCGCCGGCCTCGGCAATCCCTCCAAGGACGCCTGATGCTGATCAAGATCCTTCGCGAGCACCTGCGCCCTTACAAGAAGTGGATCATCTGGCTGGCCTCCCTGCAGATGGTCGGGACAATCGCATCGCTCTACCTGCCGAGCCTGATGGCAGACATCATCGACAACGGCGTCGTCAAGGGCGACACCGCCTACATCATGAAGACGGGCGGCGTGATGCTCGCGGTCACCCTGCTTCAGATCATCTGCACGATCATCGCCGTCTACTACGGCTCCCAGACCTCGATGGCGTTCGGTCGAGATGTGCGATCGAGGTTCTTCCACACGGTCGGATCATTCTCCAACAAAGAGGTCGGCCACTTCGGAGCACCATCCCTGATCACGCGTAACACGAACGACGTTCAACAGGTCCAGATGCTGGTCATGATGGCGTTCACGATGCTGATTCGTGCTCCGATCACCATGGTGGGCGGAGTCATCATGGCGCTGAAAGAGGACGTCGGCCTCTCCTGGCTGGTGGCGGCGGCCGTTCCGATCCTCCTCGTGATCGTCGGGTTCATCATCAAGAACATGGTGCCCGGCTTCAGGAAGATGCAGACCCGTTTGGATACGGTCAACAAGGTCCTCCGCGAGCAAACGTCCGGCATCAGGGTGATTCGGGCGTTCGTCAGGGAACGGTTCGAAACCAATCGGTTCGGGACGGCGAACACCGATCTCACCGACGTGTCGATCAACGTCGGCCGGTGGATGGCGGCCATGTTCCCTGCGGTGATGCTCGTGATGAACCTCTCGACGATTGCCGTCCTATGGTTCGGTGGAATCAGGATCGGCAACGGCGACATGCAGATCGGCGCGCTCGTTGCGTTCCTCTCCTACCTGATCCAGATCCTGATGGCGGTGATGATGTCGACGCTGATGCTCGTCTTCGTCCCGCGTGCCTCGGTTTCCGCCGACCGCATCGGGGAAGTGCTCGAGACGAATTCCACGGTGGTTCCCCCCGTCGACGGGATCCACGAGGTCCCAACCAGGGGCGTGCTGGAACTGCGCTCTGTCGGTTTCCAGTACGCGGGAGCGAGCCATCCCGTTCTGCGGAACATCTCGCTCACGGCCCTCCCGGGGCAGACGACCGCGATCATTGGGTCAACCGGTGCCGGCAAATCGACGTTGGTGAACCTGATCCCACGCCTCTTCGATGCCACGGATGGGAGCGTCCTCATCGACGAAGTCGACGTGCGCGACTTCGACCCCGACGCGCTGTGGTCGAGGATCGGAATCGTCCCGCAGAGGGCCTACCTGTTCACGGGAACCATCGCCTCCAACCTCAGGTACGGCAAGCCAGATGCCACCGATGAGGAGATGTGGGCAGCGCTCGAAATCGCCCAGGCGAAGGACTTCGTCGAGGCGATGTCAGACGGCCTGGCTTCGCCAGTCGCCCAAGGCGGTACGAACGTGTCGGGCGGGCAGCGCCAACGGCTCGCGATCGCAAGAGCACTCATCCGCGAGCCCGAGATCTACTTGTTCGACGACTCGTTCTCTGCTCTCGATGTCATCACGGATGCCCGACTTCGCCGAGCCCTCAAGCCCGTCACCGAGCACGCGACGGTGTTGATCGTCGCGCAGCGAGTGTCGACAATCATCGATGCCGACCAGATCGTCGTCCTCGAAGACGGCGCCGTGGTCGGGCTGGGTACACATGACGAGCTCATGGCAACGAGTCCCACCTACCTGGAAATCGTCGAGTCTCAGCTCGGGGCGGAGGCATCATGACCACCCCAAAGAAGATGCAGGAGACCGAACGGATCGGCGGTGGCGGCATGGGCCACGGCCGTGGACCATTCGGCGGGGGGATGGTCGGACAGAAGTCGATGGACTTCGGACCGTCGGCCAAACGGCTCATCAGCAGATTGCGCCCCCAACGCACCAAGATCATCGTCATCATCGCCGCCGCAGTCATTGCCGTCGCGATGTCCGCGATAGGTCCGAAGATCCTAGGGCACGCGACCGACATCGTGTTCTCTGGCGCTGTCGGCAAGATGTTTCCCGCCGGCATGACGAAGGACCAGGCAGTCGCGGGTCTTCGAGCGGCTGGACAGGAGAAGGTCGCGGACATGTTGTCGGCGATGGATGTGGTGCCTGGACAAGGCATCGATTTCACTGCTCTCGGAGACGTGCTGTTGCTTCTGGTCGGCCTGTACGCGGCATCCGCTCTCCTGACGTTCCTCCAGGGCTACGTCCTGAACGACGTGGTCCAGAACACCGTGAAGGATCTCCGATCTGACGTCGAGGACAAGCTGAACCGGCTGCCGTTGCGCTACTTCGACACCCAGCCGAGGGGTGAATTGCTCAGCCGGGTCACCAACGACATGGACAACCTCTCCCAGACCCTCCAGCAGACGATGAGCCAGGTGATGACCTCACTGCTGACGATCGTGTTCGTCATGGTCATGATGTTCGACATCTCATGGACGCTTGCGTTGATCACGCTCGCGACGGTCCCAATCAGCATGTTCGTCGCCGCCAAGGTGATGGGGAAGTCTCGCGGCCACTTCGTCAACCAGTGGCGGAGCACAGGCGCGCTCAACGCCCAGGTGGAAGAGGCGTTCACCGGCCACTCACTCATCAAGGTGTTCGGGCGCCAGCAAGAGGTCCAGAAGACGTTCGAAACCGAGAACGAAGAGCTGTTCCAAGCCAGCTTCAAGGCCCAGTTCTTCTCCAGCCTGATCATGCCGATCATGATGTTCATCGGCAACCTGAACTACGTCGTCATCGCGGTCGTTGGCGGACTGCGGGTTGCGAGTGGAACGCTCTCACTCGGTGATATCCAGGCGTTCATTCAGTACACCAGGCGCTTCACCCAACCGGTCACGCAGGTCGCCTCGATGGTCAACCTCCTCCAGTCCGGGGTCGCGTCGGCGGAGCGAGTGTTCGAGCTGCTGGACGCCGAGGAAGAGGCTCCGGACGAGCATCAGCCGCAGCTGATCGAGAACCCCACCGGTCAGGTGGGTTTCGACGACGTCTCCTTCCGGTACGAGGATGACCGGCCGCTCATCGAGCATGTCTCGCTGTCGGTCGAACCCGGTCAGACTGTCGCGATCGTCGGACCGACCGGAGCCGGCAAGACCACACTCGTCAACCTCGTGATGCGGTTCTACGATCTCGACGCTGGGCACATCACTCTCGACGGTATCGATATTGCGGAGATGCGACGCCAGGATCTTCGCTCAGAGATCGGAATGGTCCTTCAGGACACCTGGCTGTTCGAGGGCACCGTCAGAGAGAACATCACCTATGGGAAGCTCGATGCGACCGAGGAGGAGATGCTCGAAGCGGCCAGAGCAACGTTCGTCGACCGATTCGTCCACAGCCTTCCGGACGGCTATGACACCGTGGTCGACGACGAAGGCAACAACATCAGTGCAGGCGAGAAGCAGCTACTCACCATCGCGAGGGCGTTCCTCGCCAATCCTCCCCTGCTCATCCTCGACGAGGCGACGAGCTCGGTCGACACGCGCACCGAGTTGTTGGTGCAGCACGCCATGGCAGCGCTGCGAAGCGACCGAACCAGTTTCGTGATCGCTCACCGCCTGTCGACGATACGCGATGCTGACCTCATCCTCGTGATGGAGGATGGCCAGATCGTCGAGCACGGTACCCACGACGAGCTGATCGCCGCCGGCGGTTCCTACGCGACGCTGTACGCCACCCAGCTCACCGGACCGGACGTCGCGATGCCCGCGCCCCCCACCCCACAACCCGCCTATCCGCGGCCACCGGCGGCCGGCGCCGGCGACTGAAGCCGGCGCGATGCTGCCCCGATGAGCATCCACCCGATTCGCCGGGATCTCATCGAGCTAGCTCCGACTGAGCGCGAAGCCATCGGTGCGTGGGCGGAGGCGAATCGAAACAACCGGGGTTGCGTTACCGTCTGGAAGCCACCCGAAGAAACGTGGCGGTTCCTCACCTACCTCTGTGACCACCTGGGATTCCTCGCCCACGGGTCCAAACAGGGCGACATCGACGAGCTGGTTCCTGTTGGCGCGAACAGGGGTGACCTCACCGACTTCGGCAATGCGATGCAGGTGTTTGCCACCCCCGACGCCCTGTGGGCAGGCTGGTTCGCATTGCTGAATCGAGAAATGGAGGACGGCTCGGGAACGGCCAACTCGTGCACGCGACGCTTCGACCCGAACGACCGAGACTTCAAGGAGTACTGGTTCGCGATCTCCCACGTGAACCTCATCGGTGATCGACCCCTGACACCCGGCTACATGTATCTGCTCAGACCGGATTCCTTCAGCGCGAGGAGAGGCGAGGAGTGGGGCTCATCTCGTCCGGTCACACCCATCGCACGGGTGCCTGTCACGCCTTTCGGATGGCCGTACGCAGACGCGATCCTCGGCTATGACAGGCAGCGGCTCGACGCGCTACTCGGCCGGAGCAGTGACGGTTTCCCCTGGTTCGACGACAACCGGCTGTGGCAAGTCGTGCCCGAGGCCTACCGCTGAAGCACCTGGATCAGGAGGCGTCGTGCTCGGCGAGAATCCCGTAGATCTGGCGCCTTGCCTCCTCCAAGATCTCCTGAGCCCGCTGCACCTGCGACTCCGTCCCGGCCCTCCCCACCTGCATCACGGCTGAAGCAACCTGGAACCCGATGTCGCGCAGCGCCAGGAGGTTTCGATCAACCTTGAACCCTTCCCAAGGTGGGATCTCTTCCGACGCGTCCACGAGGGCTCTGCCGTCATCCGTCAGAACGTACACCTTCTTGCCCTCGTGCTGTGTGGACTCGACGATGCCCTCGTCCTCGAGCTGGCTCAGTGTGGGGTAGATCGATCCAGGGCTCGGCTGCCACACCCCATCGGTTCGCTCGGTCAACTCCGTCATGATCTGGTAGCCATGCATCGGCTTCTCCGAGAGCAGGAGCATGATGGCGGTTCGGACCTCACCCCTGCCAACTCTCGGGCCCGGTCCGCCGAAGAACCCGCCTCGTCGAGGGGGACCCCATCTTCCCCACCGCGGACCTTGATGCCGTCCTCTCATCGGACCATCGCGCATATTGACTCCTTTCCAGGTGAACATCATATCACGATATATCGCGATATATTCACTTGGGCCGGGCGAGTCCTGTGATCAGGGAGCCGTTCGTCGGGCTCGTAGGCCGCGGAAGGGCCCGCTTGGGCGACTTCGTAGGCCCGTTTGCATCCTCCCCGCATGAGGGCACCCCGTGAGCCGACCGGCACCCTGCTGAGAGTCAGCGGTCCTCGATCTCCGGCGCCGTCACGGCTGCGAGGGAAGTACGTAGCAGGGTCCGCCTGGGTCGTAGCCGGCCGCGAGGTCGGAGACGAAGAAGTCCTGCAACTTGGTGAGCGGTGACAGGGCTCCTGCACCCAGCGTCGCATCGAGCCCTCCCTGTGCGTCGAAGGCGGCCTTGTCGGGTTTGAAGATGCCGGTGGCTCGAGCGATCGACGTGTCGAAATCGTCGCCGAAGTCATTCGCAGGGGACAACCCGGAATATGTGAGCGAGTCGATGCCCTGAGCGGCGGCCTCCACGCCCTCAGGAGTGAGGTCACCTGCCGCTGCGGCCCGTTCCAGGACAGTTCTGGCTACGAGGTACTCCAAGTACCCCTCGACGAGGCCGGCAGCCGGGTAACGGTCGGGATATGCGTCGTCCAGAACCTGGACCACATCGTTCATACCGTCGACCTTCGCTCCGAACGGCGCCATGAGCGTCGCCATATAGAGGTTCTCCGCCATATACCCACCAAGCGCCGTATCGAGCAGCCGATCGCTGAACGTCACGGTGGAAACGGCCCACTGGCCCCGGTAGCCAAGCTGCACCGCGGCGCCCATCACGGTAACGAGAGACAATGGATCGGCTGCCATCCAGGTCAGATCCGCCTCGCTCTTGGCGACCGCCGCGCCCAGCGCTGTCAGATCCTGACCGGGCACGACACTTCCCTCGTATACGACTGGAAGTCCGAGCTGAGCCGCCGCATAGTTCGCTCCGGCGAGCGAGTCGCCTCCGTAGTCACCAGGGAGCCCCAGGAGCGCGAGAGCCGGGGGGTGACCGAACCGGGACTCGAAGTCCTTTGCGTACCAGCTGATCGTGTTGATGGACTCCATGCAGTAGTTGGAGCCGGTCTCCAGCAGGTTGGCGCCAAGCACTGGATCGGACCATCCCGAGTACCACGTCACGGGAATCGCGACGAGATGGTCCTCGGCCAGCTTCGGAACGATGGCGAGCGTCTGCTGGGAACCGGTCGAATGAGCGAGCATGACCACCTTGTCGTGCAACTCCTCGTACTTGGCCACGTGAGTGGCCACGTCATACCCCGTATTGGCGATCAGCAGCTCCACCTGCCTCCCTGCGATGCCTCCTGCTTCGTTTGTCTTCTGCCAGAACGCCAGTTGAGCATCGAGAACGTCGACCACCGTGCCCGAGAACGGACCAGTCAAGTCGGCAAGCACACCAAGGTAGATCGTGTCGTCCGTGACGGTGACTCCGTCGGTCTCGACCACTGGCGCGGTGGTCGACGTCGTAGCTGGAGCCACGGTCGTCGTCGAGGACGGAGGCTCGGTCGTCGTCGATGAAGTCGTTGTCGGCGAGGACGACTGCGTGCACGCCACCACGCAGACGGCGATGAGCACGACGAAGAGGCGCTTCATGGCCCCACCTCGAACTCGATCCGCCGGCTTTGCTCCGACGGCCCGGCTCCGGCGAAGAGCTCACCGTAGGAGACGACTGCGAGTCGCGACGGAGGCACACCCTTGAGAATGAGGTACTGGTAGACGGCACCGGCCCTGGCTGTGGCCAGCTGCTCGTTCACCTCGGAGCTGCCGACTTCGTCGGTGTAGCCGGCGATGAACACCTGAAGTCCCGGCTGCGACACGATGATGCTCGCAGCACTGTCGAGTGTCGTCTGGCTGGCAGCGGTGAGTTCTGCCGACCCCGAATCGAAGACGATGGGTGAACCCTCGACGAGGGCGCGGAGGTCTGAGCGAAGGATCGCTTCGTCCCCGCGTAGCCGCAATTTGGTGGTGACACCGGTGACACCCGGGACGGCGAGAACCGCCGCCTCCACCCGATGTGAATAGTCGAAGAATCCCTGCTCCAACACGCCGAGTGGAACGACCCCCCCAACGGTGACCCGGCCATCGATGACACCGACCTCCAGGTCGCTGAAACCGCCGTCTCGCAACGCCTGAGCCGCACGAGCCGCGAGTTTGTCGTCGGAGACGTCCACCTCGGGCGTCGACGTCTGAACGTCTGGAAGCTCGCCGACCACGAGCCGGTTCGCGATCTTCACGGCGCCGGCATCACGGACGAGCGATGCCGCCGCGCTGCGTGCTTCGTTGGATGCCACGAAACCACCCAAGACGACGACACCGTCACGAACGGACACGACGACAGCACGGTATGCATCATCGACGAGCGCCGTTTCGGCCCGAACGAGTAGCTCGTCATCGCCCGGTGTTCCCACCTGCAGTCGGTTGTCGACGGTAGCGACACCATCGATGGAGAAGACGACTGTCTCCGCTTCCTCCAGAAGGGTGGTCGAAGCAACGTAGCCGCTGATCGTCACCATGTCGCCGTCGATCTGAACCGTGATGTCCTCGAAGCCCCTCGACGCGAGTTGCTGCTCGATCTGCTCGCCAAGGGATGCAGGTCGAGTAGTGACGGTTGTCGATGGGCTCCCCAGAATTCCATCCCGTTGCAGGAAGATGACGACCCCTACCGTGATGACGAGGACGAGCAGAAGTGGGAGAAGGGGGATCCGCTTTCCGGGCGGGGGTCGATGGACGGAGGAGCGAAGGGCCTCGAGATCATCATGCGCAAGCTGGGTGTGTCGATCAACGGGTCGGTAGATTGTCCCGTCGCCGCGATCTCGCCCCGACACGCTCAGTCCCTCTTCTCATCCCGGCCCTGCCCCCATTTCATCGGCGTTTCTTCGAGGGATCTTGAGACTGCTTCTGGCCCTACCCGAGGGCCGCCCGGTCGGCAACGAGGACGGCATGAAGTGCGTCAACGCGGCCGGCGGGGATCGACCGGTCTTTCGCAAGGAGCCGTGACGTGGCCGTTTGCTTGCTCGCGCCGGCAACGAGCCACACCACCTGTCGAGTCGCCGCAAGTGCCGGATAGGTGAGCGTCATCCTCCTGTGCCCCATGTAGGCGCCGCCGGTGAGCGCCACTCGACGGTCACGAACGTCGAGCACCGTGTCGCCCGGAACCAACGACGCTGTGTGCCCGTCGTCGCCGAGTCCCAGATGGATCACGTCGAAGCGGTCGGGCAGTGTCGACGCGTACCAGCCACACGCCGCCTCCAGGTCGTCGGCGTCGACCGGCATCGGTTCGATCGTCGCGCCATCGGGCAGCGACTGGACCAGATGTCCGAGATTCCGGTCCGGATCGTCTCTGGGAACGATCCGCTCATCCACCTGAAAGAAGGTCGTCTGCTCCCAAGGGAACACGGCATGCTCTCGAAGCCGACGAAACATCGGCCATGGTGTGTGGCCGCCGCTGACTGCGATCGTGAACGTCCCTCGCTCCGCCACCGACCTGCGGGCTGTCTCGGCGACCAGATCTGCTGCGTACTCGGCCGCCGCCTCGGCGGTGGCCTCCGCATGGACGTCCACGTTCAGTCCTGCTTCTCGTCGTGGCCGCCGAACTGCTGCCGCATCGCGGACAAGGCCCTGTTGGCGAAATCGGCCAAGCCGCGAGACGCGAACCGCTCCTGGAGCGCTGTCGTGATGACCGGCGCGGGAACGCCCTCTTCGATACTCGCGATTGCCGTCCAGCGACCCTCGCCCGAGTCGGAGACCCGCCCCTCGAACTCGGAAAGTTCGGGATCCTCTGCAAGGGCGTTGGCGGTGAGATCGACGAGCCACGAACTGATCACCGCGCCCCGCCGCCACACCTCCGCGACCTCGGATACGTCGATGCGGTACTGGTATGCGGCCGGGTCTCGCAGTGGTGCTGTCTCGGCATCGACATCCGTTGTGTGCATCCCCGCGTCGGCACCGTTGATGATGGCGAGCCCTTCGGCGATCGAGGCCATCATGCCGTACTCGACACCGTTGTGGACCATCTTCACGAAGTGTCCTGCACCGGCCGGCCCACAGTGGTGATAGCCGTCGGGCGCGGTCCCATCGGTACGAGTCCTTCTGGGAGTCGGCTCTGCGGCCGCCTTGCCCGGAGCTATCGACTTGAAGATCGGATCGAGATGCCGAACGGGCTCGTCGTCGCCACCGATCATGAGGCTGTATCCGCGTTCGAGCCCCCACACGCCCCCGCTCGTGCCGCAGTCTACGAAATGAATCCCTTTCGCCTTCAGATCGGCGTGTCGAGTGATGTCGTCGCGGTAGTACGAGTTCCCGCCGTCGACGATGATGTCGCCCGGCTCCAGGAGGGCATCGAGATGGTCGACGACCGTGCCCACCACGGCAGCGGGCACCATCACCCATACGGCCCTCGGGGCCGTCAGTGCTGCCGCGAACTCCTCCAGGGACGTGGCCCCCTGAATGCCTTCCTTCTGGAGTGCTGCGACGGCGTCGGCATTCACGTCGAACACGACGCAGTGGTGTCCGTCGGCGGTCAGCCGCCGGACGATGTTCGCGCCCATGCGCCCCAGTCCGATCATTCCGAGTTGCATGGGTCGGTCGGTACTCATGATGTCTCCTTTTGCAGCGCGAGATAGCGCGTGATGAGGTTGTTGGTCGACGCGTCGAACGCAGGCTCCTGCTCGCCCTTGAGCATGGGAGCGATCTGCACCGCGAGTGTCTTGCCCAACTCAACGCCCCACTGATCGAACGAGTCGATCCTCCACAAGGTGCCCTGTGTGAACACACTGTGCTCGTACAGGGCGACGAGCGTTCCGAGGCGGTACGGGTCGAGGACCTTGGCCATGATCACAGTTGTCGGCCGGTTCCCGGGCATGACCCTGTGTGGGACGATCGCCGGATCGGTCCCTTCGGCCCGAACCTCTTCGGCGGTCTTGCCGAACGCGAGGGCTCGGGCTTGAGCGAGCATGTTTGCCATCAGCAGATCCTGCCGCTCCCCTTGCGGTGACATGGCGAAGCCGATCAGGTCGACGGGGATAGCCGTTGTGCCTTGATGCAGGAGCTGGAAGAAGCTGTGCTGCCCGTTGGTTCCCGGTTCCCCCCAGTAGACCGGGCCGGTATCCCATGAGACAGGGCTCCCTTCGGCGGTGACCCGTTTGCCGTTGGATTCCATAGTGAGCTGCTGGAGGTAGGCGGGGAACCGGTGCAAGTACTGAGCGTAGGGGATGACCGCTGCCGACTGGACACCAAAGAAGTTGCGGTACCAAACCGCCAACATCCCCATCAGTACGGGGAGGTTCCGCTCGAACGGGGTCGTTCGGAAGTGCTCATCCATGGCGTGGAATCCGGCAAGCATCTCGCGGAATCGCTTCGGTCCGATGGCGATCATGGTCGACAATCCGATTGCGGAATCCATCGAGTAGCGGCCGCCGACCCAGTCCCAGAACCCGAACATGTGGTCGGTGTCGATGCCGAACGCGTTGACCCTCTCTTCATTGGTGGAGACGGCGACGAAGTGCTTCGCAACCGAGTCCGGCCCAAGTGCATCCACGATCCAGTCCCGCGCTCTGGACGCATTGGTCATCGTCTCGAGTGTTCCGAACGTCTTCGAGGCAACGATGAAGAGGGTCTCGGCGGGATCGGAACCGCTGATGGCCTCGTGGAGATCGGTGGTATCGACGTTCGACACGAACCGGAAATGGAGGCCGCGCCTGGCGTAAGCACGCAGCGCCTCGTGCGCCATGACCGGACCGAGATCGGATCCGCCGATTCCGATGTTGATGATGCTCCGGATGGGACGGCCCGTCGCGCCCTTCCATGTACCCGATCTGATCTCGTCGGCGAAGGCCGCCATCCTGTCGAGCGTCTCGTGCACCTCGGCCACGACATCGACTCCATCGACGACCAACGTCGCGTCTCGCGGGAGGCGGAGAGCCGTATGGAGCACAGATCGCCCTTCCGACACGTTGATTCGGGCGCCGGAGAACATCGCATCGATCCGTTCTGCGAGGCCGGCCTCGCGGGCAAGTTCCACCAACGATGCGAGTGCATGAGCATCGACCAGATGCTTCGAGAAGTCGGCAGCGAGGCCTACGGCCTCAACGGTCATCCGCTGGACGCGGTCGGGATCGCTCGCGAAGAGATCGCGCAGGTCGCGTGGCGCCAGCCGGTCGTAATGTGCGTTGAGGTCCTTCCAGGCGGCGAGGTCGGTGGGAAACGAGGGCTCCGTAGTCATGGGACGATTCCTTGGTCGAAGGCGTGGTTCGTGGCTCCACCCTGGCCAGCGAATCTTACCCAGCAGGGTTCTCTCGGAGATTCAAGGAGGGTTCATCCCCCGTTCTCCTGCCGTTCACGTGTGCCACGTACCGTGTGCTCAAGTGAAGGATGTGAGTCTCTCCTCCACCTGATGGGACGACTTCCTCCGTCCCAGTCTGGCGAGGACTCGGGGCAGGAGCCGAATGGGGTACCGGCTATCACAACCTGTCCCGGGTCCACCAGGGCACAGTCTGCGACCTTCCAACGGACGGAGGGCTCCCTGGATCAGCGTGGGGACTCTCTTGCCGCAATCGGACGGAGCACGAAGAACGCGATGACCTCTGCTGCGATCGCGGCCACAACCATCGCGACCGTCGACCGTTCATAGAGGAATCCGAGCATCGCCCCACCCGCCAGTAGGGCGATCCCGTACGAGGTGTTGAAGACCCCGTAGGCCGTCGCTCGGCGCGTGGAAGGCGAGAGGGTGGCGACAGCCGCACGCATCGTCGACTCCTGCACACCCATCGAAGCACCCCATGCGACCATCGCCGCCCATCCCACCCAGGCCAGCGAGGTGAACGAGAACAACGCAAGCATGGTGAAGAACGGCATGACGATGAGAACACGAAGCCCCCGGGTGTCGTAGAACCTGCCCGAGACCAGTGCTGCGAGCGCATCCACGGCCATCGCGAGCGCGAACATCAGGGGGATCTGTGGATCACCAACGATGTGCCGATCGCTGAGGTGGAAGGCGATCAGAGGAAACGGGGCGAAGCCGACGGCGGCAAGGAACACGAAGACCAGATAGCGGCGTGCGTGGCCGTTTCCGAGCTGACGTGCTCCGGGACTGTCCTCTCTCGCGGCATGCCGACCGTCAGGCATCTGTCGACGCGCAATCAGAAGCGAGATCAAGGTCAACGCACCCGGGATGGCGAGCACGAGGAACGCGAACCGGTAGTCGTTCTGTTTCGCCGCCAAGATGGCTGCCAGGAGGATCGGCCCGGTGACGGCCCCCGTCTGATCGAGGGCTTCGTGAAGGCCGAATCCCCATCCCATGCCGAGCGGCTCGGCCGCGTCGGCGAGCAGTGTGTCCCTCGCTGGTGAACGCACCGCCTTCCCCAGCCGCTCGGCCACGACGAGCGCCAGCGCGAGATCGACACGCCCCACGAGGCCGAGGAGTGGAACGGCGATCACGGTCAGCGCGTACCCCGCGATGGTCATCATCCAGTAGGCGCGGGTCCGGTCCGCGATGATTCCTGTGACCGAGCGAAGGGCATAACCCGCGAACTCCCCTGCTCCGGCGACCAGTCCCACCACACCGGCCGTCGCCCCTAGAGTCAGCAGGTACGGACCGATGACACTGCGTGCACCCTCATAGACGATGTCGGCGAGGAGGCTGACGATCCCGAACGCGACGATCGTCATCATCGCCCGGCGCCGGATGTTCGACCTTTCCCCAGTCCCACTACTCACGACGCCGGAACCTACCAGCGGTCGGCGGCTTCTGCGGCCCTTCGATCGACCTCGGACGGCCGAGAGCCACGGTCTCAGACGGTGGCTCTCGCTCGAACGAATGGGGGAGCATGCGCAACTCTCCTGCCTCGTCACTCACAGGCGATGGCTTGGTGCGCCGCCTGAACGCAAGCGGCAACGTTTGCAGGGCGATGAGCACGAAGGCGAACGCGCCCGTTTCGCGCGAGTAGAGGTTGGAGACACCAAACGCCCGGAGGTCCTGTGAGGAGGCCACCGCGAGCACGAACAGGCCGACGGCGATGACGCTATCTGCAAGCCATGTGGGAATCCGGCGGTTCATCGTCACCGATCGTACAAGGGGGGGCCGTCCAGGTCGTCCTCCTCCAGATGGATCGGTCGATCATTCTCGAGGAGGTGGAGCTCAGCTCCCGATGCCGAGTGTTCTTGCGAGGAACGATGCCATCTGGTCCCGCGGAACCATCGCGTCGGGACAGTACCTGAGCGGGCTCGACGAGCACCCCGTCGTGATCCCGAGTTCGTAAACCAGGTTGGCGAACGGCGCATACCAGGCATTCGGGTCGACGTCTGCGAACACCCCCGGCGCACCTCCGAGATCGGAGGTGCGATCGAACGCCCGAACGAGAAAGGCAGCCATCTCGGCTCTGGACACCGAGCTGTCGGGGTGGAAGGTGTGGTCTGCGTAGCCGGTCGTGATCCCCAGCTCGAACGCGCGCTCCACATACGGGGTGAACCACTGGCCGGCGGGGACGTCGGCGAAGTACCCGTGGTAGGTCATCGAGCTGACGTCCTCCCCGACCGCTCGAATGAGAAACGCCGCCATGGATGCCCTCGACACGAGATCCTTCGGGCAGTACCGATCGTTCGCCGGAGGATCGCAACCATTCGTCAACCCGGCGGCCGCGATAGCTTCGATGTTCGACTCGTGGAAGTCACCGTCGTCATCGATGAACGTGCCTACGTAGTTGCCGTCGGTGAGTCGAACATACACGTGGCCGGCGGCGTCATGGAGAATGTTGGCCGAGTATGGACCGACCGAGAACGTCTCCCCGACCGCGTGTACGTGGGACGTGCCGTTCGTCGTCGCCTCGGCCGGGAATTGAGCAACCCTCGTCTCGGTCCCGAAGCAGGGGTAGCCGTCCGGTAGCCAGTTGTCGGCTGAACACACCGCTGATCGCGAATCCACCTGATACACCTCGACACCACTCTTGAGCAGGGATGCATCCCACGCGTCTGCCGGGCGGTAGTCCAACTCGTAGAAGAAACCGTCCGCGCCCCTCGGGACCACCACCATCCCAACGCCATCTCCACCAACCGCGGCCAGCCGGAACGCATGAGTGCCTCCCCCGAAGATGGCCACATCGGTTGGGTCGATCCAGCCTGCCGTGTAGCGGTTGTAGGCGGTTGTGCCGATAGGCTCACCGGTCACTTCGTAGCCGCTCATGTTGTCGATCGGGTTGTCGTACTCGAACGCATCACCCGCAGGGTTACTGACCAGTCCCCCAAACGAATGGGGCCACCAGATGGCATGGCCGATCTCGTGGGCGATGGTGTTCCACACCGCGCTCTGGTAGGGAGGGATGGTCATGACTGCGCCGGCCCCGACCACGATTCTTCGGCCACTTCCTGGATACACGGCGTAGTCCGGCCAGTCGTCCGCACACCCCCCGACGGTGTCTGCACAGAACCATCCAGGGTTCCCGTAGCCTGCCCCATAGCCTCCCGCCGTGACGATCACCACGCCGTCTGGCTTCGATCTCGAAGCGGCGGCCACCTTCGCTTCACACCCTGGTGCCCACGGCGGTGACCAGTACGCGAGGGCGGAGGGGTCCATCGGAATGACGTCGTCCGATCTGACCGTGCCACCGACCTTGAACACGGGCTGGTATCGGCCTTCCGAGAGCCACTGGTAGTAGGGCGTGATATGTGCATTGAGGTCACTCGTCACCGACCCAACGTCGAGGCTGACGTCCCAGTCAGGTACGTCGCAGATCCAGACTTCCCACACATCCTGCCCCAACGAGAGCGTGGTGGTCACGGTGTCCCTGAAAGGAACCAGGTGGTTTGGATCGCCCGCATACGGGTCGGACGCCGCCTGAACACCGACCGCGAGCATGAGCATGAGGACGACTACCAGAGCGAGTACCACGCCGGCTCTTGATCTGAATTCCATGTTCCCCCTGGGACTCTCGAGAAGGGTACACCCGCTTGCCCGAGCCCCGATGCACCCCACAGGGATGGAGTCGACCAGAAACGTGACCTGCCCCACTGGTACCGTATCGTCCGGAGGTACCGAGACGGCACTGCAGACCATCATCGCCGCGCTTGTCGCTCTTCTGGCGATCACGAATCCGATAGGGGCCGTGCCCGTCTTTCTCGAGATCACCGAGGGAACGACATCTGTTCATCGGCGCAAGGACGCCCTGCGGGCATCTGTGATCGTCGTTGCCATTCTGGCCGTTTCGGTTGTCGCCGGTCAGGCGGTGCTTGGCTTCTTCGGCATCAGTGTCGACGCACTGCGAGCTGCGGGCGGACTGATCATCGTCCTGATGGGCATCGAGATGCTCGGCGGGAGCGTGCCAAGACTTCAGAGCCATAAGGGCGGCCCAACGACGAAAGATCAGAGCGAAGGAGCAGAGGACTCGCTCGTGGTCCCTTTCGCGATGCCGCTCGTTGCAGGCCCGGGAGCGATCGCGACCGCTGTGACACTGGCGGCGAAGGATGACTCGATCGTGGGAATCGGGGAGACTCTCATCGCGGTCGGCGCCGTCGGGGTGATCCTGTTCGTGGCGCTCGCTGCCTCAGATGTCATTGGAAGCCATATCAGCCGGCGTGGCCATGCCATCCTCATGAGGTTCCTCGGACTGATCCTCACAGCGATCGGCGTGCAGTACGTACTGCTTGGTGCACAGGCAGTTCTCCGCTGAGCGCTACTCGGCTGAACGCAACACACGAGCAACATCCTGCTCGGGCATGCCTGAGTTCTTCGCTTCGTCGACCGTCAGGGTGAGTTCCTCGGTGAGTGCATCCTCTCTGCCGGTCAAGTCGGCGGCTTCGAGTTCATCGACGAGATCTCCGAGTACTTCCATCAGTGCTTGGAGGACGAATGGCTGGCCCGATGCTGCCAGTCGAATCTCCGAGAACGCGCCGTGGACATAGTCGGATCGTGAAGGTGTCTCGGCGAGAAACACTCGTTGTCCGGCCGGGCCGCTGAACACACGAGTCGGGTGTTCGGAGATCAAGATCTCGCGGATGGGCACCTTGAGGTGGTGGATGACGTCCACCGCAGTGGTCGGGTCGTTGACTCCGGGCGAGAGCGCCTTGAGCGCGATGTCGACCAGCAACCTGATACCGAACGCAGGGTTGGTACCAACCGAGCGTTCCTTCCCAGCCCGGATCGACCGGCGGACTCGACGAGCAAGGCGAGCATCATCTCCCGGACTCGGCCAGATCGTCACGAGGCGATCTCCAACAGAAACAGCCTCGCCGAGCCGAACGCCGACCCTCGCGACAGCGTCCGGTGGAAGACGTGATGCCAGTTCGCGTGCCTCGATGTGAAGGATCCAGCCTGAGCGATCGGCAACGATCGTCAGCGGATCTCCGTGCGGCGTCGCCGTTCCCTCCAAAGACTGCTTCGAGTTGCCGACCTCCCGATGCTCGCGTCGCACCGCGTCGAGAGCTGCCCCGGCGATCCGCTGAACGACCGCATCGATCTGCACTCGGCGCAGTGAATGATCGAGATAGAGAACGATCCCGATCACGGATACGACGCCAAGCGCGATCGCTAGCGTCACAGACACGCTTCTGGCCGGATTGGCTCCATCGTCGACCACGGCACCAAGACCGCCGAGCACGATCAATGAGTAGATGAACGTTCCGACCACGAGCCCGAGCACGACCTGCTGGAAGGGGTCCTCGAAGAAGCCGCGGAGAGCCCGAGGCGAGTACTGGTTGGCGGCCATCTGCGTCGAGAGGGCGGTGATCGAGAACACGATCGCTGCAACGGTGATGGTGGCACCTGCAACCGTCGTGACGATCACGCGACCGCCTGCCACCGTTGTCGACAGCAGGAACGGAAACCGGGTCTCGGTCCCCTCGAACACCAACACGAGCAGCGCCGCGACCGCGCAGATCGCGATCACCGAAAGCGGAAGCAGAAACAGGCTCCCTCGGATCCTTCGGCCGAACAGTCCCGCCATGCCTCAAAACCTAGCGCTGCGGGCGGCTGATCCTCGTCCTCCAACGCACCCCAACCCCGGCTACCAAGGCGCCGACACCGAACACAAGACCGAGAACCAGTCCAGCGAGGATCCAGCTCGTCGCCAGTGGAATACCACCCAACCACTCCGACCGGATGAACTCATCGCCGTTGGAGAATTCGATGTCGCCACCCGCCGCCGACGATCCGGACATCGTTCATGCGAGTCCGGGTCTTCTGGTCAGTTCACCCTCCCTCGGCTCTCGACTCCACCCCGAACTGCCGACCCGGGGTACGCTGTCTTCTGATGGCACACACGCTGCTTCTTCCACGGCCGCGCTGACCGAACGGTCACGCGCGGCACACCCCTCCTCTGGAGGGGTTTTCTCTTGGAGTGACATGACTGAGCATCGTTACACGGCTGAACTGGCGAACCGCATCGAGAACGCCTGGCAGGATCGGTGGGAGGCCGAGGGAACGTTTCACGCGC
>CAYLHS010000003.1:0-61500 GCA_964383535.1 uncultured Acidimicrobiia bacterium
CCGCGGGCATCGACCTCAACGACCTCGCCGGCTTCCCTGTCGGCACGGACGTCGCAGAACGGACTCGGCTCTACCAGGAGATCAAATGGCTCCAGGGTTCGTTCTCGGCTCTCGCGGACACATCCCTTCCCGTCATTGCAGCGATCCACGGGCACTGCATCGGTGCGGGCGTCGATCTGATTACCGCCGCCGACATTCGTCTCGCCTCGGCCGACGCCATCTTCTCTGTCAGAGAGACCCGCCTCGGGATGATTGCGGATGTCGGGACGATGCAGCGCCTCCCCAAGCTCATCGCCCCTGGCCACGTCGCCGAGCTGACGCTCACGGGACGTGACATCACGGCCGACGACGCCGAACGAATCGCGCTCGTCAACCACGTCTACCCCGATCGGGCGGCACTCTTGGAGGCCGCCAACGCCCTGGCCGACGAGATCGCAGCAAACTCACCTTTGACGACTCGGGGCATCAAACAGGTACTGCGGGCCGGGGCGAACAGGTCGGTCGACGAGGCACTCGACTACATGGCGCTGTGGAACGCGGCGTTCCTCAACTCCAACGACTTCGCCGAGGGAATCGCGGCCACAGTGCAGCGCCGCCCGGCCCGCTTCGACGGGACCTGACGTGGACTGGACCGTCTTCGGAGACGCCGGCCGGCTCCTCGTCGCTGCTCTGCTTGCGGGAGCGGTCGGCCTCGAGCGCGAAGTCCACTTCAAGGCCGCCGGCTTTAGAACCCATATGTTGGTCGGCCTCGGATCGGCCCTGTTCACCGTGCTGTCGATCAATGCGTTCGGCCCATCGGGCGACCCGGGACGCGTCGCCGCCCAGATCGTCACCGGCATCGGGTTTCTCGGCGCGGGAGCGATCTTCAAGGAAGGGGCGACCGTTCGCGGCCTCACCACGGCCGCAGGACTCTGGACGGTAGCGGCAATCGGTATGGCGGCCGGAGCCGGCAGGCTCCTCCTTGCAGCAATGGCCACAGCCGTCGTTCTGCTGGTCATGTTTGGACTACGGATCATCGATGGTCTCCTCCGATCGAGACTCGGCCCCAACCAGGTCACGATCGAGGTGCTTCTCGACGATGCAGCAGGCTTCTCTAAGGTGTGGAAGACCGTGACCAGAATCGACCAGGCCGCCCAAGACGTGACCTTTCAACGACACGGAAGTGTCGGCGGCCTGATGAGAATCGAGACAGCAGCCAACAAGGCCGAAACACTCGTCGAACTCCTCACGACCCAACAGGGAGTCATCGAGGCCGAGGTGATCTCATGAGCACGACGATTCTGCCCGTCATTCTTGCCGGTGGGCTGGGAACACGCCTCTGGCCGGTGTCCCGCAAATCCATACCCAAACAGTTCACGGCCCTCCACAGCGACAAGTCCATGTTGCAGGAGACGATCGACCGACTCGCCGCACTCGACGACGTGCAAGACCCCATCATCGTGACCGGTTCATCGCAGGCCGCGACTGTGCGAGCGCAAGCACCGCGGTCAACACTCATCGTCGAGCCGGTGGGACGTAACACGGCGCCCGCCGCAGCGCTCGCCGCGTTGCACGCAACGACCCAAGGGGGCGACCCGATCCTGCTGGTCTGTCCGGCAGACCACGTCATCAGAGACATCGCCGCCTTTCGCGACGCTGTTCAGGCGGCCGTGCCTCACGCGGAGTCAGGAAGGCTCGTCACGTTCGGGGTGGTGCCAACTGCCCCTGAAACCGGCTATGGCTACATCGAGAAGGGTCCCGCCATCGACGGAGCCTTTCGTGTCGGCCGATTCGTCGAAAAGCCCAACGCCGCCATCGCGGCCAACTACATCGCCTCAGGTCGGTATCTCTGGAACAGCGGCATGTTCGTCTTCAAGGCGTCGCGATTCCTCGAGGAACTCGACCAGTATCGGCCCGACTTGCTGGCCGATGTGCGCGAAGCCTCGTCGAGAAGCACCCGAGAGAACGGAACGATTCGAATCGACGAAGCGTCGTTCGCAGTGGTGCGAGGCGACTCGATCGACTACGCGGTCATGGAGCAGACAGCCGACGCCGTCGTTGTTCCACTCGACGCCGGCTGGAACGACATCGGCTCGTGGGCAGCCCTCTGGGACGTCGCCGACACCGACGACGATGACAACGTCCTCATCGGCGATGTCGTCACAGTCGACACGTCGGGCTCCTACATCCGCTCGACCGGCCGACTCGTCACGGTCGTCGGCTTGGACGGCATCGTCGTTGTCGAGACCCCGGATGCGATCCTCGTCTCGTCCCGCGAACACGCTCAGCACGTGCGACGGATCGTCGAGCACCTCGAAACCTCCAAGCGGCCGGAAGTCGAATAGCGTCACGGAATCGATTTGCCGACGTCCTAGTCTCGACACATGAGAGCCTCGCGATACCTCCCGGCCACATCGTGGCTTCCTCGCTATCGACGCGCGTGGCTCAGACCTGACCTGATCGCCGGTCTCACCCTGTGGGCGGTGCTCGTCCCCGAGGCCATGGCCTACGCCGGTATCGCAGGCGTCGACCCCGTCATCGGCCTCTACACGGTCCCCCTCCCCTTGCTCGCCTATGCCCTGTTCGGCAGCTCGCGCAGCATGGTGGTCGGCACCGACTCGGCCACCGCGCTCGTCTCGGCGGCAACGATCGGCGCCCTCGCCGCGAGAGGCACGGCCGACTACCTCGCGTTGACATCGGCGCTCGCCATTCTCGTCGGCCTCCTCTTCCTCCTCTTCGGTCTTCTTCGTCTCGGGTGGGTTGCAGACTTCATCTCGCGCCCTGTCATGCAGGGGTTCATCGCGGGGGTCGTGCTCGTCACGATCATTGGCCAGGTCCCCACCCTCCTCGGTCTCACCATCCACAGAGGCCGGTTCTTCGGTGAGGTGTGGAACGTGATCCGTGCACTCGGCGGCGTCGACCCGGCGACCGTCGCCGTCGGCCTCTTCAGCCTCGCACTCCTCGCAAGTCTCAGAAGGTACGCACCGAAGGTGCCTGCAGCATTGACCACTGTGGTCCTCGCGATCGCCGTGGTCGTGGCCTTCGACCTCGAACGCCACGGCGTCTCGACGGTCGGTCACATTCCCTCCGGGTTCCCCGATCTTGGGCTGCCCTCCGTGGATGCCGGCACCTACGGAACGCTCCTGTCGGGAGCTCTCGCAGTCGTTCTGCTCGGCTACGCGGAGACGCTCGGGTGCGCCAAGACGGCGTCCGCGCAGACCGGTGAGACGTCGGATCCCAATCAGGAACTCCTCGCGCTCGGTGCCGCAAACATCGGCAGCGGTCTGAGTGGCGGCTTCGTCGCCGTCGGCAGCTTCTCGAAGACGGCTGTCGCGCTGGCTGCCGGAGTGAGGAGCCAGCTCGGGTATCTCATCAGCGCAGCGCTCGTCATCGGCACACTGCTCTTCCTGACACCGGCCTTCACCCACCTGCCCGATGCAGCTCTTGCAGCAGTCGTGATCGAAGCCATGCTGGCGCTCGCGAAGCCAAGCTACTTCACTCGACTCGCCCGAATCTCCACACCGGAGCTTCTCCTCGCGCTCGTCGCGATGTTCGGCGTCCTCGTACTGGGTGTGCTACCCGGAATCGGTGCCGGCGTCGCCCTCGACATCCTCCTGTTGATCCGAGGTGCCAGCCGGCCTCGCGTCGCCGTACTCGGCAAGACCGCCGGCCACGTCTACCAGGATGTCTCGCTGCATCCCGAAGGAGAGACGGTCCCCGGCCTCCTGGTGTTCCGGTTCGAGGCGCCCCTGATCTTCACCAACGCCGGGTATTTCGTCGAAGAGGTGGAACGGCTCGTGGTGGAGAGAAAGTCCAAAGCGGTCCTCGTCGACGCAGAAGGCATCAACGGACTCGACTCCACAGCGGCCGAACGTCTCCTCGACCTCCACCGACATCTCGAGCACCGCGGTATCGAGCTGAGTTTCGCCCGGGTGAGAGACCCGGTGCGGGAAGTGATGCACTCGAGCGGGGTCCTCTCGGCGGTTGGGAGCGACCACCTCTACGGATCGATCACGAGCGGTATCAAGGCCTACAAGCGCGAGCTCTCCTGAGGGCCGGCACCGTACTGCCCTAGCCTTGAGAGAGAACGAAGGGAGCCGGTCATGAAGACCAGGATCACCGAGCTGTTCGGAGTGGAGCATCCGATCGTCCAAGGGGGACTCATGTGGATCGCCACTGCCGAGTTGACGTCGGCCGTTGCGAACGCCGGGGCCATGGGGTTCATGACCGCCCTCACTCACGAGACACCGGACGGACTCCGAGACGAGATCCACAAGTGCCGCGACATGACCGACAAGCCGTTCGGTATCAACCTGACCTTCCTCCCGTCGCTCCGCCAACCTGACTACGCCGGCTACCTCCAGGTGTGTGCCGACGAGGGCATCGAGTTCATCGAGACGGCCGGCCGCAACCCGGAACCGTTCATGCCACACCTCAAGGCCGCAGGTATGAAGGTGATCCACAAGTGCACATCGCTACGTCACGCCAAGAAGGCCCGGACAATCGGCTGCGACGCCATCTCGATCGACGGCTTCGAGTGTGCCGGCCATCCCGGCGAGGATGATGTCACCTCACTCGTGCTGCTCCCGGCGACGGCTGACGCGCTCGACATCCCGATCGTCGCCTCCGGCGGCTTCGGTGACGGGCGCGGGCTGGTCGCCGCCCTGGCACTCGGTGCCGACGGCATGAACATGGGCACCCGGTTCGTTGCGACGCAAGAGACACCGATACACCCCGCCATCAAGCAAGCCATCCTCGACCACGGCGAGACCGACACCACACTCATCATGCGAACGCTGCGCAACACCGAGCGGGTTCTCGACAACGAAACGGCACGCACCGTCCTCGAGATCGAATCGACGGGCACAGCGACGATCGACGATCTCATCCCCTACGTTTCAGGACGCCGCGGACTGCAAGAGGTGATCCGGCACGGAAACGTCGATGGGGGCACGATGGCAGTGGGCCAAGTGATGGGCATCATCCACGACATCCCGACCGTCGCGGAGCTGATCGAGCGGATCATGATGGAAGCCGATGATCTCATTTCACGAGCGCTACCGAACATGATGGGATAGTTCGATCGAGGTCGTCAGCCATCAGCCGCGACATGGCCGAGCCACAAGAACGATCCTCCCCCCAGTGCGCCCCCGGGACAGACTGGGCTTCACGAACCCTGCCACACGGGTGGTCGCTTCTCCTTGAACGCGGCGACGCCCTCGGCCGCGTCCTGGGTGGTGCAGAGGGCGGCAAATGCTCCGTTCATGTACGACATCGCGCTGCCAAACGCGAGATCGGCGGCCGCGTAGAAGGATGTCTTCGCTGACCGCAGCGCGACCTGGCTCTTCTCGGCGAGCTTCCGCGCCCAAGCCCTTGTCTCTTCCTCGAGAGCATCGTCCGGGACGACACGGTTGATCAGTCCGATCTCGGCGGCGGTAGCAGCCGAAATCAGCTCACCGAAGTAGAGCAGCTCGAGCGCCTTCTTTCGTCCCACCGAGCGCGACACCGGAATGACCGGACCAACACAGTTGAGGCCAACGTTGATCGCCGTCAACCCGAACCTGGCGCTTTCGGCCGCGACGGCGAGGTCCGCAGCGGCAACGGTGCCCGCACCATTGGCGACTGCGACCCCGTGAACCTGAGCGATGATGGGTTTGGAGATCGCCATCATCGTCGCCAGCGGACGCTCCATGAGATCGGTCCACGCGCGGTACTCCTGCTCCGACTTGCCGGGGAACTCGTCGAGGTCGATGCCAGCGCAGAAGACCCTTCCGGCACCACGCAGGATGATCGCGTGCACGAGCCGTTCTCCGTCAAGTTGCCTCAGCGCAGCATCGAACTGGGAGGCGAGCGGGGTGTTGAACGTATTGAGCTTGTCAGGACGGTTCAGGGTCAGGATCCCGACGGCATCCTCGCCGACCTCGACAGACACGACGTCGAACTCCACGGCTTCCTCCCGACTCGACAATCGGCTCACCCTACCGCGCCCCAGCAGCCCCTCACCGGTGTCCCCCGAGCGCGAGTCATCTACCATCCCGGGAAGGAGGCCTGCGTGATCTTTTCAGACCGAACGATCAAGGAAGCGCTCACCGCTGGGCGCATCGTCATCGACCCATTCGACGAGTCCTTCGTGCAACCGTCGAGCGTAGATCTTCGCGTCGATCGGTTCTTCAGAGTCTTCGAGAACCACCGGTACCCGCAGATCGACCCCAAGCAGCCGCAAGACGACCTGACCACCTTGGTGGAGACCTCGGACAACGATCCGTTCATTCTGCATCCAGGGGAGTTCGTGCTCGGATCCACGCTGGAACGAGTCGGTCTCGGCGATGACGTCGTCGCCCGTCTCGAAGGCAAGTCCAGCCTCGGCAGGTTAGGTCTGCTCATTCATTCGACCGCTGGGTTCGTCGACCCGGGTTTCGACGGCTATCTCACGCTCGAGTTGTCCAACGTCGCCAAGCTCCCAATCGCCATCTATCCGGGCATGAAGATCGGACAGATCTCGTTCTACGAGCTCACGACACCCGCAGAGCACCCCTACGGCGAGGCGGGCGGCAAATACCAAGGTCAGCGGGGGCCGACCCCGAGCAGAATTCATCAGGACTTCTAGAGGGCGGTTTCCTCCCCAGCGAGGCGGTGAGGGCCGAGTGTTGGGGGAGGTGGCCGAAGCAAAGCCGAGGACGGAGGGGGCGGTGCCCACCAACGTAGCCGGCCGAAGTTACATCAAGTCCCGCCAGGCAAGTGCGCTACCGAGAACCGCGAACCAACGACCAGAACAGATCACACATCCAGCTTCACTGCATGGGCCAGTCGTACCTGTGTGATGGACACCAGTCCCTTGGCAACCGCCTCGACATCCGTACCCGCCAGATCACCCCGCACCCGCAGGCCGGTCGAGAAGTCATGGATGAACACGTCGGGTCGTATCTCGCGAAAGATCCGGTCGTAGCCCGTTTTCGCGAGGTCGGTGAATACCCGCGGTGTATCGACGGTGGCGTTCGTATCGAAGTTCACGTTCAGCAGGTCGACGCCCTCTGGGAACCCGTCGCGTCGCACCGTCGTGACGATATCGGCGCTCACGCCGGCAGCCCTCGGCCACAGATCGGCCTCCTCGCCTGCCCACACACGCTCCGACCAGCCCCGATGGTCCCGGGTCACGCCCGTAGAGAACGCGAGTGCCGGAATTCCGGCGATCCAGCCCTCCGCTGCTGCACCAGCGGTTCCGCTCGATAGAAAGAAGGCGAGACTGTCGTTGAGTCCGACGTTGATCCCCGACACCACCATGTCGGGAGCCTCGCCGAAGAGAGAGTGCACGCCAAGTTGGGTGCAGTCGGCCGGAAACCCGTCGGCAACGGCTATCTCCATCCCCTCGCGCACGACCCGCGTCACCCTGATCTCACCGAAGCGGGTGATGGCCTTTCCGATCCAGCTCCGCTCCCGATCCGGAACCACGACTCTCACATCGGTGATCTCACGCAACGCCCTCATGAACGGCAACAACGCAGGGGAGTCGACACCGTCATCATTGGTCACCAGTAGGTATCCCATCGCCGGCACAGGGTACCCGGAACGCCAGGAACCCCCGGTATCCCGGGGGTTCCTGGAGTCCTCGGCGAGTTGGAGGAAGGGGGGACTCCGTTGTGCTCTCTTCGAGGACGCTGCCGGAGTAGACATCGGCAGAACAGCCACGAGACTTGAGGCGTTCACGAAGCACCCCCAGCCGGGAGGGAGTGGCTGAGGGTGCTTGCGTTCGAACTCGCCAGGGTGCCCAGCGGAATGGCCCAATTCTATCATGAGGACGTTATTACCCCAATGCTCCTGGCCAGGCAGCTACTTATGCTGGAAGGCACGTCTCGTCAGAAGTGAGTAGCGAGATCAGACATCATTCTGATAGAGTTTGGTTATGCTCAATCCGAGAGAACTCCAGATCTTCCTCGCAGCAGCCGAAACCGAGAACTTCTCTGAAGCCGCCCGCCGGCTGAACATCTCACAACCGGCCATCTCGATGCAGATCAGGTCGCTCGAAGAGAAACTGGACATGCCGCTCTTCACGCGGACGGGAAGGCAGGTGACCCTGACGGACTCGGGCCGGGTTCTGGTCCCCATGGCGCGAGACGTCATCGATAACACCATCCGTCTCGAAGAGGCGATGGCTTCGCTTCAAGGTGACGTTGTCGGGGTTCTCAAGCTCGGTTGCAGTACCGCCGCCGGCAAGTACGTGGTCCCTCGGTTGATGGCTGGCTTCCACACTCGCTACCCAAAAGTCGGACTCGTGTGCGATGTCTCTGGCCGGCGCGAAGCACTCCAAAGGCTGCGTGATGGAGAAGTACTCCTCGCGATGACGAGTCTCCGTGAACCGTACAAGGGCATCGAGTACCGGCCATTCCTGACAGATCGAATCGTCCTGATCGTTCCGCCAGATCATCCATGGGCGGCGCTGGAGAGACCGCTGAAGCCGAAGGAGTTGCTGTCGGGCCAGTTCATTCTTCGTGAGTCCATGTCCGGAACTCGATCCGCCGTTGCGGAAGGGCTTTCGTGGCACGACATGTCCCTCGACGATCTCGAACGCGTCATGGTGCTCGGCAACTCGGAAGCGATCTGTGCAGCCGTGCAGGAGAAGATCGGCGTTGCGTTCGTCTCGACGTCCGTCGCTTGCGAAGCCACCAAGGCCGGCACGGTGGTCCCCGTGTCCATCGACGGCATGGATCTGACGACCACCCTCTATCTAGCTCGCGACACCGACCGGCCGGCGACGCGCTCGCAGGCCGCATTCTGGGAGTTCGCGTTCGCGCCGGAGAACGAACACATCCGCACCAGGCCGAGCCTGCCAGCAGATCGAATCTGCTGATCGGATGAACCGATCCCGCCTTGTGCTGGTCGCTGTCATGGCGGCTCTCGCTGCCGCGTGGGGAACCATCCCCCTGATCGTGCGATCGGTGCCCCTGTCTTCTCAGCAGCTCGCCGCGCTCAGGCTGTGGTTCGGTGCCTTGACAGTGCTGAGCATCTTGGCCGTCAGAGGGGATCTGCGGCTACGGCGCACCGACCCGATCGCGCGTATCGCCGGCCTTGGGGTACTCCTTGCGATCCACTGGGCGGCCTTCTTCTGGGCCATCGACACGACCACCGTCGCCGTAGCCATCGTTGTCGTCTACCTGGGTCCGGTGGCGATCGCCGCGCTCTCCCCCAAGATCCTCGGGGAACCCCTCCGCGCTGGATCGGTCGTCGGTCTGGCCGTCGCGCTCGGCGGCGTGATTCTCGTTGCGCGTCCACACGGCGGGGCAACTGTCGAAGGAGTCGTCGCCGCGCTCATCGCAGCGGCGACATTCGCTGCGATGGTCCTCATCGGCAAGCCCGCGGCCCAAGCAGTCGGCGGGTTGAAGCTGGCGGGACTGCAAATGACGGTCGCGGCGATCGCCTCGACCCCGTGGGCGGTGTCGGCACTCCCAGACATCCCATCACACTGGTGGCAGATCTCCGTCCTCGGGATCGGCCTCACCGGGGTAGGCCTGATGGTCTACTGGTCGCTGATCAGCATCCTGCCCGTCACGACCGTCGCGATCACCTCCTACATCGAACCGGCATCCGCAGTGATATGGGCAGCGGTTTTCCTCTCTGAGCCGGGTGACCTCCTGTCATGGTTCGGAGTGGCATTGGTGATCGGCGCCGGCATCGCGACGGGAAGACCGGAAAGGCCCACGATCTAAGCCGATCCGGGTTCTCAGTTGTCGGTTCTCAATTGTCGGCAGGAGGCTCGCCCCACGACCCGCGCTGCCACAGCGATGCCACCAGAAGCGAGAACCGACGACCGACAACGAGGGGTATCAGCCCCTCCTGAAGATGGCTGCGGCCCCCATGCCTCCGCCGATGCACATGCTCACAATGCCGTACTCGACGTCCCGACGCCTCATCTCGTGCAGCAGCGTCGCAGTGAGCTTGGCGCCGGTGCACCCCAGCGGGTGGCCGAGTGCAATCGCCCCACCGTTGACGTTCACCTTCTCGGGGTCGATGCCGAGCTCGCGTACGCAGTAGACGGCCTGGCTGGCAAAGGCCTCGTTCAGCTCGATGAGGCCGATATCGTCGAGGGACATCCCGGCTGCCTTGAGTGCTTTCGGAATGGCGACCGACGGTCCGATGCCCATGATCGCCGGGTCCACCCCCGCAACCTGGAACGTGATGAGCTCCCCGAGCGGTTCGAAGCCCAGCTCGCTCGCTCGCTCCTTCGTCATGAGAAGCTCGATGGCCGCGCCGTCGGACATCTGCGACGAGTTGCCTGCCGTCGATGTCCCGTTGACCTTGAACGCAGGCCTCAGCTTCGCGAGCCCGTCCAAGGTGCTCTCACGGGGCCCGTCGTCCGTGTCATACGTGAATTCCCTCCCGTCTGCTCGAACGGTCACCGGAATGATCTCATCGACGAACCTGCCCGCCTGCTGCGCAGCGACGGCCCGTCGCTGCGACTCGAGCGCAAAGCGGTCCTGCTCTTCTCGGCTCACGCTGAAGCGCTCGGCGACGTTCTCGCTGGTCATCCCCATCGACTCGTAGGCAGTGGGCATGTGCTCGGCCAGCCACGGGTTCGGCGCCGGCTTGTTGCCGCCCATGGGGACCATGGTCATCGACTCGACTCCGCCCGTCAGCACGATGTCAGAGAAGCCGGCGGAGATGTGCGCTGCCCCGGTCGCGAGCGTCTGCAGTCCGGAGCTGCAGAAGCGGTTCATCGTCATGGCCGGCGTCTCGAACGGGATGCCTGCCCTGAGCGCCGCGATCCTGCCCACGTTCATCCCCTGCTCACCTTCCGGCATGGCACATCCGATGATCACATCGTCGATCGACGCTGGATCGAGCTCGGGGGTGCGCTCCAGGAAGCCTTGGATGAGCAAGGCAAGCAGCTCATCGGGTCGGGTCTCTCGTAGCGACCCTTTGTACGCTTTGCCGACCGCTGTCCGGTAGGCGTGGGTGACGACAACGCTCATGTGTTTCTCGCTTCCCTAGTTCCTCAGTGGTTTGCCGGTAGCCAGCATGTGCTGGATTCGTTCGATCGTCTTCTCCTCGTGGCACAGCTCGAGGAACACCTCGCGCTCGAGGTCGAGCATCTCCTGTTCGGTGCGTTCGGTGCCCTGGGGAACGTCGCCTCCGCAGATCACGTATCCGAGCCGGCCGGCGAGGTGCTGGTCGTACTCGCTGATATACCCTCCGCCCCGCATACCGTGAGCCGCCACCTCGATCGCCGCTATCCCGTCCGTTCCCGGCACCTTCACGGTGCATGGCCGCGGCGGCCTGTAGCCACCGTCGACAAGAGCCAGTACGTCCTTCTTGGCGGCGGCGAGCAGCGTGTCCGGGTTCAAGTGGACTTTGTCCGTCGGCCGCAGGTAGCCGAGGTCCCTGGCTTCCTCCGCACTCGTTGACACCGTCCCCAAGCCGATCGTCCTGAAGATCTTCTCCATGAACGGGAAGAGGTTTGCGTTGACGCCGGAAGGTACGCTGCCGTAGTGGCGGAAGGCCATCTCTTTGCACCCTCCGCCTGCGGGGATCACTCCGACGCCTAGTTCGACAAGTCCCAGGTACGTCTCTGCGGACGCTCGCACGAGGTCGCCGTGCATGACCGCTTCGCAACCACCCCCGAGCGCCATTCCCCGTGGGGCGATGACCACAGGGCCCTTGCAGTATTTCACCCTCATGTAGGCGTTCTGGATGCCGGCGACAGCCCCTTCGAGTTCGTCCCACATGTTCGACATGGCCAACATGCCGACGAGTCCGATGTTGGCCCCGACCGAGAAGTTGGCGGCTTCACTCCCCACGACGAGACCGACCAGCTCGCCGCTGTCGACCTTGTCCAATGCCGTGTTGAGCATCTCGATGATCTGCGCGTCGATCGAATTCATCTTGGTGTGGAACTCGACGAGCCCGACGCCATCGCCCATGTCGTAGAGCGTCGCGCCGTCGTTGTGCTCCATGGCCACGAGATCGGCGATCGTGACGATGCCCTCCATCCCCGGGGCAGGCAGGTACCCACTGGCGTTGACGTCCCAGTAGTGGAGGACACCGTTGCGTCGCACGTACCAGGTGCCGTCCGACTCTGCGAGCATCGTGTCGACGACGGTTGGCACCGCCATGCCTTCGTCTCGCATGCGCTTGACGGATGCTTCGACGCCAATGGCGTCCCATGCCTCGAACGGGCCGAGGTCGTAGTTGAAACCCCATCGAATCGCTCGGTCGATGTTGACGAGGTCATCCGCGATGACTCCGAGCAGGTCGGCCGAGTAGATGCAAGTTTCGGCGGTCGTCTTCCACGCGAGCTGGCCGGCGACATCGTCGTACCAGACCATTTCGCGCACTCGGTCCCTGACATCGTCGAGGTTGCGGGCAGCCCCGATCGAGTCGTAGCGCACCTTTGGCTGCGATTCATACTCCAACGTGTCGAAGTTCAGAACAAGGATCTCGCTGCGTCCGTCGGCGCCACGGGTCTTCTTGTAGAAGCCGGCGCCGGTCTTCTGACCGAGGTCGCCCCGCTCCACGAGTGCTTCCAGGACGGCCGGGGGGGCGAATCGTTCGCGCCACGGATCGTCGTCGGAGCCGTCAGCGATGGTACGCAGCACGTGAACCATCGTGTCGAGTCCAACCACATCTGACGTGCGGAAGATGGCCGACTTGGGGCGGCCCATGGCAGGGCCGAGGATCTTGTCGACTTCGGTTACGCCCAGCCCGAGTTCCGACATCCAGTGGAATGCCGAGGTCATGGCGAACGTGCCGATGCGGTTGCCCACGAAATTGGGGGTGTCTTTGCCATAGACGATGCCCTTGCCGAGAACATCCGAGCCGAAGTCGGCCATCGCTGCCAGGACATCGGGGTCGGTGTCGACGCTCGGCACCAGTTCGAGCAGGTGCAGGTAGCGGACCGGGTTGAAGAAGTGGGTGACGAGGAAGTTGCGCCGGAAGTCGTCGCTTCTCCCTTCTGCCATGGCCGCCACCGACAGACCCGAGGTGTTGGAGGAGACGATCGTCCCCGGTGTGCGGTGTTCGTCGACCATGGCGAACACCTTCTGTTTGATGTCTAGCCGCTCCACGACTACTTCGACGATCCAGTCGACTTCGCCCAGCTTGTCGATGTCGTCCTCGTAGTTGCAGGCGGTCACAAGGGGTGCGAGGTCCTTGCGGTACAGCAGCGCAGGCTTGGCTCGCTGCATCGACTCCAGCCCCGCGTTCGAGATGCGGTTTCGCACGTCGGCGAGTGTGAGACCCTTCGCCTTCTCGGCGTCGGTCAGCTCACCCGGTGCGATGTCGAACAGGTAGGAGGGGATGCCTGCGTTTGCGAGCTGGGCGGCGATGCCCTGCCCCATGACTCCCGATCCCAGTACTGCCACTCGGCTGATGCCCATCGGTCCTCCACGATCAGATGCCCCAACACTATCGAAGTTTTCGAGCACCACGTTCGCGACAGCAAGCAACGGCGGGCAAGGCCCGCCGCCAGACAGCTCACAGCTGTTCAGCTGTTCGGCTATACAGCAGTCGCCTCCAGCCTCCAGGAAGACGCGACCATATCTCTCGCGAGACCGCTGGCCGACGGTTTCCTCCCCCAGCGAACGACGTGAGCGTTGGGGGAGGTGGACTCGGCCGTCAGGCCGAGGACGGAGGGGGCGGTTCCCACCAACCGGGATCTACCTACAGGAAGGTTGGGCTTCCAGCCAGGCGAGTGCGGCATCGAGAACGCGGTCGCCACTGTCGGTCGGCAGGACGGCAACCAGCTGGTCCGGGACGATGGGACCGTCGTAGAGGCTACCGAGACGATCCTGCGCCTCACCGCCGGTGATCACGATCGTCGATCCGTCGGCGAGCAGGACCGGAGCATTGCCCGTGGGTACGCCGTAGCTGCTCGTGGAGCCGAACGTTCGGGTGCCGGGTCGCCCCAGAAACGCCACCAGGACACCCTCACTGGCGCTGGCGGTGCCGTAGGAGATGAGCACCGCCACAGGGGCATCAGAGTCATGCACGACGTAGGGATCTGTAACCACCGACGCCTCCTTGGTCGCCTCGACCAGGGCGGAAGGGGAACCGGCCGGAGTCTCAATACCGACGAACGGCGCACCGTTGACATACAACAGGCCGTCCTCATAGCTGAACTCCCCGTGTGCAGCAGGCCCAACGTACGAGAGGAACGTCCCAGATCCGAGCAGGGGTGCAACGGCCAACAAGAACGGCTCGATGGTCTCCCCACCGGTGGTTCGCAGGTCGACCACCCATCCACACACCGGGTCCGTCTCGTCGGCTGCACGCAACAAGCTTTGGACCTGGGTCGCGTAGGTGGTCCACTGATCCGACAGGACGCCAGGCAGGGGAGTGAGCACCACCTCCCCGATCGCAGCTCCCGTATCCAACTCGATGCGGCCGCCATACGGCGGGTCAGTGTGCACCACTGTCCCGAGCGAAGCCTCCTGGTACGGCCGAAGGAACGTGTGGTTGGCACCCGTTGCTCGCAGGGCCTCGCGGATCGCCGTATAGGCGCCGACCTGGGATGGATTCGCTTCCACCAGGCCCATGGCGTCAGAACGTATCGGACCCCAATCGACCTCGTCCGTCTTGTAGTAGTACTCCTCGGCCAAGTCGATCGCGTCGGCCACATACGCCACCCAGTCGATCCCAGACGTCGTCGAGGTGACCGCTGTGGTGCTGGTTGTCGCGGCCGACCCGGTCGTCGTAGGCGCCCTTGTGGACGAGGCTGGGTGGTTCACGCATGCGGCGAGTATGCACACCAGCCAGCAGCACAGAAGAACTACACCACGCCTGGTCGACACTTCGGACCGAAGGCTACTCACTGGAGAATCGACCTGGTGACTTATGCCAGCCGAAAGCGGTACGCGGTACGAAGGTACCAGGTACGGGCGCAGCCTTCGGGCTGCGCTCTACACCACATCCCGGCCGAGGTCGGAGAACAGCGTGAACTCGGGAAGGAACGTCATCTGCACCATGCCGGTCGATCCGCTTCGATGCTTCGCCACAATCACTTCCGCCAGCCCTTTCGCGTCCTGAGCCTCCGGGTGGTAGTACTCGTGGCGGTAGATGAACATGACGATGTCGGCATCCTGTTCGATAGCCCCCGATTCCCGCAAGTCGCCCAGGCGAGGGCGCTTGTCCTCTCGTGATTCCAGACTGCGGTTCAGCTGCGAAACGGCGAGGATCGGCACGTCGAGTTCTCGCGCGAGGTTCTTCAACGATCGTGATATCTCTGCGATCTCCTGTTGACGATTCTCTCTCGCCAAACCCTGCATGAGTTGGAGGTAGTCGATGATGATCAGCTGGAGGCCGTGAGCTCGTCGCAGACGTCGGCTCTTCGCACGAATGTCGGTGACGGTGAGCTGCGGCGAGTCGTCGATGTACACCGGAATCTGATACATCTTGGACGCAGCATGAACGACCTTCTGCCACAGCTGCGGCCCGAGCTGCCCCGTGCGGAGCTTCATCGAGTCGACTCTGCCGGTGGAGCACAGCAGACGCTGCACGATCTCCTCTCTGCTCATCTCGAGTGAGAAGATCGCCACGGTGCCACCGGTCATGGCCACGTTCGTCGCGATGTTGGACACGAGCGTGCTCTTTCCCATTGACGGACGAGATGCCACGACGACGAGGTTGGCCGCCTGAAGGCCACCGAGCTTCTTGTCGAGGTCTCTGAAGCCGGTCGCCAACCCCGTCAGCTCCGACCCGCGGGCTTCCATCTCTTCGATGGTCTCGAGCGCGCCGTGCAGAAGCGGGCTCATCGGCACGAGACCATCACCGACACGACGCTCTGCAACACGGAGAACTGTCTGCTCGGCCTGATCCAGGACCACCGAGATCTCCTCGTCCGTCATGATGGCGAGGTCTCCGAGCACCCCACCCGCATGGATGAGTCTTCGGCGGAGGCCGTGTTCCTCAACGATTCCCGCGTAGTACTCGATGTTCGACGCCGTCGGGACGGCGTCCATCACATCGGAGAGGTAGCCGGCGCCTCCGATCCGATCGAGTTCACCTTTTCGATGCAATGCATCGGAAACCGTCAGAGCGTCGATCGGCTGGTTTGCGTTGT
This sequence comes from uncultured Acidimicrobiia bacterium, assembly GCA_964383535.1. GTDB lineage: Bacteria > Actinomycetota > Acidimicrobiia > Spongiisociales > UBA4744 > CAYLHS01. The sequence goes on from CAYLHS010000003.1 coordinate 16,028, forward strand.
ACAGATCGACGATCGCTTCGAAGATCGCCTGGTGCGCTGGCACGTAGAAGTCGTCAGGCTCCAGCTTGTCCATGACGAGGTTTGCGGCCTCGGCGGACAGCATGATCGCTCCCAGCACCGACTCCTCCGCCTCCCGGTTGTGAGGGGCGACCCGCATTCTGCGGACTGATCCGCTTGGTGCGGGCGAGGTGAGACGATCGGTCATGCTATGCGGGGATCACATCCAGAGAAAGCGGGAACTCCACATCGGCGTGAAGCTTCACGCGAATCTCGTACAGGCCGATGCTCTTGATCGGCTCGGTCAGGTGAATCTGGCCCTTGTCCAACTCGACGCCTGTGAACTTCTGGACACCTTCGACGATATCGGTCTGGGTCACGGAGCCGAACAGCCGGCCTTCGTCACCGGCGCGTGCTGCGACCACCACTCGCGTGCCCACGAGCGTCTTGGCAACCGATTCGGCCTCCTCGAACGCACGACGATCCGCCTCCCTACGGGTCCGCTGCAACGCCTCGGCGCTCTTGAGCGCGCCAGCACTCGCTTTGACGGCGAGGTGCTTCGGAAGCAGGTAGTTGCGGCCGTAGCCTTCGGAGACCTCGACGACATCTCCTTTCACGCCCAGCTGGGGCACATCGGAAATGAGTATGAGCTTCATCGCTTGATGTAGGGCAGGATGGCCATCTCACGGGCGTTGCGGATCGCCCGAGCAACCTTGCGCTGATGCTGCGCGCAGTTCCCCGTCACCCGCCGAGCCCTGATCTTGGCGCGGTCGGACATGTAGTTGCGGAGCAGCGCCACATCCTTGTAGTCGATGTAGTCAATCTTCTCCTTGCAGAAGTAGCAGGGCTTCGGCTTGCGCTGTCGCAGGTTCGCCTGCTGCGTCCTCCGGCGCGAGCCTTTCGGTTTCTGTGCCATGTGTGTCCTCTCTAGAAAGGCGCCTCGTCGGGGCCGTAGCTCTCCCGAGCGACCGGCGCGGCCGGCGCCGGCTTCGAGCTGCCCCAGTCTCCGCCGTCCCGTGCGGTCTTGGTGACCGATGCAGTCGCCCAGCGGAGGGATGGACCGATCTCGTCGATACGAAGCTCGACGACTGAGCGTTTGTCACCCTCCTGGGTCTCCCACTGCCGCTGCTCGAGGCTGCCGGCAACGATGACCCGCGTGCCCTTCTGCAATGATTCGGCGGCGTTCTCGGCAGCTTCACGCCACAGCGTGCCGCCGAAGAAGCTCGTCTGCTCCTGCCACTCGCCGCTCTGGTCACGCCATCTCCTGTTGACCGCGACCCGAATCTTGGCCATCGCGACGCCGGATGGGGTGAAGCGAAGCTCGGGGTCCTCGACGAGGTTGCCGATGAGGGTCACGTTGTTGGTCGCCATTGGAATCTCTCTCCTTGCCGCTCGTTCCACCTGCATCGTGACGTGCGGGTGGGACAGAAAACGGCGGTCACTCGTCCGGTCGGATGATCTTGTGGCGTACCACCAGGTCAGCCAGCGACAGAACCCGATCGAGATCGTCGACCACGTCGGGTTCGGCCTTGAAGTTCAGCACCGAGTAGTAGCCCTCGTGGAGATGGTTGATCTCGTAGGCGAAGCGACGCTTGCCCCACAAGTCCCGCTTCTCGACCGTCCCGCCTCGGCTGCGAAGGAACTCCTCCGTCTGCTCGACGAGCTTCTGGTAATCGGTCTCGGCCAGTTCAGGCCGATGAATGGTCATCAACTCATAGCTTCGCATTCCACCTCCTTTGGACATCCGCTTCTCGCGGAAGGCCCCGCCGTTCGACGGAGCAGGGTTCGGCGATACGCCGTGGGAAGCGGTTGGAGTGTAACCGCCGCGGCGGGGTCTCGGAAAGCGAGAGCCCGACCTGGTTTTCCCGATCTGGTCACGGAACCAGGACTGCGCCGGCCGGAAGTGCCGACAAGAGGCCGCCCCTCGGTGCTTCCACCGCCCACCGGTACGGGTCGGATGGTCCGTAAGTGGGGCACGGATCTGACGCACAGATCGGCATGGTGAGTACGTCGATGAGCGTGCCATCACTCCTGAAGAATGCGATGTCCAGGGGCAGCAGCGTGTCCTTCATCCAGAAGCGGGTGGTCGTGATGTCGGAGAACTCGAACAGCATCCCGTCGACCCCGTCGATGGACGTGACGCCACCGAGGCCCTTCGCCTGCTGGGCGGAGGTCGACGCGACCGCCACGGACAATGCCTGACCGTCGATGTCGATCTGTCGAACGGGGAACCCTTGCCAGTCGGTCGCCGACGGCGCGCAGCCAACGGCGATCAGCACCGCTATGAGAAGTGCCTTCATCCTCCGAGAAGCTCGGCTGCTGCGTCGCCGCTCATGTGGTAGCTCTCCTCTTCACTCGGGAACGCACCTCTGCGTACATCATCTACGTAGTGCCGCATCGCCTCGACCGCTCCTCCGTAGAGGTCTGCGTACTGGCGGACGAACTTGGCGACGTGACCCGTGGTGAGACCGAGGATGTCGTGAAAGACGAGTACCTGTCCATCCGTGTCGATCCCTGCACCGATGCCGATCGTCGGCACCGGCACCTCTTTCGTAACGGTCCTCGCGAGCAGATCTGGAATGCCCTCGAGAACGATGGAGAACACGCCTGCCTCTGCGAGGGCGATGGCGTCCGCTATCAGGTCCTTGGCTGCCGGACCGAGCTTGCCTTGTACCTTGTAGCCCCCCATCGCATGAACCGACTGCGGGGTGAGTCCGAGGTGCCCCATCACGGGTATCTCCGCGTCGATGATCGCGCCTATGACCGGGATTCGCTTGCGGCCACCTTCGAGCTTGACCGCCTCCGCTCCTCCGTCGCGGACCAGCCGACCGGCGTTGATCACGGCGGCCTCTCTCGATACGTGGTAGCTCATCCAGGGCATGTCCCCTACCAGCAAGGCATCGGGTTTGGCTCTGCTGACCGCGGCGGTGTGATGGACCATGATGTCGATATCGACCCGTAGCGTGTCGTCGAACCCGAGGACGGTGTTCGCGACGGAATCTCCAACGAGGATGATGTCGACGCCGGCGGCATCGGCGATCCGGGCGCCAGGCGTGTCGTAGGCGGTGACCATCGCGAGGCGCTCGCCGCCCTTTCTCTCACGAACGATGGGAACGGTGATCTTTCCGGCCATGAGTTACTCCTCTCTCTCCCCACCGCGAAGGGTTGGGGGACGCTCGGTGGCCACACACAGACTACCGCCGGGTCGCGAGGCGGTAGGGTTGCGCTGGGGAGAAGGATGTTCGAGTCGGCGCTCATCGTTGAGGTTCCCGAGGTCGATGCTGTCGTCGGGCGATGGCGATCGATGCTCGATCCGGTGTCCGGAGTCGGCATCCCTTCGCACGTCACCGTGTTGTACCCCTTTCTCGAACGGATCTCTGACAAGGCTCTCGAAGGAATCAGGGAGATCGCGGCGTCGGTTCATGCATTCCCCTTCACCTTCGCGTCGGTGGCCCGCTGGCCAAACGTCGTATACCTGCCACCCACTCCACCAGAACCGTTCCTAGAACTCACCGAACGCTGTGTGAAGCGATGGCCGCATCTCCGACCGTATGAGGGCGACTTCGAGGAGGTCGTTCCCCATCTGACCGTTGCCCACAAGAAGGACGGTCCACTCGATGATCAGCTCGCTGCCACCATCATCGACGACGTCGCGACACACCTGCCGATCGATTCGATGGCAACGACTGTCTCGGTGTGGGTCACCGACGGCGGGGCGTGGACCGCTCACACGACCTTCCCGTTGGGAATCGGCTCGTAGGGCACTTCAGGGACCGCAGTTCAGGTCGGGCCTCACATGCAGTAGCGCTCTCCGCGCCATCAGTCACCCTGGATCACCCCGGTGAAGGGCCGGCTGATCGAAGACGAGGTCTTCCCGAGGGCTCCGCCTACGCTCCGGTCAGCGCTGTCACCACCCTGGCGTACATACCCTGCTTGATCGCCGCCAGCGTCGGCGCGTCCTTGTCGGCGAGTGACGCCGCCAGCTCGATCGCAGTAGGAAGCACCTGATCCTCAGCCATCGCCTGGTCGACGATCCCAGCGTCGGCGGCGTCAGTTCCCCCGAACCGGTGGGCCGTTGTCATGACCCTGTGGGCGGTCTGAGGCGTCAAACGCGCCTGGATCAATGACGCCATGCCATCCGTGAACGGAATCCTGATGTCCACCTCTGGCATCGAAAAGAAGCCTCGATCGGAGCGCATCACCCTGAAGTCGTGGGAGAGCGCCCACATCGCCCCGGCAGCGAAGCAGTGGCCGTTGATCGCCGCGACCGTAGGCCTCGGGAACGTCAGTGTCCGGGCGAAGAGTCGCTGGGCAGCCATGGCGAGCTCGACGAAACTCATGTCGGCCTCGACACTCATCGCCCAGTCGAGGTCGAGTCCGTTCGAGTAGAACTTGCCTGCTCCGGTCGTCACGAGCGCCGATGGGGACCCGGCAGCAGCTACCTCGTCCAGCAGCTCGCCGATCCTCTCGAGAGAACCGCTGTTGAATCGGTTGTCGCCGGAGTCCATCGTCAGAACGAACACCGCGCCGTCGCGGGTCAGGTCAAACCCCATCTCTCCTCCCCATCATCGTTGGCACGGGATCTCCGCCCTGGGCCATCGCTCCGTCAGCCCACCATCGTGGACGATGTATAGGTAGTTCTCGACGTCGGCGTCTCCCTGCCAGATCTCCTCATCCTGGTGACGTACCCCGGTCGGATCGATCCCTCCAGGCGGGGAATCCAACTCCGCATAGGTCAATGCGGTCCCGTCATCTGCGGTCAGCGTACCAAGCTGCCCTTCGGGATCGTACGCGTACTGCCTGCCGAGGAATCTGATGAACACAACCTTGTCCGTATTGCACTCTTTGAACCCCCGGAACTCGACGATGATGTTGTTCGAGACGAGGTTGCCGGCCGGCGTATACCAAGGGCCGTACTCATTCGTGGAGCAGCCCGCGAGAACCAGCACAAGCGCCACGAGCAGGAGGCGACGGCTCAGAACCACGCTCCACGAGGTACCAAGAGCACCACGATCGCCAGCGATCCAAACAGTGCGGCGGTCGGAGCGAACGCCGCTGCCGGCCGCTTCTTCAGCCTGGCAGCAGCGACATGGGCGACCACGGCCGCGGCGATCATTCCCAGAGGATGCAGGTAGGCCAGGAAGAAGCCCAGGTTCCACCCCTTGTTCGTCACCCACACGAGGACGCCGAGCAGCACCTGAAGGTCGAACAGACCCACGGCGACCGCAACGACCCGGGAATACCCCATCGACCAGGCTTCCTTGCGTGCCCAGAGGGTGGCACCGGCTACGACCGTCGCGAGCAGGCCGGCGATCACGAACCAGCGGACAATGGAATGTGCGGTGACCAGCGCCTCAGCCATGGAGGACCTCCTCACATCATTGTGTGCGGGTTTGTGGATCAGGTCAAACCCGTGTGGACGCAATCGGCCGCCCGTGGCAGAATGTATCGAATCGATATAACGACGTCTCATGTTGGATCTCGCCATCCTCGGACTCCTGAAGGAGCAGCCTCGCCACGGCTATGACTTGCGGCACAGACTCAGTGAACTGGGTTTGCGCTCGGTCTCGTTCGGGTCGCTCTACCCGGCATTGAGAAGACTCGATCGCAATCACTTCATCGAGACGGTCGACGGCGCGCGCCGCAAGAAGGTGTACCGAATCACCACCACCGGCGAGGCGAGGTTCAAGGAACTCATCGAGCCCCGGACGACCGAAGATGAGGACGACCGATCGTTCAATCTTCGTGTCGCGTTCTTCAAGTACCTGGACCCCGAGCTTCGGCTTCGGCTCCTCGAGCGACGCAAGATGATCCTGTCGGATCGGGCCGACCAGGATCTGGCCCGTCTCCGCAGGACCAGGGAACGTATTGACCGATACACGCTCTCGCTCATCGAGCGAGAAGCGAATCACACCGCGGCGGACATCGACTGGATCGACGAGCTGATCGCCACCGAGCAGGCCGCACTCCGTAGGCGCAAACCCACAATCGGACGACTGAAAAGGACGATCACATGAGCACCATACGCGTTGCCATCGCCGGGCTCGGCAATTGCGCGAACTCCCTGATACAAGGAGTCGAGTACTACCGAGACGCCGACCCCTCCCAGTCGGTGCCAGGGCTCATGCATGTGGAGATGGACGGCTACCACGTTCGCGACCTGGAGTTCGTTGCAGCATTCGATGTCGACGCAACCAAGGTCGGCGTGGACATCTCGAAGGCGATGTGGAGCGGCCAGAACGACACCTACCGATTCGCCGATGTCGGCGCCACGGGAGTCGAGGTGCTCCGCGGGCCCACACTCGACGGGCTGGGCATCTACTACCACAAGACGATCGAGGAGTCGCCCGCCGAACCGATCGACGTCGCGGCGGCACTCCGAGACTCTGAAGCAGACGTGCTCGTCAACTACCTTCCCGTTGGTTCCGAGCAGGCGGCCAGAGCCTATGCAGAAGCGGCTCTGGATGCCGGAGTTGCGCTCGTCAACTGCATTCCCGTGTTCATCGCATCCGACCGGACGTGGGCGCGGCGCTTCCGGGACGCGGGTCTACCCATCCTGGGTGACGACATCAAATCCCAGGTGGGTTCGACGATCGTTCACCGCCAACTCGCTCGCCTCTTCGAGGATCGCGGCCTCACGCTCGATCGCACCTACCAGCTGAATGTCGGCGGCAACATGGACTTCATGAACATGCTCGAGCGAGAGCGGCTCGAGTCCAAGAAGCTCTCCAAGACCAGGGCGGTCACGTCGCAGGTCGACCACGGGCTCTCGGACCGCAACGTTCACATCGGACCTTCCGACCATGTGCCGTGGCTCACCGACCGAAAGTGGGCATATATCCGTCTCGAGGGCACCGGCTTCGGCGATGTGCCCTTGAACGTCGAACTCAAGATGGAGGTCTGGGATTCACCGAACTCGGCCGGGGTCGTCATCGATGCGATCCGAGCGGCGAAGCTCGCCAAGGATCGCGGCATCTCGGGACCACTCCTCGGTCCTTCGGCCTACTTCATGAAGAGTCCGCCGGTCCAGTACAGAGACGAGCAGGCCAGGGGTTTCGTCGAGGAGTTCATTGCCGACGGCGCAACCGAGCGCCTGCGCATCGACGGCTACCTGTAGAGGCTCACTTCGTGAGCTGGGTTTTCGGTCATCGGTACCCGGGAATGGGCTCACTCCCCGGTGTGGCAGTACGTCCGGCCGCCATTTCGACTGAGGACTGAAGACGTGTGAGCGAAGGGAGCTCCTACAGATGCTCCCGGATCCATGCGATGTCCGCGGCCTGAGCTTCCGCCCCTTCGGGTGTCTCTACGACGACTGGCGCCCCGGCACCACGAATCACGTGGATCAGCAACTCGGCGGGAATCCGACCGTTCCCGAGATTGGCGTGGCGATCTCTTCGGCTCCCGAAGCCGTCCTTCGAATCGTTGGCATGTACGAGATCGATACGACCCGTCGCAGACACCACACGCGAGACGAGGTCCTCGAGATCCTCGCCTGCGGCCCACGCATGGCACGTATCGAGGCAGAACCCGACTCCGAGATCCCCGATCGTCTGCCACAGCTTCGCCAGGTCGTCGACCGACCTCGCAATTGCGCTCTCGCCACCCGCCGTGTTTTCGACGAGGATCGGAACCGGGGACTCGATGAGTTTCAGTGCTCTTTCCCAACGCATCAGCCCCTCGGCGACCGTTGCCTCGCCGGTCGCATGGCCACCATGCACGATCACACCCGCGGCGCCTACCCACTCGGCGGCGCGAACGGTCACTTCGAGGAGTCTCCTGCTGGACTCTCGAACCCTGGGACTCGCCGACACCAGGTTGATCAGGTAGGGCGAGTGCACATACACCGGAACCTCCGCAGCCCTCAACACTCCGGCGTCGGCACGTGGCAGTGGCGGACCCCATCGGTGGGGACTCGACAGGAAGATCTGTATGACATCGGCGTCTCGCCGCAATGCCTCATCGAGGGGACGGCTGCTCGGGACGTGCGCGCCGATCCTCACTCCCACGGCATGGTCTCGTCCTGCACCGTCGCAGCCTCCCGAAGTGCAAGGAGATCGGTTGCGACCTCCTCCACGGGGCGTGACCAGTTGATGGCCTCGATCATCAATGTGTGAGAACCGACCCAACGCGCCGACCACGGGTCGGACGGGAGGCGAGCAGGATCCTCGAACTGGACGAGGAGTGCTCGAAGCTGCTGACCGTCGTCGTCGACGACTTCCGGGGAGATGTCACCGACTTCCGACCAAGGGACGAGCGTCGCTTTGGTCAGCGGGCCACCGACGGCCAGCCGCAATCCTTCCTCGCCTGCCGAGACGAGCTTCCTGGGTGCGACGAGATCGCGTAGGCCCCACACGATCAACACCAGACCACCCACCACGGCGAGAAGTGCAAAGATGCGGTCCCTCGGCTCGAACGCAGGAACCTGCTCGGTTCCATAGATGAGTTCGCCGAACACCGACACGAACTTGCCTGATGAGAGCACGTCGAGTCCTATGAGGGCGAACACGATGCCGACCAAGGACAGCAGCCACACCCGAAGGGCAGAGCGAATGACTTCCACTCGTTTCATTCGTCGACTCCCAAATCGCCAGGTTGCACCAGTGCGACGTACGGTACTCCCCGCCGCGCCATGCGCGCGCCGGCGCGGGTACCGCTGCGATCGACCAGCGTGATCGCCTGCACCACCTGGAGACCGTGCTCAACGGCCACATCGACGGCCTCGACCAGCGCACCGCCCGTGGTCGTGGTGTCCTCGAGGATGGCGACTCTGTCTCCTCGATCGACTGCTCCGACCAGACGGCCCCCGACTCCGTGGGCTTTGGTCTGCTTGCGGATCGAGAACGCCGCGAGCGCCCTACCAAGACCGGTTCCGATGACGGCCGTCGACACGGCGATCGGATCGGCACCCATCGTCATTCCACCGACGGCGACGACGCTCTCGTCGAGCACGGCGAGAACGGCATGAGCGACGATCACTGCGCCCTCTCCGTCGAACGTCGTTCTCCGAGCGTCCAGATACCAGGAGCTCACGACGCCCGACCGAAGCGTGAACGGACCGTCGGTACGAAGCGACGCTCGCCTCAGAAACTCGTGCAAATCGCTCAAGGTTTCATCCCTCTCGACCGATACAGGGTCTGTTAGCCAACCTCCCAAGTTAGCCCGACCATAGCGACCGTCTCTCCCCGAGAGACGGTCGTGCCGGTGTGGAAGGTGTAGCCTCTACCCAATGGCCGACCTCCCGAACCCCGGCGACTTCTTCACCAACTGGAGCACCTCTCCACTCCCCTTCCGTGAGAAGCTACGCGTCGCGATGCGCAACACGCTCATCAAGGTCCGCACGGGTTCTCCATGCTGCGGTCATCCCGGCGAACCCGGTTGTTGAATGGGTGCCGATGAGCCCGGTTCGGGCTCACACCACCATCATGGTGACCACGACCACTGAGCCGGTTACCTCCCGAATCGCCGCTCTCGCCTCGAGAAGTCACGCAGCGCACGAAGGAAGTCCACTCTGCGGAACGCCGGCCAGTAGACATCCACGAACGCATATTCGGCGTACGCCGACTGCCACAGAAGGAACCCCGACAGGCGTGACTCCCCGCTCGTCCGGATGACGAGATCCGGATCGGGGAGATCGGCCGTGTACAGGTGGGTCGCGATCCCATCGGCGTCGATCTGATCCGCGATCCGGTCCGCAGGAACTCCCTCGTCGGCCAGCTGAGCCACGAGATCTCTGCACGCGTCGACGATCTCCTGGCGTCCTCCATACCCCATCGCGATCGTCAGACGCCGATTGCCCATGGACGCAGCCTCCTCAAGCGCCTTCGCCGCCTGCGTGAGTGGATCGGGCAGCAGCGACAGCGAACCGATGAACCGCACCTGGAAGTCGTACTTGCTTGCCAGTACAGGAACTCGGTTGAAGAGATCGATCAGCACCTCGAAGTAGGGCTCGAGCTCCTCGCTTGGTCGAGAGAGGTTCTCCTTGGAGAGCAGCCATCCGGTGATAGCAGGGATCTGGATCTGCTCGGACCAGCCGATGAATTCCTCGAACTTGCGCATCCCGGCCCGGTAGCTGACCGCGTAGTCGGAGAGCCGCTCGGCTCGAGCATATCGACGGTGGCCGTCCAGGATGATGCCGATGTGCCTGGGAAGTCGATCGGGTGGAAGCGCTCGAAGCAGCTTGTCTTCGTAGAGGCGGTAGAGGGGGCGCAGGGCGCGCTCTGATTTCACGGGCCAATGGTAACTATGGGGTCCCCGGTAGGCTGGGGATCGTGGACCGACTAGTGCTCGGGAAGATGCAAAACCCGGTCCGGGGGTTCCTCCATGGCACGGCGGCACTGCTGTCGATCGGGGCGCTGATGACTCTCGTCGCGCGCACCTCGTGGGACGCTCCCCGCATGATCTCGATGATCGTGTTCGGGACGAGCGCCTTCGCCCTGTACACCACCAGTTCGCTATATCACTCGGTGCCGTGGAGAAGCCTGTGGAAACAGCGGATGCAGCGGCTCGACCACTCGATGATCTTCCTGCTGATCGCTGGCACGTACACTCCGATCGCGTACAACGTGCTCGATGGAACGATGCGATGGTCGACCCTCGGCATCGTGTGGGGCGTGGCCATTGGTGGCATCGTGCAGAAGGTGTTCTTCCCACAGATTCGAAACTGGCTGAGTATCACCCTCTCGATGGTGATGGGTTGGATGGCAGTGATCCCGCTCCCCCGTCTCGTCGACCGCCTCGGACTCCGAGCTGTCGCCCTCCTGCTCCTCGGCGGGCTCTTCTACAGCATCGGGATGGTGCTGCTCGTCACGCGGCGGCCTCGAGTCTGGCCGGGAGTCTTCTCCTACCACGAGGTGTTCCACGTGTTCGTCGTGTCGGGGACGCTGGTTCACTTCCTGTTCATCGCCCGGTATGTTGCACCGATCGCTCGGCTGTGAACGAGTCTGATCCCTTCATCGTTGCGCGGACTGTCGACCTGGAGCTCGACGACGGCACTCCCGTGAGAATCCGCCCCATCGTTCCCGCCGACGGTGAACGTATCGAGGAGGGCCTTCGGGAACTGTCGCCGGAGTCCCGCTACCTGCGATTCCTGCGCTCGATCGACCATCTCACGGGCGACGAGCTCTCCTACCTCACAAACGTTGACTACTCAGGCCACTTTGCCTGGGTTGCACTTGACACGTCCGAAGATCGCGGGATGGGAGTGGCGCGGTATGCCCGCTTGGAGGGCGAGACGGCGGAGGCGGCCGTCGTCGTGCTGGATCGCTACCAGCGCCGGGGTTTGGGTGGCATCCTGCTCCGTCTCGTAGCGGAGACCGCCTATGCGCACGGCATTCGGAGATTCCGCGTATGGGTTGCGCCAGGGAACACCGTCGTCATGCGGTTGGCGAAGAACTGGCATCTCGACCGCCGCGCCGAAGATGGCACCGTGGTCATCGACATCCCCCTCCCGCTTCCAGAGACGCCACTCACCGAGTCGTCCCTGTACGAATCGCTCAGAGAAGTCGCGGCCGGGAGAATCGAACCCTATCTCTGACAAGTGACGCTTCAAGCGGCCAGAATGGGGCTGACCCAAGGAGCACCATGGAACCCACCGCCGAGTCGAAGAACTGGGCCACCATCGCCCACTTCTCCGCCTTCGTCATGTTCATCGGCATCCCGTCGTTCATCGGACCTCTCGTCGTGTGGCTGATGAAGAAGGATCAGGACGAGTTCGTGGCGATGAACGCGAAGGAAGCCCTCAACTTCAACATCTCGTTCTTCCTCTACGGCATCATCTCGGGCATCCTGATCATCATTGGTATCGGACTTCTCCTGCTTCTCGTTGTTGGGATCACCTGGTTCGTGCTCGTGATCGTCGCGGCGGTGAGGTCGAGCTCCGGCGAGCCGTACGTGTATCCATTCACCCTGAGGCTGGTCAACTGAGGCACCTGCGCCGCGCCCATCGCTAGGCTCCTCGCAGACCCTTCGGTTGGGAGGACCCTTGTGCGGCAGTCAGACTGGCGGAAGGTCATCGAGGTCGCCGCTGAGGCAGCCGGCCGGTACCTTGCTTCGCTGCCGGAGCGATCGGTGTATCGACCCACAGATCCCGACGAGATCAGGTCCCTCGTGGACATGCCACTTCCGGATGAGAGCACTCCTCCTGAGACAATTGTGGCCACTCTCGCCGAGCAACTCGAGCCCTATGTCGCCGCTCACTCCTCGGGCCGCTACTACGGGTTCGTGATCGGCGGCCTGCATCCGGCCGCGTACGGAGCCGAACTCCTTGCGGCTGCGTGGGATCAGAACGCAGGCCTCTATGCCGCGGCGCCCGGAGTCACGATCGCGGAGGAAGTAGCCGCGAAGTGGATCCTCGATCTCCTCGATCTTCCCGCTGACGCTTCGGTGGGTTTCGTCACCGGTGGACAGATGGCCACGTTCACATGTCTCGCGGCCGCACGCCACAGCGTCCTCCGTGAGGCAGGGTGGGATGTCGAAGGGAACGGACTTCAGGGCGCTCCGAAGATTCATGTTGTCATCAAGACTGAGCGACACTCCACCGTTCCCCGGGCGCTGCGATACCTCGGGCTGGGCGACTCGGCAGCCGTGGAGGTCCCCTCTGATGGCCAATCGAGGATGGTTCCAGAGGCACTCGCCCGCACGCTCGAGCAGCTGAATGGGCCAACGATCGTCTGCGTCGAATCGGGCAACGTCAATACCGGTTCGTTCGACCACTTCGGAGTTGTGGCCGACATCGCCGATCAGCATCGTGCACGAGGGAATCCCACATGGGTGCACGTTGATGGCGCAGTCGGATTGTGGGCAAGGGCCTCCTCGGATCGACGGCATCTCGTCGAGGATCTCGACCGGCTCGACTCCTGGTCGACAGACGCGCACAAACTCCTCAATGTCACCCAGGATTCCGGCGTCGCGATCTGTCGGGATCCGGCCGCTCACCGGGCGGCGATGAGTGTCCATGCCGCCTACCTGATTCAGGCCGACGGCGGCGTCAGAGACCCTATGGACTGGAATCCCGAATTCTCCAGGAGAGCTCGCGGTCTGGCCGTGTACGCAACACTCCGCTCCCTCGGTCGAAGTGGCGTCGAGGAGCTGGTCGACCGAACCCACGCCCTCGCCAAGCGCTTCGCCGAGAGGCTTTCCGCTACCGGGCGAGCCGAGGTCATGAACGACGTGGTCTTCAATCAGGTACTCATCCGATGGCTCTCTCCCGACGGGGATCATGACGCTCTGGCAGACCGGGTGATCAGCCGCATTCAAGCGGACGGGACCGCCTTCTTCAGCGGCACCACCTGGGAGGGGATGCGGCTCATGCGGATATCCGTCTCGGATTGGGCTACCGACGAGCGTGACGTCGATCGCTCAATCGAGGCGTTGTTGCGCTGTGCCGACTGACCTTCCTTCGTACATTCGGACGCAGAGGCTCGTGATCCTCCAGTGGACCGAGGCCGACGCACCCGCACTGAACGCAGCTATCACCGACAGCCTGGATCACCTTCGCCCGTGGATGTCGTGGGCCGCGGACGGGATTCCAACCGTCGATGAACAGGCGGCTCACGGAGAAGGTGAGAAAGGGGCAGGGCGGCGACAGTGTCCTTGGGATCTTCAGAGGTGACGACATCGTCGGCAGCACAGGGCTCCACCGTCGAGCATGCCCGGCCGCCCTCGAAATCGGATACTGGATCGCCGTCGGCCACCTCCGGCAGGGATACGCGACCGGGGCGAGCGGGGCTGACCATCGCCGCCTTCTCGATGACCGGCATCTAGCGGATCGAAATCCACCTCGACTGGGCGAACGTTGCGAGCGCCGGCATTCCAAGACGCCTCGGATTCACCCTGGCCGAGAGCACTCAGAGACAAGCGGGCGCCGGCCGAGGTAGGCGTCGAGTGTCGCTGGATCATGACCAGACACGGGTCGGTCAGATCGATCGGGCCTGACCATCGGTCTCTAGGCGTTTCCGAAGGGAGGCGGCATCAAGACCATGTGTTCGCTCATGATCGGCTCGACTTCCGTACTTCCGAACCTCGTCCCTGCCGACCCCTATCGCGCGATATCTCTTCGGGATGCCCTGGAAGGCGTCAACGACGGCCGGCAGACCCGTACCCTCCAGGTACGGCTCGACGAGCGTCACCTCGGAGCCGGTTGCCACGGTCCGAAGCCCCGCCCCGTCGAACGGTCGAACGGTGGTTGCGTATGCGAGCGTGATATCCAGATCAGCGGTCGCTTCTCGCAAGGGGTCGAGCATCGGACCGACCGCGAGGATCGTCTGAGCATCCCGGCTTCCCTCCTTGACCACATGAACGAGCCCGTCTGTGGGAAACGCGGCCTTGTTCACTGCCTCAGCGAGCCGGATGTACACGGTGTTGGTCGTTGCGGCGGCGATTCGCATGAGACCCTCGACTTCGTCGGGATGTCCGGGCACGTGGATGTCCACGTCCGGCAAGGTCGCAAGCACACTCACGTCGGCGGGCGAAAGATGCGTCATCCCCTCACCTGCTGCGTCGAAGGAGCCGCCCACCGAGACGAGCACCGCGCCGAGTCCCTGGTGGACGAGGTCGAGCTTGATCTGCTCGAACGGCCGTTCCACCAGGAACGGTGTATACGAGTGGACAAAGGGCCGAAACCCTTCGAGTGCCAAACCCGCGGCTACTCCAATGAGGGTCTGCTCACGGATGCCAACATTGATCACCCGATTGCGGTGACGGTCCACGATGCCCGTTTCGGCGAACCTGGCGTACCCGATGTCGGCGAGTACGAGCGCCGTAGCCGGATCGCGATCGAGGAGGCCGACGATCGTGCGCACAAACGAGTCTCTCATCGTGCCACCTGCGCGACGACCACGTACGGACGACCAGACGTACCCGACCTGAGCGCGCCTTCGATCTCCGCGTGGTTCCGTCCGTCGACGACCGAAGACTCCCACCCTTCGACCTCGAAGCGGGCTGCGATACCCCCGGGCCAGCCGAGGCTCGCCGAACGATTGTCGATGACGATCACGGTCAATCGATCGAGATCCATACGGGCAGCGACTGCGATCGCCTCGTGATTGCTACCTTCGTCGAGTTCCCCATCTCCGATCAGGCAGAACACGCGAGAATCCGTTCTTCCGGCTGCTCTGAGCCCGAGTGCCACTCCGACTGCGATCGGTAGTCCGTGCCCCAGCGATCCGGACGAGACCTCGACGCCGGGAATCAGCATCCGATCCGGATGCAGACCCAGCGCAGAGTCGAACCCGCCGAATGAAGGGAGCCACTCCACGGGGATGAAGCCCTTGGCGGCGAGCACTGCATAGTACGCCTTTGGACCGTGCCCCTTCGAGAGGAGGAATCGATCACGGTTCGGATCGTCGGGATGGTTCGGGTCGATGCGCAGCACTTTGTCGTAGAGCACCCACAGCACGTCCAGTGTCGACGACGCCGCAGGAGCATGCTTCCGGTCACCGGACTGCAGGGTGACGAGATCCATCAGATCTGCGTAGGTAGTGGTTGTCATGGCGAGGAAGCTACAACTTCAAGTGTGGTTGAAGTCAAATGATATGCTCTCACAATGAACGACCTCACGATCGGAGAGCTCGCGAATCGGGTTGGCGTTGCCACGTCGGCCATCCGGTTCTGGGAATCGGAGGGTCTCATTGCCTCGTACAGGACGGAGGGGAACCAGCGCCGGTTCGGGAGATCCACGATTCGACGTGTCTCGCTGATCCGTGCCGCCCAGGAGGCGGGACTCACCCTTTCCGAGGTCAGCGAGGCACTCGAAACGCTCCCCCACGACAAGACGGCCACCAAGCGCGACTGGCAGCGGCTGTCCCGGTCCTGGAGGGGTCGCATCGACGAGCGGATCGCCGAACTCGAGGCCCTGAGAGACCAGCTCACGGACTGCATCGGTTGTGGCTGTCTCTCGCTGCGTAGCTGTGGCATCTTCAACCCTTCGGACCGGGCAGCCGGGCTGGGAGCAGGTCCCCGCTATCTGATGGGTGACGAACGCGAGGCCGGGTGAAAGTCCGCGCCATCACTTCGTCGGGTTTACCCCGTTAGGGAAACCGAAGGCGCCGTCGGAGTCACACGGCAGGGAAGCTCTTTGGGCTACCTCCCCTGTGGGCTGCGCCCGGGACCCCCCCTCCGGCCCGCCGGGCCGCCTCCTACAGCGTCGCTCCGCTCCTGAGGGAGGGAATGGCTCAGCCCTCACGGCTCCGCTGAACCAACCAAACAGCGTTCGATTGGGAGCTTCACCGACGACACGTCTTCCCCGGTGGAACAGCAGAACGCCAGGTTCCCTCCCCCGCGAGGGCAACGTCCGAGTGTTGGGGGAGGTTCGGCGAACCCGGGAAGGGGGGTCTTGCTGGCTGCATCGGAGCCAACCAGCCAGTAACTGAACGGCGGATCGCTGATGGCCGGCAACCGTGGCCGCATTCCGGCTGGAGACCGGGGACTAGCGACTGGACACTCACGACCGACAGCTCCTCGCAACGCGGGCTAGCGTCGTTTCCGGAGGTACGTAATGTTTGCGGACTACGACCGATACGACGCCACGGGACTCGCACAGCTGGTCAGAGAGCAACGAGTTCACCCACGGGAACTGGTCGAAACGGCCATCTCCCGCATAGAAGCGACCAATCCCCGCATCAACGCGGTCGTCCACAAGACCTACGACACTGCCCTTCACATGGCCGACGGCGCACCCGAAGGCCCGTTCACCGGTGTCCCGTTTCTGATCAAGGACCTCGGACCCATGGTCGCCGGAGAACCGAGGACGCTGTCGTCCCGGTTCCTGCAGTTCAACACCGACAAGGAGGACTCGGTCCTCGTGACCCGGTATCGACAGGCGGGACTGGTCTTCCTCGGCAAGACCAACACCCCCGAGTTCGGTCTGGTGGCAACCACCGAGTCCGAGTTCCGAGGCCCCGCCAGGAACCCGTGGAACACAGACCACAGCACCGGTGGGTCGAGCGGTGGATCGGCGGCGGCTGTCGCTGCCGGGTACACGCCGATGGCGCACGGAAACGACGGTGGAGGTTCTATCCGTATCCCTGCGTCGGCGTGCGGGCTCTTCGGACTGAAACCTTCCCGCGGGCGAGTCCCTCACGGTCCACGTTTCGACGGGACGTGGATGGGACTTGCCATAGACCATGTGCTCAGTCGATCCGTTCGAGACAGCGCCGCCATGCTCGACCTCTCCTGTCTTCCCAACCCCGGTGAGCCCTACTCGGCACCTGCCCCAGCAGGTTCCTACCTCGACGACGCCGGGACAGACCCCGGTCCGCTTCGGATCGCCGTGTGCACCGAGTCGTTGTTCGGATCTCACCTCCACAAGGATTGTGTGGCCGCCGTCGACGATGCCGCGGACCTCCTCGAATCGATGGGACATCACGTGGAGCCTGCATGTCCACCGTTCGACAGGGAGCTGATGGTCGAGGCATACCTGCGGATCGTTGCAGCCGGACTCGCATCCGATATCGACGCCGCGGCCCGGCTCGTCGGCAAGGAACCTTCACCCGAGTATTTCGAGCCGACCACGTGGCTTCTGCAACTCATCGGACGGAAGACCAGCGGCGACCATTTGATGTCCTTGCTCGTCGCTACCCAGCAGACAGCGCGCGATATCGAGTCGTTTTTCGACACCTACGATGTCTTACTCACCCCCACGCTCGGCCGGCCCCCGGTGAGGATCGGCGAGCTGAATCCCACCAAGGTGCAGATGATCGCCATCGAGGCGCTTCGTAGGTTCCCGATGAAGAAAGCACTGGACACGGTGCTGAGCCAGATGGCGGCCGAGAACATGGACCCGGCCCCCAACACCGAGTTGTTCAACCTGACGGGCCAGCCGGCGATGTCCGTTCCTCTGTACTGGAACGCCGACGGACTACCGATTGGTACGCAGTTCGTGGCACGCTACGGAGCCGAGGCCACCCTGTTCCGTCTGGCAGGACAACTGGAGCAGGCACGACCCTGGTTCGAACGACGACCGTCCATCTGAACCCCTCGGTGTCGGCGCCGGACACTGAAGCAGCACGCTTCTGGCTGTCGGTTGTCCGCCGTCAGCTGTTCGCTTCTGTCAATTCTTGTTCGTGACCCTCGTCGTTCGGAGGCGCCGCCAGCGGTTCGTGAGGTCCTCGTCATCGTCTTCGTCGTCTTCGTCGTCTCCATCGCCGGCTTCGTCCATCTGCGTGGCCGGCTCCTCAACCGAGTTCGCCTCGGTCTTCGAATCCGAGAGCGCGATGAACGAGCCGAGAAGCTCGGCCGCCTCGTCTTCGGTCATGACATCTTCGTCGGTCTCGGGTTCGGGCGCCGTATCCGGCGTGTCGGGCACCACATCGAACACCGGAACACTCGAACTGGTGGTCTTTTCGACAATCAGTCCGGCGCCGACGAGACCGGCGAGCTGTCTCGCTGCCTCGAATTCGAAGATCTTGAGCGACAGAGCGAGGCCTCTCGCGCTTCCTGCCTGCGCCAGCATCGCCAGCAACGCCCACCGCTCAGGGTCGATCGTGACGGTCTCGTCGATCGTGTCCGCCATCCGAAACGAGGTCTCAACGCTCGGAATGAATCGTCTGATGTCATCCCACTCGGCCTTTCTGCCGGAGGCTACGGAGAGGGCGGCTTCGACTTCGAACCGGAACCCGACGGGGTGATTCATCATCACGCCGTGGGCAAACGAGAATTCGCCATCGGGGATGCTGAGAAGCCGTACCAGGACTTCCGACACCTGGTGCCGGAAGAAGACATCGAGGACCTCCTTGCGGGTACCTCTCACGTCCTCGAGAGAGACAGCCCGGCGTTCAATCGCATCGCGCTCTTCGTCAGTGATTCGTTCGAACCGTGCCAGGTCGTCGATCAGGTCGTCTCCGGACCTCGTCGTTGCGTAGACGATTGCTCCGTCCACGAAGAACAGGCGCCCCGTGAGCGCGTTCGAGTCCACTCGAAGGAGACCGGTTTCGCCGGAGACGCCGACGAGTCGAAGCACATCGGGCAAAGCGAAGCTGGCGAACGTCCCATTGAGGGTCGACAGGCTCATACCCTCTGTATCGGCAGTGTTGCCATTCAGTGAAGGGGCAATCCGGATGTGTCGCCCGCTACCGGTATTCAGGGTTTGGTTGGTCGAATCTGCATCCTGCGTCCCAGAGGGACCGCTGGTTGCCGTATGCAGGAATCCCGCCGTTTGCCCGGAGCATTCGGGCCAGGTGTATCAGATTCCACGTCATGAACGTCGTGTTCCGGTTCGTGAAGTCGTTCTCTGGACCGCCGGAACCCGGATCGAGATACGAGGGTCCCGGCCCTGCCTCACCGATCCACCCGGCATCGGCCTGTGGGGGGATGGCGAATCCGAGATGCTGCATTGCATAGAGAATCCCCATCGCGCAATGCTTCACACCGTCTTCGTTCCCCGTGATGATCGTTCCGCCGGCTCTTCCGTAGTAGGCGTATTGGCCCGCCTCGTTCAACAGGCCGGAGTTGCCGTACAGCCGCTCGATGATGCGGGAGCACACCGACGACTTCTCGCCGAGCCAGATGGGGGTCCCCAGCACCACGATGTCTGCGTCCATGACCCGCTCGTACAGTTCAGGCCACTCGTCCGCGTCGGCTCCGTGCTCTCTCATGTCCGGCCACACCCCCGGCGGGATGTCGTGGTCCACGGCCCTCACCTGATCGACGGTGACGCCCTGGGCTTCCATCAACGCAACCGAACGATCGATGAGCCCCTGCGTGTGAGAAAGCTCCGGGCTGCGCTTGAGCGTGCAATTGATATACAGCGCACGTAGGTCCACCTGACTCCTCCTTGCCGCTTCTACGATCAACAACCCGCCGAGGTCGACGGCCATTCCTCAGGAGCAAGCAGCCTCTACCTCGTCGATCTTGCGAGGAAGCTGCCAGGTGAGGTTCTCGTAGCCACTCGACGTCACCGCGATGTCATCCTCGATCCGCACCCCAATCCCTGAAAACCCTTCGGGGACTCGATGCTCCACGAAACCGGCGGCCTCGCGCTCTTTGCTCTCGAGATCCTTCGCTGCCTCTACACCGAGCAGATACCGTCGCTCCGACCATTCGTCGAGGTCGTACTCCAGCAGGGGCAATCTCAACACACGACGTTCTGGATCGACGTAGATCCCCGGTTCGACCGTGAACACCATTCCCGGCTCCAGAGCGCGGGATGCGGACAGCGTCTTGTACGTCCCGACATCATGAACGTCCATGCCCAGCCAGTGTCCCGTGCCATGCATGAAGTACTCGCGATAGTGGTGCATGGTGGTCGGGTAGCCGTTCGGAAGCAGGCCCAGATCGATGAGTCCGGCGGTGATCACCTCGCGCGCCGAGTCGTGCATGCTCTCGAACGGTGCACCCGGTTCGATCCTCGAGAGGGCTGCGTTCTGGGCGTCCAGCACGACTTCGTAGACGGCTGCCTGCTCCGGCGAAAACGCGCCACTCACAGGGAATGTCCTGGTGATGTCGGCGCTGTAGAACCCATACTCTGCCGCCGCATCGATCAGCAGCAGATCTCCGTCGTTCATCACCCTCGTGTTCTCGTTGTAGTGGAGGATGCAGGCATTCGGTCCCGACGCCACGATCGACGGATACCCGTTGCGAACGGAACCCTCGGCACGGAAGGTGTACTCCATGATCGCTTGCACCTGATTCTCTCGAAGGCCGTCCCTCGCCTCGTGCATCGCAGCGAGATGCCCCGCGACAGAGATCTCCGATGCTTTGCGTAGGAGCGCAAGCTCGGGTTCCCGCTTGCGCAGCCGCAGCTCCGCAAGCAGTGGCTCCAGATCCGCGATCGTCCCCGGCACGACACGGCCTGTTCTGTCCCGGAACGCACGCGACTTCGCGATCCCATCGGTCACGGTCGCCACCGTCTCGGTCATGCAGAACAGCGTCGGCACCCCGAGGAGGTATTCCCGCAGCTTCGTGTCGAAAGCGCTCAGCGGGTAAGCGGCATCCGCACCGAAGTCGGTGATCGCACCCTCGACTCCTGCCCTTCGGCCAACCCATGTCTCTTGCTCCTTGTCTTTGGGACGAACGAAGAGCACGAATCGTTCGGTCGGGTGCGTTGGATTCAGTACGGCGATCGAG
This sequence comes from uncultured Acidimicrobiia bacterium, assembly GCA_964383535.1. Taxonomy (GTDB): domain Bacteria; phylum Actinomycetota; class Acidimicrobiia; order Spongiisociales; family UBA4744; genus CAYLHS01. The sequence goes on from CAYLHS010000003.1 coordinate 37,085, forward strand.
TCGGGTTCCTCGAAACCGGTCAGGTAGTAGAAGTCACTGTCCTGACGGAACTCATACTCGGTGTCCCTGTTGCGGGTTGCTTCGGAGCCGGCCCTGACGACGGCGATCCCGTCACCGAGGAGGTCGAGAAGCTGCTGTCGTCGAGTTGCGTACATGGGAGGCAAGATAGCGTCTCAGTGGATTGCCGATCCCAACAACGCGCCGATCCCGAACACAATGCCCGCAGCGACCAGCCCGAAGACGGTTTGGCGGGCCCCGGAGAACACTACGTTTCTTCCCGTCAGGAGCGCGATCCCCGCGCCGGTGACGAACAGTGCAAGACCGGCAAGCGCCATGCTCGCCACGATCGCGCCCGTGCCACCGGCGAAGAAGAACGGGATCACAGGGACGATCGCTCCAAGCGCAAACAGAAGGAACGATGTGATGGCGGCTTCCCAAGGGTTGCCACCCATCTCCGCCGGATCGATGCCGAGCTCTTCCCTGGCGAGCGTGTTCAGCGCCGTCTCCCGATCCTCCATGATGTGATCGGCGAGTTCCCTCGCCTTGTCTTCCGGCAATCCCTTCGCGCGGTAGATCAGCGCGAGCTCCTCCGCCTCTTCCTCAGGCATGGCCTCCAGCTCCTCGGCCTCGACCTGAAGCTGCTTGGTCGTCAGCTCGCGCGCCGACTGGACGCTCAGCCACTCGCCCAGCGCCATCGACGCTGCGCCTGCCAGGAGACCGGCGAGTCCGCCGATCAGCACCGACTGCCTCGAGAACGTCGCACCGGCGACACCCATGATCAGCGCGAGGTTCGACACGAGGCCGTCGTTGGCGCCGAGTACCGCGGCGCGGAGGGCGTTGCCGCCGACAGATCGGTGCCTCCCTTCGACACGGGCGAGAACACTCCCTTCGACACCCTGCGGTGACGACTCCGAAAGCGCAGAGAGGATCCTGGCGTGCGAACGCTCGTCGGCACGCAACCCTTGCCCTTCGGTCTCCGGCTGGTCGTCGTACATCGTCTGGCCGAGGGTCTCGCTGGCCGCCACCACACCGACGAGGATCTGGGAACCGAATCGTCGTGAGAGTCGGATGAGCACTCTTGCCTTCAGGCTCGGCTTCGGCTCTGGGACGTGCTCTCCGATGCCCTCCAGCCTCTCCACCCAGAATCCTGCGTGCCGCTCCTCGGTTTCCGCGAGCTTGAGATACACCTGGGTCAGACTCTCATCAGGCTCCATATCGGCGAGCGCTCGATACTGGGCTGCGCCGTCGATCTCGTCCTGGTAGTTCTCTCGATATCGTGCCGCTTCGCTCATCGCCCAAGCCTATCGACGAACTCGCGCAGGTCCTCCACCTGACGTCGAATACCGAGGTTCCTTCTGCCGGCACTCGACACGGGATCGAGAAGGGCGAGGTCCTCCGGCACCAGCCGGATGTGAGCTTCTTCGAGCTCTCCCGCCGTGACCGTGGAGAGGTCCCTCCCTTCCGCCATGAGGCGGGCAACTAACACGCCGACTGCTGTGTGGGCTTCGCGAAACGGCACCCCGCGCTTCACCAGCGCCTCGGCCAGGTCGAGCGCTGTGACCCATGGTGAGGGGCCCGGCGGATGGAACTCCGCGGATCGGAGCATGCCTGCGAGTGCTCCCAGCGATCCGTCGAGCACGTCGTCCGCATCGAAGACGATCCTCTTGTCCTCTTGGAGATCACGGTTGTACGCAAGAGGTAGCGCCTTCTGGAGCGTGAGGATCGCTGTCATGTCACCGATCACTCTGGCGCTTCTCCCCCGGACGAGTTCTGCGACGTCGGGGTTCTTCTTCTGCGGGAGCGCGGACGATCCCGTCGTGAAGTCGTCCGAGAACGTGACCCATCCGAACTCCTTCGTCGTCCACAGCACCATCTCCTCGGCAAGCCTCGACAGATCGACCATCGTTTGGGCGACGCAGAAGACGTACTCCGCGACCAGGTCACGTGTGCCGACGGCATCCATCGTGTTGTTGAACACGCGGGGCATGCCGAGATGTGTGGCGGCGAGGTCCGGGTCGAGTGCGAGCCCGCTCCCTCCCCCTGCGCCCGCACCGAGGGGTGACTCCCCCAGTCTCGACATCACATTGCCGAATCGATCTGCGTCCCGTGTCAGCATCCACGCGTACGCGAGTAGGTGCTGGGCAAGTGGAACCGCCTGAGCCTGCTGGAGGTGGGTGTACATGGGCACGATCGTTTCCACGTGCCGATCCGCGAGATCGACGAGTACGCCGATCACCGACGACACCTGACCTCTCCGCCGCTCGGATGCACGGAACAGATAGAGGCGTATGTCGAGCGCGATCTGGTCGTTCCTCGACCTGCCCGTGTGCAGTTTGCCTGCGACAGGTCCGATCAACTCACCAAGCCGCCGCTCGACCGCCGTGTGCACGTCCTCATCACCGGTTTCGAACGAGAAGCCGTCCATTTCGGCTTCGCGCTGCACACGGGCCAGCCCCTCGAGGAGCTCATCGCACTCTTGGTCGGTGACGAGGCCCGTTTCGCGAAGCATCTTCACGTGGGCGATCGAACCTTCGACGTCCACGGCCAGAAGCCGGCGGTCCGAGGTGTCGACCGTGAACCTCCACATTGTCTCGTCCGGTTCGCCCGGAATGCGACCCTTCCAAAGGCTCACTCGCCCTCCCCGAGACGGCGCTCGGCGAGCGTGCGAAGCCGTAGGCCCTGGAGTCGAATGAAACCGGCGGCGTCGGCCTGGTCGTAGACGTCGTCCTCCTCGAATGTCACGGTTGCCTGGTCATAGAGCGCGTGCCTTCCGTCGGACCGCCTCCCCTCGACGATCACCTGTCCCTTGTAGATTTTCAGACGCGCGTCGCCCGAGACCCTGTCCTGGACGTTGTCCATGAACGCCTGGAGCGCCTCCCGTTCCGGGGCGAACCAGAAGCCGTTGTAGACCATCTCTGCGTAGCGGGGCACGAGCTCGTCGCGCAGGTGGGCAACCTCCCGATCGAGCGTGATGGACTCGACCGCCTTGTGGGCGTGCTGGAGAATCGTTCCACCCGGCGTCTCATAGACACCCCGGCTCTTCATGCCGACGAAACGGTTTTCGACGATGTCCACCCTTCCCACCCCGTGCCTGCCCCCGAGTTCGTTCATCCTCACGAGGATCTCGGTGGGCGCCATCTCGACTCCATCGACAGCGACAGGATCGCCGTTGCGATAGGTGATCGTCACCCACTCCGGCTCGTCCGGTGCGTCCTCGGGTGCCACCGTCATTCGGAACATGTTCTTCGGTGGTGCCTCCCACGGATCCTCGAGGACACCCCCTTCATAGGAGATGTGGAGCATGTTCGCGTCCATCGAGTACGGCTTCTCAGGGGTCACCGGTATCGGGATCCCCCGATCTCGTGCATAGGCAACCAGATCGCTCCTGCCCTTCATGTGCCACTCCCTCCAGGGAGCGATGACCCTGATATCCGGTTTGAGCGCGTAGGCGGAAAGCTCGAACCGCACCTGGTCATTGCCCTTGCCGGTAGCGCCGTGCGCGATGGCATCGGCCCCCACTTCCTCAGCGACCCGCACCATCCCCTTTGCGATCACAGGACGAGCGAGCGCCGTGCCAAGCAGGTAGTACCACTCGTAGATCGCGTTGGCCCTGAGCGCAGGGAACACATAGTCCGCAACGAAGGGAACCCGAAGGTCCTCCGCGATTGCCTCCACGGCTCCCGTCTTCAACGCCTTCACTCGCGCCTCTTCGACCTCCTCGCCCTGGCCTATGTCGGCCGTGTACGCGATCACCTCCGCGTCGTACTGCTCGATCAACCACTTCAGGATGATCGAGGTATCCAACCCTCCCGAGTACGCCAGCACCACTTTCATCATCCGGCTCCGATCCGTTCGAGCAGCTTCGCCAACCGATCTCCCCCCGCTCCGTCCGCCACCACCAGCACGGTGTCGTCGCCCGCAACGGTTCCCAGCACGAGGTCGAGCGATGCCCGGTCGATCGCTCCGGCAACCACCTGGGCGGCCCCCGGGGGCGTCTTGATCACCACGAGGTTCCCACTCGGCCTGATCTCGCCGGCGAATTCGGCAAGCGTTCGTGCCAGATCCACGTCCTCTCCCGAGTCCATTCCGAGCCTGTAGTAAGAGACGCCATCCATGCCGCGCACCTTGCTCGCGCCAAGCGCCTTCAGATCGCGAGACACGGTCGCCTGGGTCACCTCGAACCCTTCTCCCACGAGCACACTCACCAGCTCCGTCTGACTGGACATCATCCCGGAGCTCAGGATTTTCCGGATCGCCCTTCGTCTGGCCGCAGTGTTCATGTCGGCAAGATCATACGCATGACTGCATAGTCATGCAAGATCGATGGACCAATACCCTCCAACACTCCCCCACGCCACACACACAAATGGACCGATCACCCCGTTGTCAGATCGTCGACCTGTGTACGCTCAGAACCCTCTGGAAGGGAGACGATGGCTGAACCAACCATCGCGCCATACGGGAGCTGGACCTCACCGTTCTCCGCGGACATGGCAGCGGCAGGCTCGGTACGGCTCGAGGCGCCGAGGATCGTCGGTGATCGTATCTACTGGCTGGAAGCGCGCCCGGAAGAGGACGGACGAGTCGTCCTCGTCCTCTACGAAGATGGCGCCACTCGCGACGTGACGCCGCAGCAGTTCTCCGTGCGGTCCAGCGTCCACGAATACGGCGGTGGCAGCTACCTGGTCTCGGGTGACACGGTCTACTTCTCGAACTGGAGCGACCAGCGGCTGTACCGCCAGGACCTCTACGGTGACCCGGCTCCCATCACTCCCGAACCTCCGGCTCCAAGCTCTTGGCGGTACGCCGACGGGACACTGTTCCAGGGAGGAATCGTGTGCGTCCGGGAGCGACACGAGGCAGAAGGCGTGGTCAACGAATTGGTGCTCATCGACGGCACCTCCGATCCCGTGATCCTCGTAGGCGGCCACGATTTCTTCTCTTCACCCCGCATGAGCCCTGACGGGACATCCCTCATCTGGCTGACATGGGACCATCCGAACATGCCGTGGGACGGATGTGAGCTGTGGAGCGCCGAGTACCGGGGCAGGGGCGAACTCGGACCCCGGCGCAGAATCGCAGGCAACCCCAACGAATCGATCGTCCAGCCAGAGTGGGGTCCCGGCGGATCCCTGTACTGGTTCTCCGATCGTTCCGGCTACTGGAACCTCTACAGAGACAACCGGCCTATCGCGCCGATGGATGCGGACTGTGCCGGGCCGGCATGGAGGTTCGGCGGCACCTACTTCGGTCCGCTCTCCAACGGTCGAGTACTCCTCACGGTGACAAGCGAGGGGTTCGATCGGCTCATGGTCGTCGACTCCGACGGGGATCAGTCTGCCGTGCCGACTCCTGCGGGGACCCACAGAGGCAACCTCGTCACCGACGGAGACAACACCGCGGTCATGATCTCGGGCTCCGGCTCGACGCGAGCTGCGGTGCTGAAGATCGATATCCCTACAGGCATCATCGAGACCCTTCGGAGTGCCGGCAGCTTCGACTCCGCATACGTTTCCCAGGCGCAACCCATCACGTTCGCGTCGGATGACGGGCCGACGCACGCGTTCTTCTACCCACCGCACAATCCCGACTTCGAAGGTCCCACCGGCGAGCTGCCCCCGCTCGTCGTCTTCAGCCACGGGGGCCCTACGAGCGCGTCACGGCCGGACCTCAACCCTGAAATACAGTTCTTCACGAGTCGCGGCCTGGCCGTTGTCGACGTGAACTACGGCGGAAGCACAGGGTACGGCCGCCGGTATCGGCAGAGGCTGCGAGAAACGTGGGGCATCGTGGATGCTCGAGACTGCATCGCTGCCGCCAAATACCTCGCCTCCCGCAAGCTCGTCGATGGACAACGCATGGCGATCCGAGGTGGCAGCGCCGGTGGATTCACGACCCTCACGGCCCTCATGTTCCATGATGTCTTCCAGGTGGGCGCCTCGTACTACGGCGTAGCGGATCTCGAGGCGATGGTGAGAGACACGCACAAGTTCGAGTCGCGCTACTTCGACTCCCTCATCGGACCGTATCCTGAAATGGCGGGGCTCTACCACCGCCGATCCCCCATCAACTTCGCCGACCGGCTGTCACGTCCGATCATTCTCTTTCAAGGTCTGGACGATCGGGTCGTGCCACCCAGCCAGACCCTCGCACTCGTCCAGGCACTCAAGGATCACGGAATCCCGTACGTGTATGTGCCGTTCATGGGTGAGCAGCATGGTTTCAGACAGGCGAAGAACATCTCCTCGGCGTTGACCCAGGAACTCTCCTTCTATGGCCAGGCACTCGGTTTCATTCCAAAGGACGTTCCGCTCCTCCTCCGCCAAAACGTCACGACGCTCGACCCCAAGCGGCGAGGGCCGAGATCACATTCGTGAGCCGATGCTCTGTTCGGCGATGTCGGTGATGACCTAGGTGAGTCTCTGCCGATAGCAGGAACGCAGACGCACCCACGCACCCCTGGCGCTTCGAGGACGAGGACCGATCAGCGGCGGGTTCTCGCCGTTCTCATAGGGGTGCCGGCCGTGGCACCGGCGACCCTCATCCCTCCATCCGCTGGATGATGCGAGTGACCGTATCTCTGTCGCTCGAGTGAACGAGGAGACGGTGGTGCTGGACGACTCCCCACCACGGGAAACTGCCATCGTCATCACCTGCGAGGAGCTCCACCTCGACCCCCTCTGCCCTGCACGCCTCTGCCAGCAGCAACGCACGGAATCGATCCGGTCCAGCGTCGACGTACTCCACATCCTGACACTACCTGCGGAGACGGCTACCGGGCCGTGTCGACAGCCATCCGGAATCGCTCGACGGCGAGGTCGACATGTCCGGCCGTAATCGTCAGAGGGGGTGTGAACCGAACGGCGTCGTGGAGTGCGTTCAGGATCAGCCCCTCCTCCAGCGCCGCATCAACGACCGCGCCCGGCGCGTCGACGGCGGCGGCTGCAAGCAGTCCGCGTCCTCGGACTTCATGCACCCCGTCGATCCTCCTGAGGCCGGCCATGAGTTGCTCCGACCTCTCCGACGTGTTCCTCAGCAGACTACGAGACTCGATCTCATCCAATACGGCCAGCGCAGCACCACACACCACGGGTCCTCCGCCGAATGTCGTTGCGTGGTCGCCACGCTCGAACGCGTCGGCGACGTCTTCTCGAGCCATGCACGCACCGATCGGCAGGCCGTTGGCGAGACCTTTGGCGACCGTGGCAATGTCCGGCTCGAACCCCAGTGACTGCCACGAGAACCAGGTACCCGTCCGTCCCATCCCTGCCTGTACATCGTCGACGATGAGCAACACGTCCGACAGTTCGCATAGCTCGCGTACGTCACGGAGATAGCGCTCATCCAGGGGTCGCACCCCTCCCTCTCCCTGGGTTGTCTCGAGCATCACTGCGGCCGTTGCCGGGCCGATCTCGGATCGCAACGCGCCGATATCGCCGGGAGGAACTTGCCGAAAGCCTGCAGGCAGTGGTTCAAAGACCGCCTGTTTGGCCGGCTGTCCGGTCGCGGCGAGCGTCGCGAGTGTTCTCCCGTGAAACGAACCCTCGAGTGAGATGACCTCGAATGCGCCGGGTCCTCTCCGCCGCTGTGACCATCGCCGCGCCAGCTTGATCGCGCACTCGTTCGCGGTTGCCCCGTCGTTGGCGAAGAACAACCGGTCGAGACCCGACAACCCGGAGAGCCGCTCGGCGAGTCGCACCTGAGGCTCCGTGTAGAAGAGGTTGGACACGTGCACCAGCTCACCCATCTGCGCGGCTACCGCATCCCGCACCCGAGGGTTCGCGTGCCCGACTCCGACGACGGCGATTCCCGACAGAAAGTCCAGGTATCGCCGACCTTCGTGATCGAATAGCCAGACGTCCTCGCCGCGAACGAACTCGACCGGATGCCTCTGGTACGTCTGCATGATGACGTGGTGCTCGCGATCGGCGATGGTCTCAGACATCATCGAACCGGTGGATCATCGTGCCGATGCCTTCCGGCGTGAAGATCTCCAGCAGGATGGCATGCTGAATTCTCCCATCGAGAATGTGTGCGCGGTGGACGCCTGCCTCCATCGCCGCAATGCACGATGCCAGCTTTGGAAGCATCCCTCCTTGCACCTTCCCCGATCCGAGCAGCTCTCTGAGCTCACGCAGGGTCAAGCGCTCCAGCAGCCCCGACTGGCCTTCATGATCGTCGTACACCCCCTCGACGTCGGTCAGGTAGACGAGCTTCTCCGCCCGAAGTGCAGCGGCGATGGCGCCGGCTGCCGTGTCCGCATTGATGTTGTACACCTTGCCGTCGTGGGAGCCTCGACCGATTGGCGCGATGACGGGCACGAACCCCACGTCCAGGATGCGATCGATGACACCCGTATCGACCTCCTCGATCTCTCCCACGAACCCGAGCCGTTCATCCTTCTGTCGCACCGACAAGAGCCCCCCGTCTATCCCCGTCACCCCGACCGCGTTCGCGTCGTGCCCGATGAGCAGACGCACGATGTCAGGGTTCACCACTCCCGCAAGCACCGACTGCACGACCTCGGCGACGGACTCGTCGGTGACCCGGAGCCCGTCGACCCACGTCGACTCGATCCCCATCTTGCGGAGCGTCGACGTGATCTTCGGCCCTCCCCCATGGACGACCACTGGACGGATTCCCACCAGCGAGAGGAGCGTGACGTCTCCGGCAAAGCTGGACCTGAGATGCTCGTCGCTCATGGCCGAACCGCCATACTTGATGACCACGGTCTTTCCTCGATACTCCTGGAGATAGGGCATCGCCTCCATCAGGATCCTGGCCTTCGCCATCGTGACGGCGATCTTCGGCCGTACGGGATCGGGTGCAACGTGTCCGGTAGCCATCAGGACGGCGCCCCGTTGAACAAGACGTACTCCGGAGTGAGGTCGGTGGTGACGATCCGCGCGGCTCCAGACCCTCGGCCGATGGAGACCTCCACCTCGAAGTCGCCCACGATCGGGTCGAGCCGGCCGACTCCGACACCTCCGGAGGCCATCTGCGTGCCGTCGTACCGTATCTGCACCTCGTTGGGGTCGAAGACCACACCGGATGCACCGAGCGCGGCGATGATCCTTCCCCAATTCGGGTCGCCGCCATAGAACGACGATCGGACGAGTGCACTATCGGCGATCGCCTTGCCCGCCACTCGAGCGGTCGCGTTGTCGGCGGCGCCGGCGGCAACCCCAGGGACCACCCCCGCCCCCCCCGCCCCGGCCGGGGCCATCCGGAGCGCCAAATCGATGCACACCTCTGTGAGGAGCCGCTCGAAGGAGTCGCCGGACGGACGGATGCCGGACGCGCCCGAGGCAAGCGCCACAACGGTGTCGTTGGTGGACATGCATCCGTCCACATTCAACGAGTTGAACGACACATCGACAGCGTGCTGCAGCACGTCGGCCAGGACGTCGGGCTCGACCACTGCGTCGGTCGTGATGACCGAGAGCATGGTGGCCATATCAGGCCTGAGCATTCCCGCACCCTTGGCCATGCCGCCGACGATGAACCCGTCAACGGCGAGATGCGCCTGCTTGGGCACCGTGTCGGTGGTCATGATTGCCATGGCCGCCGCATCACCTCCTTGGTCCGTGGTCGACGCGACCAACCTGTCGAGAGACGCCAGGATGGTCTCGACGGGCAATCTGGTGCCGATTGGCCCCGTCGAGCACGGCAGGACATCGTCCGGTTCACATCCGAGCCGAGCCGCCAGCTTCTCGGTGATCGCTCTCGTTGCAGCGATTCCTTCGTCGCCCGTGGCGGCATTGGCGCATCCCGAGTTCAAGAGAACGGCGCGCAGCATGCCCCGTCTGGCCCGCTGGCGAGCGACGATGACCGGCGCCGCAGGAGCCCGCGATGTCGTGAAGACGGCTGCAGATACGACCGAAGCCCCGGCGTCGACCAGCGCGAGATCGAGTGCCCCTCCATCTTTGATGCCCGAAGCGACGCCACCGGCGACGAACCCTCGGGCAGCAGTCACTCCTCTCATGGCATCAACCCTGCGGCAGACAGGCCCACGGTCTCCGGCAGTCCGAGCATCAGGTTCGCCGCCTGAATGGCCTGGCCGGCGGCCCCCTTGAGCAGGTTGTCGATCGCACAGATGATGATCGCGTTCCCGGAGGGCTGGTCGACGAACGCCGTCACGATGGCCCTGTTGGATCCAACGACCCAGCGCGTCTGCGGTGACTCACCGACGACGTCCACGAACGGGGCCCCCGCGTACGCGTCGGCCAAAATGTCGAGTAGCTCCGCACGCGACGCCGAACGCAGCAGCGGAACGGTCGTTGTCGCCAGCATGCCCCGAAGCATCGGTACGAGGTGCGGGGTGAACACGACCGTTGCGTCGACGCCGGTCGCCCTCTCGATGCCCATCTCCATCTCCGGCCGGTGTCGGTGCGACGCGACCCCGTAGGCTCGAACACCCTCGGCGACCGAGCCAAAGAGAAGATCCGCCTTCAGTGACCTGCCGGCTCCTGAAAGCCCGGACATCGCGTCGACCACGATTCGTCCAGCGTCGACGAACCCCGCCCTCACGAGAGGTACCAGACCCAGCAACGCGGCCGTGGGATAGCAGCCAGGCGAGGCAACGAGGCGAGCGTTCGCCACCTCGAAGAGCTCCGGGAGGCCGTACGCCCATTGGGAGAGCGCCTCCGGGGCCGGATGGATCACCCCATACGCATCGAGATATCGGTCGGGTGTGTCCAACCGGAAATCGCTCCCGAGATCGATGACCCGAACTCCTCTGTCGGCAAAGGCGATCCCTGGCTCAGTAGACGCACCGTGCGGGAGTGCCATCAGAACCAGATCGACATCGGGAACCGATGGCGGATCGATCCCACCGAGCACGCGATCGCCTCGTGTGAGTTGGGGGTGCACCTCGTCCAGGCGGCTCCCCGCCGCCGAGTGTGCCCCGAGATACACCGCATCGAATGAAGGGTGAGCATCGATCAGTCGAACGAGCTCACCACCCGCGTAGCCAGACGCGCCCAGGATCGCAACAGACACAGCCATGAACACGTGACTATACGCATGGTTGCATGACTATGCAAAGCTGACGCTCGTGGTGTCCCCGACTGCCGGGAACGGGGTACGACCGGCGCAGCCCGGGTTCCGAAGTACGGACCGAGCTTCACTCAGTCCTCTCTCCTCTCCCACCACTGTCGGAGCAGCTCATATGCCTCTTCCTCGGTGTAGGGACCGTGGTCGATGCGATGCTCGGTCAGCATCCTCATCGCCTCGCCGACGACAGGACCTGGCTGGACTCCCAGGAACGCCATGACGCCGTTTCCGTCGATCGGCGGCCTGAGCGCATCGATGGCTTCCTTTGCGCGTAGCTCGGCGATTCGCACTTCGAGTTCGTCGATTCTCTGTTGGATGGCCCGTGCTCTCGCCTCGTTCCTCGTCGTGACGTCACATCGCACCAGTTGATTCAGGTCGTCGAGCAGCGGCCCGGCGTCCCTGACGTACCGCCGGACGGCGGAATCGGTCCATCCCATCTTGAACGTATGTGGCCGCAGGTGGAGAAAGACCAGGCGGGACACGCTCTCGATCTCGCTCTTCGGGAAGCGCAGAACACGGAGACGTTCTCGCGCCAATCGGGCGCCGACCACCTCGTGGTGATGGAACGACACACCACCGTCGGCGAACTGCCTCGTCTCCGGCTTGCCGATGTCGTGCAGAAGTGCGGCGAGGCGCAGCCGAAGGTTCGGTTCGCACTTGTCGACCACCGCGAGTGTGTGCGCAAGGACATCCTTGTGTCGCTGCAGCGGGTCTCTCGCGTCTTCGAGTGCAGCCACCTCCGGAAGGAACTCGGCCGCCAGCCCGCTGTCAACCATCGCTGCCAACGCCTCTCCGGGCGCCGGAGCGACGAGGAGTCGTGACAGCTCGTCGCGGATTCGCTCTGCTGAAACCACGCGCAGCCGGTCGTGCATGACCCCCACGGCGTGGAGTGCCTCGGTTGACGCGTCGAATTCGAGTGTCGCCATGAACCGGAAGAGTCGCAGCATCCTCAGTGGGTCGTCGGAGAAGGAGATCTCTGCACCGATCGGTGTCCGGAGGATCCGCTTGTGGAGATCTGCGAGGGCGCCATACGGATCGATCATTTGCGGCTCGGGCAGGAGCTCGAGTGCGGCAGAGTTCACCGTGAAATCCCGTCGCGAGAGGTCGGTAACCAAGTCGTCGGAGAACCGAACGGTCGGTTTGCGGCTCTCATCCCGGTAGACCTCCTGACGGAATGTGGTGATCTCGTGCACGACACCGCCTTTCAGCACGCCGATCGTGCCGAACTGGGCGCCCACCGTGAATGTGTCGTCCGCCCATCCGTCCACGGTCTCGAGTATCTGCTCGGGCCGGGCCTCAGTGGTGAAGTCCAGATCGGCGTGCACCCGTCCGAGCAACAGATCGCGCACTGATCCCCCGACGAGATAGAGGTGGAACCCGGCATCGAGAAACAGCCGAGATACCTGGAGTGGAGTGCGAGCAGGATCGAGAAGCCACCCGAGCCGTTCAGGAATCATCGGCGTCAGGATAGGCCGGGGACGCCTGGCGCCCGTCCCCGGCCAGTTGCCCCACTCCACCTCAGGTCTTCACGAGACCAAGCTGTTCGATCTTGACCTTGAAATCGTGGGGGTTGCTCGCAGCGCCGAGCGCAGCCTCATAGCTGATCGTTCCCTTCTTGAAGAGCCCGAGGATCGCTTGATCGAAGGACTGCATTCCGTAGAACTCGCCCTCTTTGATCACGTCTGTGAGTGTATGGGTGTTCTTCTCGTCTACGATCCGGTCGAAGACCCTTGCGTTCATGGTCAGCACCTCTACGGCGGGCACTCGTCCGTGGCCGTCGAACCTGTCCACCAGCCGCATGCTGACGACACCTCTCAACATGCCGGCGAGCAAGAGTCGAACCTGCTTCTGCTGGTACGGCGGAAAGAAGTCGACGATTCGGCTGATCGTCTCGGTGGCGTCGATCGTGTGGAGCGACGAGAGAACGAGGTGTCCCGTCTCGGCCGCCTTGAGCGCCGCTCTGACCGTCTCGGCGTCTCGCATCTCGCCGATCATGATGACGTCGGGATCCTGACGAAGAACGCGCTTCAGCGCTTCTGCGAAGTTCTCGGTATCGACACCGATCTCCCGCTGCGAGACAATTCCGAGCTTGTCCGTGTGCAGCACCTCGATGGGATCTTCGATGGTGAGGATGTTGACCTTCCGCGTGCTGTTGATGTGATCGATCATCGCTGCGAGGGTGGTCGTCTTTCCCGATCCGGTTGGACCGGTGACCAGCACCAGGCCCCTGGGCTCCAGTGCCAGCTTCTCGAGGACTGGTGGAAGTCCGAGCTCGACATAGCCGGGGCTCTCCGACAGGACACGCCTGATGACGATCGACACCGACCCGCGCTGTCGATACACATTCACCCGAAATCTCCCCAACTGGGATCGCCCGTAGGCGAAGTCCGCCTCACCCTTGGTGCGGAACTCCGCTGCTGCCATCTCCGAGAAGAGCGAGTTCGCGAATGCCTCGGTGTCGGCCGGTGTGAGATCGGGCAGACTGGTTGGGTGTAGCTCGCCATCGATGCGCATCACGGGTGGTGACCCGACCTTCAGGTGGAGGTCGGACGCGTCCACTTCTCGCATCTTTGCGAGGAGTTCGTCAATGGGAACGGCCATGCTCACTTCCTCTCAGCACAAGGTGTATCGGCTCCGCGAGCGACTTCTTGACTTCAGAGTTTCCAGTATCGAGCGTGCGCTTCGATGAGCAGATCCAGAATCCGCCACGCCCCTTTGGGAGAAGTCCCCGGCACCTGCGTGGGTTCCTCGCCGCCGATCCCGGCAAGCGTCGCCGTGATGGACCGCTCCATCGCTCCCAGGTTGTAGCCGCCCTCCAGGAACAGGATCAGGTGGTGATCAGGTGCGGCCGCCCGCACCGCAGCCCCCATCATCTGATAGTCGGTCTCCACAAGCGATGCGTCCGCCAACGGATCCTTGGCGTGCCCATCGTATCCGGCGCTCACCAGCACCCAGTCGGGGTCGAACTGCGAGAGGATCGGACTGACGGCCCGGTCGAATGCCTCCACATAGACGTCGCCGGCCGTGTGCACGGGGACGGACAGATTCACCGTGAGGCCCGCACCGGGCCCTACGCCGACCTCCTCCACCCACCCCGACCCTGGGTAGAAGGGAAACTGATGCAGCGACACGTACAGGACGTCGGCATCCATCAGGAACGTGTCCTGTGTCGCATTCCCATGATGGACGTCCCAGTCCACGATTGCGACCCTCGCGCCCTCGTCGGCGAGCAGGCGGGCCGTGATCGCGATGTTGTTGAACAGACAGAATCCCATCGCCCGATCTGCCAGCGCGTGATGGCCGGGAGGCCGGATGGCCAGAAAGGCCACATCGGCGCGCCCTTCTCTCAGATGCTCGACAGCCGCTATCCCTGCACCGGCGGCACGGAGCGCTGCCTCCCAGCTTCCCGGACCTGCAGGCGTGTCAGGATCGAGATCGACACGGCGGTCCCTCACCCGCCGCTTGACCATTTCGACGTAGTCGGGCTGGTGCACGGTCATCAAGAACGTCGGGTCGATCATCGGCGCCTCGACGTCGACCACGTCACCCTTCGCAGCTCGCACACCTCTGATCGCAGCCCCCAACCGCTCGGAGCGCTCAGGATGCCAAGGACCGGTGTCGTGATGGAGCATCGCCTCATGAGTGACCAGCAGCACGCGCATGTCTCTACTTTGGCAGACGGGATAGAGGCCAGGGTACGATTGGGCGGTGGCGAGGGGGACCGTTGTGCGATACACAGGCGACTGGCCAGGCACGGTCGTGCTCCGGCACGGGCTTTCGAAGGCGGTGGCTCGGCCGTGGAACGCAGACGTCTCCGACGCGCACCTCACGATGGTTCGTGGTTCCTCAGCGTTCTTGGAGATGTGTGTCTTCGAGTTGCTGGACCTTGGTGCCCCGTCTGTGATGTCGCCTCCACTCCCCTCTTCATCGGTGCGGCTGTGGAGTGCCGCAGGCTTCGAGACGTTCGAGTGGCTCGATGTGTTCGCTCGAGATCTCGGCCTCGATGTTCCTGACCCAGACATGCCCGTAGACACAGAGTGGCAGGTCGACTGGGCAGAGGTTCAGGCGGTCGACAGCCAGGCATTCGACCCCTTTTGGCGTCTCGACAGTCGTGGATTGAGTGAAGCGACGACGGCAACTCCCTCGTCGGTCGTACTGACCGTTCGCGATGACGATCTGCTCGGCTTCTCCATCGTCGGTGCAGGTGCGAGTACCGGCTACCTACAGCGAATCGCAGTGGCGCCGAGCGCGCAAGGTCGGGGTATCGGGCGAGCACTGGTCCGAGCCTCAATTCGGTGGGGCCGGCGTCAGGGCGCCGGCCAGATGCTGCTCAATACGCTGGGCAACAACGACGTCGCGTCCAACCTCTATCTCACCGAGGGATTCGCCCACCTCGATGAGCGGCTCGCCATACTGCGCAGCAGCGGCACATGACGCTTGTAGTGTTCTGAGATCCGTCGAGAGGAGGCGACCTGCCGCCGCCCCTTCCAACCCGCTACCGCCTCGAACAACGGCTCGGTCGCGATGGCGACATCGAGCAGTGGCTCGCGACGGATACTTCGCTCGACCGGCCCGTGCTCATCCGGGTGCTGGGTCCAGAAACGGACGCCGATCGCCGCGTGCAGTTCCTCGACGCCATGCGGGCGGTCGCCAACGTATCCCATATCCACCTGGCGAGCGTCTACGCCGCCGCCGAGGTGCCGGACGGCGCCTACTCGGTGACAGAGTGGGCAGGCGGTGTCACGATGCAGGATCGGCTCGACGCGGGTGAGCCGATGACGGCGACCGAGTTCATCACCAACGCAGCGGGTCTCGCAGGAGCGCTCGACGCCCTCCACGAGTCGTCGGTCCTTCACGGAGCGATCGATCCATCGGCGATCTTCTTCTCAGCCGCTCATCCCGCCAAACTCGGAAGCTTCGGGCGCAGACCCACAGCGACCACGTCACTCGAGGATGTTGCGGATCTCGCAGAGACGCTGGATGCTTGTCTCACGGGAAGAACGACGCTCTCGGCCCCACCGTCGCAGATCGTCGACGGTGTGTCGCCGGCCGTCGACAGGGCGTTGCTCGACGCACGAGCCGGCCTGCTCGACGCTCGAAGACTCGCCGCAGCTCTTCAGGGCGCTCCGAGCATCACCGAGTCGGAACCCCGCCAGGGCTGGTCCTGGAGATGGCTAACGCCTGCCATCATCCTGCTCCTGCTCGCCGGCGGCATCATCGCCCTCGGCGCCCTCCTGACGGCCGGCTCGGAGTCGCCTGCTCTCTTCCCGGCACGCCCGCCAACTTCCACGACCCTGCAAGTGCTGAATTCGACCTCCACGACAACGACGACGCAACCCTCAGACTTCTCCCTGCTCGATGTGCGGGTTTTCGACCCATACGGCGACGGTGCTGAACACGACAGCGACCTCCACTACCTCACCGACGGTGATCTCTCGACGCCTTGGCGGACGGAGCACTATTCGGCGCCCCTTCCCCTGATCAAGAAGGGCGTCGGCCTTGTGTTCGCCGTCGCGGGTACTCCGAACACGTTCGAGGCTCGGGCCGTCTTGGACGGCACGACGTACAGCCTGATGTGGTCTCCAGCGTTCCATCAAGACATCGAAGGCTGGACCCGAATCTCCGGAGGTACCGTCTCTGGAGGGAGCATCACACTCCAGCTGCCTGCACGAGACGGTGGCTACTGGCTCCTGTGGCTCACCGAACTCCCCCAACAGCAAGACAGCTACTACACATCCATCGGAGAGGTGCGCTTTGCCCAGTGACGAAGAACTCCTCTCCGGTTTCCTCGAAGGCGATCATGCAGCATTCGACGAGTTGATGACACGCCATGAAGACCGGATCTTCGGACTCTGCCTTCGGATGCTCGGCAGTCGTGAGGATGCGCTCGATGCCACTCAGGACACATTCCTGACGGTCTACCGGAAAGGTCGCCAGTACTCCGGTCGGTCGAGATTCTCCACGTGGCTCTACAGGGTGGCGATCAACACGTGCCACGATCACCTCAGGAAGCGCAAACGCCACCAAGCAGTCCCCATACCGGAGGGATCCGACGTGCCCGATCCCTCCGTCGGCGACCAGTTCACTTCGGTGGAACTGCGCCCCGATATTCTCACCGCACTCTCGTCGATACCCGAGGAGTTCAGAAGCGCGGTCGTATTCGTCGACATCGATGGTCTCGCCCTGGATGAGGTTGCAGACATCATGGGGGTACCGGTCGGAACCGTGAAGTCGCGCACCTACCGTGGTCGACGCCTCCTCGCCGAATTCCTCGGGAACTTCCGGGGCGTGTCGGAGCATCAAAGGGATGAAGACCATGCATGACCATGACATCGACCGCATCGCCGCCGTGGCAGAAGACCGCCTGTCGGGACAGGATCTCGCCGCTGCCCGAGTGGAGATCGACGCATGTGAGGAGTGCAGTCGCGAGCTGGAGGCACAGCGGACGGCGATCGCCTTCCTCGGGCAGGCTCAACCGGCCACCCTGACGTCCATCGAGCGTGCGCGGCTTCACCGGGCGATCCGTCCTGCCCCCACCCGGTCGCGGTGGGTGCGACTCGTGCCGGTCTTCGCGGCGGCCGCCGCCCTCGTCGTGGTTGCCGGCGTACTGCTGCCCAGGGGGACCGGCACTCCGGAAACGTTCCTGAACGCGGGCAAGGGCTTGGAGTACTCTCAGGAGTCCGATTCGGCCGGGGCTGCCCCACGAGCACCCGTCATGGGCTCTTCAACCACGGCCGCACGCGCGACCACCACGATGCCTGCGTCCGACGCGATGCTGGCCTCACCAACCCCGCTCTTCGCCACAGAAGCGGACGAGCTCAGAAAGAACCCACCCGCCGAGACAACCACCCTCTGCCAGGACGAGGCTCGCGACCGCATGGACGAGGAACCGATCGCTGCACGTGAGATCGACTACAGCGGCACTCCGGCCGTCTTGTATGTGTACCCAAAGACGGCGCTCATCTTCGAACAAGCAACCTGTGACTTCCTCGAGGAGATTCCCGCGGACAATCCCTGAGTCTTGTTCGCTATCCTCAGGAACTCAATGGACGACATGCCTACACGCTTCGCGGATTTCCTTGAGAACATCGCTACCAAGATCCGCTCGCTCACAATCGATCGCTTCGCCCGCGGGATGCGCCTTGCGCTCGCCGGGACCGTGGCAGCAACGCTTGCCCTGATCGCTCTCATCTTCCTGATCGTCTCGGTGTTCAGAGCCGTCTCGGTTCCCCTGACCGTGGAGGGCGCGTACGCGGCGTTCGGGGGACTATTCATCCTTGCCGGCGTGTTGGTCTGGTTGAAGCGGAAGCCCAAGGACGGCAATGACTGAAGACATCATCATCATCGGATCGGGCCCTGCCGGTCTGACTGCGGCGCTGTATGCCGCGCGTGGTGGCAACGATCCTCTCGTTCTGGAGGGAAGCCAGGCAGGCGGGCAGCTCATGCTCACCACCGAGGTCGAGAACTTCCCCGGGTTCCCGGACGGGCTTCTCGGTCCCGAACTCATGGACCGGATGCGCAAGCAGGCCGAGCGCTTCGGCGCTCGGATGCTCACTGTTGATGTTTCAAAGGTCGAGCTGGACGCACACCCGTTCACGGTGTGGACGGGAGCAGATTCCTACACCGCCCGCTCAATCATCATCTCCACGGGTGCCTCCGCTATGTGGCTCGGCATCCCTGGCGAGGAACGCCTTCGGGGCCGGGGTGTCTCGTCGTGCGCGACCTGCGACGGCTTCTTCTTTCGCAATCAGGAGATCGTCGTCGTTGGCGGCGGTGATACGGCAATGGAAGAGGCTCTCTTCCTCACCAGGTTCGCGTCGAAGGTGCACATCGTCCATCGCCGGGACGAGTTCAGGGCGTCGGCGATCATGGCCAAGCGTGCTGTCGAGCACCCAAACATCAACGTCATCTGGGACACCGTCCTCGAGGAGGTCCTCGGCGGCGACGAGGTCACGGCCGTCCGCATGCGCAACGTCAAGACGAACGAGGTATCCGAGATGCCGATCGGTGGCGTCTTCGTCGCTATCGGGCACAAGCCCAACACCGAGCTCTTTGCAGGATCGCTCGACATGAATGACGTCGGTTACCTGATCTTGGAAGATGGGTCGACCGCTGCATCGATCGACGGTGTGTTCGCTGCCGGCGACGTCGCCGATCCCGTGTACCGACAGGCCATCACCGCCGCGGGCACAGGCGCCCGTGCCGCGATCGATGCTCGCCGGTGGCTGGAAACACACGAGTAGGAGGCAGGCAGTTGGCCAACATCACCGTCACCACCGACAACTTCGCCGAGGTCACAAACGGCGACGTCCCTATCCTCGTCGACTTCTGGGCCGAGTGGTGCGGGCCATGTCGCATGGTCGCTCCGATTCTCGATGACATCGCGAGTGAGCATCCCGACAAGATCCGAATCGGCAAGCTCAACGTCGACGAGCAACCGGCGCTTGCGGCGCAGCACGACGTCATGAGCATTCCGACGATGATCCTGTTCCACGAAGGCAAGGAGCAGCGACGAATCGTCGGCGCCCGCCCGAAGCACGCGATGGAAGCCGAGCTCTCCCAGTTTCTCTAGGCGAGCTTGGCCGGCAAGAAGGGTTCTCGCTCCTTGGTTCTCGGTGGGGTCTCGACCATCATCGCTTAGATTCCCTCCAGCCAGAGGCCACCCAACCCCGGCCAGGGCCGCGTCCTGCATCGTCCGCTCCTTCATGGCCCGGGCCCCCGACCTCCAACCCCGCACCCGAGAACCGATCACGGAGGAGCCTCTCCTGCCGAGAACCGAGACCCAACAGGGGGACGGCCTCGGTCGCTCGCTTTTCGTCAAGTGACAATAGTCACCGTGGCCCGGCAGTCCTCTACAGCAGCTCGTTGAAGATGCGCTCCAGATCGTCGAGCGAGGAGAACGCGATCGAGATCTTGCCCGAGTGCTTCGGCCCGTAGCGGATATGAACGTTCGTTTCCAACGACTCCTGAAGTCGTTCTTCAAGTGCAATGATCGCAGCGGGCCGCGCCCCCGGTCGAGGACGCCCGGTCGATCGACCAACCCCACTTCGGGCTCGGGCCGCCTCCTCCACCTGACGAACGGACCATCCTTCCTCCGCAGCCTTCTTGGCGAGATGCTCTGCATAGGCCCTGTCTTCCACGCCGAGAAGCGCGCGGGCATGCCCTTCCCTGAGCGCCCCCCTCTCGAGGAGTCCCTGGATCGCTGCAGGCAGTTGCAGGAGTCGCAGCACATTCGTGACTGCTGATCTCGACTTGCCGACCCGAGCACCAATCTCCTCGTGCGTCAGGTTGAAGTCGTCCATCAATTGCTGGTAGGCCGCGGCCTCCTCGAGGACGCCGAGATCTTCACGCTGCAGATTCTCGATGAGCGCTTCCGTGAGGAGACGGTCGTCCTGACCTTCTCTGACGATCACCGGCACTTCGGAGAGTCCCACCATCCGCGCAGCGCGCAAACGCCGCTCGCCGGCGACGAGAACATAGGCGCCGTCCTCGGCTTCGTTCACGATTACGGGTTGCAGAAGCCCGACCTCTCGAATCGATGCCGCCAGCGATTCCAGCGACTCCTCGTCGAAACGCTCTCGCGGTTGCCGAGGGTTCGGATGGATACGGTCGATCGCGACCAGCTGGAACGTTCGATCGGTCTTAGGAATCAGCGCGTCCAGGCCCCTTCCGAGGCCCGACTTCCTAGTTGACATTCGCACCTCCATGCCGCTGAATGAACTCCCGGCCGAGCTGTCTGTATGCGATGGCACCTCGGCTCATCGGATCGAACGCCTCGATCGGTTGCCCAAAGGACGGTGCTTCGGAGAGCCGTACCGAGCGCGGGATCACTGTTCGATAGGCGACGTCGCCGAAGAAGTCCCGTACCTGCGACACGACATCGGCGGCGAGATTCGTTCGTCCGTCGAACATCGTCAGCACGACTCCACCGATGCGCAGGCTGGGATTCAAGTTTCCGCTCACCAGCTCGATGTTCTGCATCAGTTGGCTGAGACCCTCGAGCGCGTAGTACTCGCACTGGATGGGAATGAGCACCTCATCGGCAGCGGCGAGCGCATTTACCGTCAGGAGACCGAGCGACGGGGGGCAGTCGATCAGCACGACGTCGTACTCGCCCCTCAGGTCGCCCAGCGCCTTCCTCAGCCGCATCTCCCGAGAGAACATCGATACCAGCTCGATCTCAGCGCCGGCGAGGTCGATGGTCGCCGGCACCAGGAACAGGTCCCGAAAGCTCGTTGCCTCGACTGCGTCCTCGATTGGCGTGTCCCCGAGGAGGACATCGTAGATCGATACTGCGACTCCCCCTCGGTCGATACCAAACCCCGACGTCGCGTTTCCTTGCGGATCGAGGTCCACGACGAGTGTACGTTTTCCCTGGTAGGAGAGCGTCGCGGCGAGGTTGATGGCCGTTGTCGACTTGCCGACTCCGCCCTTCTGATTGGTCACCGCGACGATGACGGTGTGTCGATCAGTGTCCACGCTGTCGTATGATAAGCAACCAGGCTGGCGGGTCAAGCACCGACACTTTCACGACCGTTCCGCTCGACGGGCGCTGTTCCAAATCATCACGTCGCGACAAGCCAATCACGCCTACCCCTGCGGGCTTGAGCGCGCGCCGCATCCAGGCTGCGCCCTGCTCAGGTGGAAGTACCCCGCGCATGGTGATCGCCTCACAGTCCCGAAGGGTCTCCAGGTCCCCGGCCAGAACCTCGATGTTCCCCGGTTCGAGGATGCGAATCGCTCGCTTCAGGAGACGAGCCCGCCGCTCCGAGCGCTCGACCAACACAACGCGCGTGTCCGGCAGCACGATCCCCAGTGGGATCCCCGGCAATCCTCCCCCGGAACCGACGTCATGCAGCGTTTCGGGGGGCGCATCGGGCCATCCGACGAGGAAACTGAGGCTGTCCTCGATGTGTCGAGTCTCTATGCGGTCTGCCTCGGTGGGGGAGAGGAGCCCTGCGGGGATACCTTCCTCCAGGATCCACTCTCCGTACGCCTGCAACAGAGCGCCTCGGGCGCCGTCGAGGACCTGCCCTATCGCGTTGCCGGTACCGCCTGAACCACCGAGTGCGCAGATCCAAGCCCGCACCTCAGGTTTCACGTGAAACCTCAATCTTCGGGTGAGAGTACGACCGATCTGTGTGGTTCCTCGCCTTCGGAGTACGTGCGTACGCCCTCGACGGTCGCTACCGCGTCGTGGATGACCTTCCGGTCGGCGGCGTTCATGGGCTCTAGCATGATCTCGGTTTGCTCTTCGAGGACCTGTTCTGCAAGGCGCTCGGCATAGATCCGAAGGGCTTCCCTGCGACGTTCTCGATATCCCCCGATGTCGAGGCGGATCCGTGCAGATTCCCTGGTGCGGCGCTGGATGACGGTCTTGCACAACTCCAGGATCGATTCCAGAACGGCGCCGTGCTTACCGATCAGAGCCTCGGTCTGGCCACCCGTGACGTCTGCATAGATGATGTCGTCGTCGACGCGCGTCTCCACGTTGCCTTCGAGACCGAACGCTTCCAGTAGTCCGCGCAAGAAGGCTCCTATGATCTCGGCTTGCTCTTCTTGCACGGCACTGTCCTCCTCGCGTGGTTTCTGCGGCTCTCGTTCTCGCTTCTGCTCGCGCTTCTGATCCTTGGCCTTACTCTGCTGTTGACGTTTGCTCTGGCGCGGTGCAGGGTTGCCAGATTCTGGCTGGCTCTTCTTCTTGGGACGGCGGCGTCGTTTGGGCTTCGGTTGAACGCGAACCAGCGCATCCTTGCGGCCCAGGCCGAGAAACCCCTTCTCGGGTTCTTGGAGTACTTCGACGCGCACCTGGTCCGCCGATCCGAGCCCTAATTCCTCAACGGCCGCCTGCACAGCAAGCTCAACCGTAGGTCCTCTCACTTCCACCCACTCCACGACTACTTCCTCCTCCGACGCTTCCTCTTCTTCGCGGAGCCCTGCGGGTTCTTAGGTGCCGAGGGAGGCCCATCCTCCTTCTTCTGCACCGGCGGTGGCTCCGGACGGCCGTCCATCCTGAAGATCATGCCCTGCTGTCCCACCCTGAACAGGTTCGAGGTCACGAAGTACAGGTTGAGTCCCGCGGGGAAGCTGAACGAGAACACCCCAAACAGAAGCGGCATGATCCTGGTCATGAGCTGTGCCTGCTGCCCAGTTCCGTCGCTGCTTTGTGGGGTCACCTGTTTGGACTGGATCCACCCGGACGCGATCACGAGGACCACGACGATCAGATAGGGGATCGCACCCACCCAGCCGGCGCTGAGCGCGTCCTTCGGAGTCACACCCAGATCCATCCCAAGGAAATTGGGCAGACCCTTCTGAAACGCGGCCAGTATGTTCGAACCCACCGGCATGAATTGGTCAGGACTCCTGAGCAACCTGAACAGGCCGAACCACACGGGCATCTGGACCAACATCGGGAGGAGACACCCCGCCGGATTCACGCCCTTCTGCTTGTACAGGGCCATCATCTCCTTGTTGAGCGTCTCCGGATCTTCCTTGTACTCCTTCTGGAGCTTCTTGACCTCGGGCTGTATCTCCTGCATGGCTCTCGTCGATCGCGTCTGCTTCAGGGTCAGCGGGAAGAGCAGAAGGTTGATGAGCAGTGTCAGCAGGATGATCGACAGGCCGTAGTTGGGGATGAGGTCGTAGAACACGCTCATCGGGACGGCGATGATGCGCGCGAGTGAGTCCAGCACTACCGGTCTCCCCTCGAAGGTACCGGGTCGTAGCCGCCTTCACTCAGCGGATGGCACCGCGAGATACGCCGGACGGCCATCGCGCCTCCCTTCAGGACCCCGAAGCGACCGATCGCCTCATAGGCATACTGTGAACAGGTCGGCATGTAGCGGCAGTTCTTGCCCAGGGAAGGGGAGAGGAGCCGCTGATACGCACGAATCATCGCCCGCACAACGAGTGCTCCCGGCCCTCGTACCTGGTCAGTCACGTCTTTCCTCCATCGCGGTCTCCAACCATCCCACCATCTCCTCGAACGATGCTGTCAGCACCGCCCGTGAGGCAACCACAATGTAGCTGCCTTCGGACAACGTCACCTGGCCGAGTGCCGCACGAATCCGCCTTTTCGCCCGGTTGCGGTCGACGGCGGGACCCACGCGCTTCTTGCTCGCCACGATACCCACCTCGGCATCGCGCCCACCTCGTACGGCGATCACCGTGATTCCTCCCTGTCGGCGCCGGGTCCCCGTCGCGAAGACCTCCGAGAACCGACGCCTACCGGTCAGTGACCTAGGCGGAGAGCCGCTTGCGGCCCTTCCGGCGCCGCCGTTCGATGACCGCGCGACCTCCTCGGGTTCGGAGACGTGCGCGGAATCCATGCTTGCGTTTTCTGCGTCGAACATTCGGCT
>CAYLHS010000004.1:0-11732 GCA_964383535.1 uncultured Acidimicrobiia bacterium
GGACGCCAGGCTGGTCGTTGACAGGATCGTTCAAGGCAAGTCCAGGCCCTAGGTCACGGTGTGACCGACGGGAGAAGGTGCCGCCGAACGTGAGGGAGTCGAAGCGCTCGTCGTCCGGAATGTCCGTGTCCGAAGTGGTGACGACGACCATGTCGAGCGGGGGAATCACGTAGACCATCTGCTCTCCACCACCCCGAGCCGAGTAGATGCTCATTTCGATGGCCAGACGGTGAATCGACTGCAACTGCGCATCAGGCTGGGGACGCACAGCGTTCATGGAGTCCCTACGATCGGGCCAGCTGCTACAGGGGTCCTCTTGAAGCATGTCGTGTTCGGTACCGGTGCTGTGGGTCTGACACTCGTGGAACACTTGGCGGCCACGGGCGAGGACGTCGTGGCAGTCAACCGGCGAGGCCGCGCCGCCGTTCCGGAGGGAGTGCAGGTCGTGGCCGGGGACGCCTCCGACCCGGCGTTCACGACCGATGTGCTCGAGGGAGCAGCGGTCGCTTACCAGTGTCTCAACCCGCCCTACGACAAGTGGCCCGAGCTGTTCCCTCCGCTTCAGACGGCCGTGCTCGATGCGGCAACCGAGACAGGCACCAAGCTGGTGTCCCTCGAGAATCTCTACATGTACGGACCGACCGCCGGTGCTCGGCTCACAGAGGATCTGCCGTACGCCGCGGCGGGACCAAAAGGCCGGGTTCGCGCAGAGATGGCCAAGGATCTCCTCGCGGCCCATGAGGCCGGCCGCGTGCGTGTAGCCATGGGTCGGGCATCCGACTACTTCGGCCCCCGTGGCGTGAGCAGCGCCATGGGGGAGCGTGTGTTCAGGAGGATCCTTGCCGGCAAACGGCCTCAGGTGATGGGCGATGTCGACCAGCCGCACTCATACAGCTACATCCCCGACGTCGCCGAGGGTCTCGCCATCCTCGGGATGGATGATCGGGCCGACGGGAAGGCGTGGCATCTCCCGACCGCCGGTCCACTCACGACACGAGCGTTCGTCGAACGTATCTGCGACGAGGTCGGCACGCAGCTTGTCCCGTCAGCGATGTCTCGTGCACTGATCGGGGTGGTGGGCCTGTTCACCCCGACTGTCAGAGAACTGAAAGAGATGCTGTACGAGTTCGAGGAACCGTTCGTTGTGGACTCGAGCGCATTCGAGACGACATTCGACGTGCGGGCCACTCCGCTGGAACTGGCGATTCCGGCAACTGTGAAGTGGTATCGATCGACCGAGTAGGAGCGCACCGTCAGTGCGTCCCTGTTGGACAGGAAGGAGAGAGCATGGCCAATGAAGGCAAAGGCGGAGTCAGCGAGGCGGAGATAGCGGTTCACTGGAAAGAGGAAGAGGTCTACGACCCGCCGGTCAGTTTCATCGCCCAAGCCAACATGGCCGATACAGACGTCCTCGAGCGTTTCGGTGAGGCCAACTTCCCCGAGTGCTTCAAGGAGTATGCGGATCTGCTCGATTGGGACGAGTACTGGCATACCACCCTCGACTCGAGCAACCCGCCGTTCTTCAAGTGGTTCGTCGGTGGGAAGCTGAACGTCAGCTACAACTGCGTCGACAGGCATCTCGGCGAGTACGCGAACAAGACAGCTATCCACTTCGTCCCCGAGCCGGAGGACGAACCGATTCAGCACATGACGTATCAGGAGCTGTACCGGCGGGTCAACGAGACGGCAGCAGTGTTGCGGGACTTCTGCGGGTTGAAGGCCGGCGACACCGTGACGCTGCACATGCCGATGGTGCCGGAGCTTCCGATCACGATGCTGGCCTGTGCTCGACTTGGTGTCATCCACTCGCAGGTGTTCTCCGGGTTCTCGGGCAAGGCCTGCGCCGATCGCATCGTCGATGCCAAGAGCGATGTGCTGATCACCTCCGACTCGTACTACAGGGGTGGCAATCTGCTCGATCACAAGGAGAAGGCGGAGATCGCCGTGGCCGAGGCGGCCAAGGAGGGCCAGCAGGTCTCGAAGGTGCTCATCTGGCAGCGGTACCCGGGCACGTACTCGGCTGAAACACCACTCGTGGAAGGACGGGACTTCATCTTCAACGATCTGGTGGCCGAGAAGAGGGGGGTCGAGGTGCCACCGGTGCCCCTCCCGTCAGAGTCGACGTTGTTCCTGATGTACACGTCGGGGACGACAGGCAAGCCGAAGGGCGCCCAGCACTCGATCGGCGGTTACCTGTCGTATGTCACCGGAACGTCCAAGTACATCCAGGACATCCATCCGGAGGACGTGTATTGGTGCATGGCCGACATCGGCTGGATCACCGGTCACTCCTACATCGTGTACGGACCGCTGGCGCTCGCTGCGTCATCGGTCGTGTACGAGGGTGTGCCGACGTATCCGGATCCCGGGCGACCGTGGCGAGTCGCGGTGGAGCTGGGGGTGAACATCTTCCACACCTCACCGACGGCGATCCGTGCGCTCAGGCGGGTCGGTCCCGATGAGCCGGCGAAGTACGACTTCCACTTCAAGCACATGACAACGGTCGGCGAGCCGATCGAGCCTGAGGTGTGGCGGTGGTACTACAAGACGGTCGGCAAGGACGAAGCGGTGATTGTCGACACGTGGTGGCAGACGGAAACCGGCGGGTTCCTGTGTTCGACGGTGCCGGCGATCCACAAGATGAAACCGGGAAGCGCAGGGCCCGCTGTCCCAGGTATCTACCCGATCATCTACGACGAAGACGAGAACGTCATTCCGGCCGGATCCGGCAAGGCAGGCAACATTTGCATCCAGAACCCGTGGCCCGGAAGGATGCTCACCATCTGGGGCGATGACGATCGCTTCGTCAACCAGTACTACCAGCGCTACAACAAGGACCCGGCCAGCAAGGACTGGCACGACTGGCCCTATTTCGCCGGCGACGGCGCTGTCCAGGCTGCCGACGGCTATTACCGGATCCTTGGACGCATCGACGACGTCATCAACGTCGCCGGGCACCGGCTCGGGACCAAGGAGCTCGAGTCTGCAGCGCTGATGGTCCCGGAGGTCGGTGAGGCAGCGGTTGTTCCGGTGGCCGATCCGATCAAGGGCAAGATCCCACACGTGTTCGTCTCGTTGAAGCCTGGGTTCGAGCCCAGCGATGAGCTTGCCGGCAAGGTGTCGGCGATGATCGCATCGGAGATTGGACCGATCGCAAAGCCGGGCAAGGTGTGGATCGTGCCGGACATGCCAAAGACACGCTCCGGCAAACTCATGCGCCGGGTGTTGGCCGCTATCGCCAGCGGCAAGGACCCGGGGGATGTCACCACGCTCGCGAATCCGGACATCGTCAGGGTGATCAGCGACATGGCCTGATCTGGTTGAGGGCGCCGGGTCTCCCTGCGCCCTACCCTTGCGTTGAAGGAGGCGCGCCGTGTTTGTCGAAGAGATCATGCATCGCGACGTGATGACCGTGTCGCCCGGTGTGACACTCGCCGAGGCATACGACCTGTTGCGAACAGGAGGGTTTCGCCACCTCCCGGTGATGAAAGATGGCCATCTCGTCGGTGTGGTGACCGATAGAGACTTGCGTCTCGCGACCAGCCGACTCGCAGACCACCCCTTCAGCCCCGAGGCACGCGTCGGCGACGTAATGAGCTCACCTGTCTCGACGGCGCACCCCCGCGACCCCGTCGAGCACGCTGCCCGCACCATGAGGGATGCTCGAATCGGGTGCCTCCCGGTCGAGGAGGACGCATCGCTCGTTGGCATCGTGACCGTTACCGACCTGATCGACGCGTTTCTGGCAGTCACCGGGGCTCGTAGACCCTCAGGCAGACTCGAGCTGCGGCTCCGCGGCAGACCGCAGGAGTTCGCCACTCTCACGGAGGTCTTCGCCGAGCTCGACATTCCGATCGCTTCCATCCTCACAACGCAGGATCCCGACGGTGGAACGCGCGTGATCGTTCGCCTGGAGACCATCGACCTTCGTCATGTGTCGAGGCGGCTCTGCTCCGAAGGACTCGAGATCGTCTGGCCGCCGCCGCTGGCATGCCAACCCTGATCTACGGTCCCGGCTATCGGCAGTACGACTTCGGGGATCGCCATCCTTTCAGTCCGGTTCGAGCCGAAGTGACGCTTGACCTGATCCGTGAGCTTGGCATCGACGCGGTGCCGCTCGTTCCTGAGCCGGCGACCCTCGATGAGGTGTGCGAGGTCCACGATCCCGAGTACGTGGAGATCGTCGAAGCGCTCGGCGAAGGCCGGGATGTCGCCGGTTTCGAGCGGTTCGGGCTTGGCACCGTCGACAACCCGATCGTTCCCGGCATGGGTGAAGGAGCGCGCCAGTTGGTCGGCGGCACGCTGACCGGAGCCCGGCGCATCCTGTCTGACACCGACACCAGGGTCCTCCAGCTCGGCGGTGGTCTCCATCATGCGAAGCGGGCGTCCGCGGCGGGTTTCTGCATCTACAGCGACCTGTCGATCGCTATCAAAGAGATGGTCGACGCCGGAATGTACGTCGCGTACGTCGACATCGATGCGCATCACTGTGACGGCGTGCAGGAGACGTTCTACTCGTCCGAGCAGGTGATGACCATCTCGTTGCACGAGTCGCCCGAGTTTCTCTTTCCCGGTACCGGCTGGGTCCACGACCTCGGTCGGGGGATGGGACGCGGACACCATCTGAACGTGCCTCTAGATCCCTTCACGCAGGGCGACAGCTACCTGGCCGCCTTCGACGCCGTGGTCGGTCCGGCACTCTCCTGGTTCCGACCGGACGTGCTTGTCGTCCAGGCGGGCGCCGATGGGCACGCTTCGGATCCGCTCGCCGATCTCATGCTGACCAGCAAAGACTACGAGGCCCTGTTCCATCGGCTCGTGGCCCTCGCCGAGCGGCACACGAAAGGTCGGTTGCTCGTCACCCTCGGCGGGGGCTATTCGCTCGATGCGGTGACGAGAGTGTGGGCAATCCTCGGACTGGTGCTTTGGGACCAACCGGTGCCTGACACGGTTCCCGAGGGTTGGCGACGACGCTGGGCCCCGATGCTTGGTGAGGGAGTACCTGAGGCCATGCACGATGCCTCGGTCGAACCTGGACCCCGTCACGAAGAGATCGACTCTCACAACCGCCAGACGGCCGACCGCCTGCTCGATGCGGTTGCGCCGTTGTGGCTCTAGCTCGTCCCGTGGTAGAGCATGACGGCGTCGTTCGCGACGACCTGCTCCCAGCGGGGATTGGCCTCGATGATTGCGAGGGCCTCCAAGGTGTTCTGGGCATACTCTCCGGGGGTGTCGGCCCGTAGTGCGACCCACTCGGCGCCGTCGACGGGAGGTCCAGGGGCGGCGTCGGCCGACCAGTAGTCCCGAACGAACGGGTTTGGATACATGTAGACGACCGTCCGATGATCGACATGTGGGCCGATGTACCAGCCGGCCGAAAGGGGAGCTTCGTCCGGAATCAGTGCGAGGACATCGTTGATCGCCCCAGGGTCGCTGGTGGTCCCGTTCCAAGGGTTGTCCGACTGGTTCGTGGGGAGTGGTCCGGTGAGGAGCATGCCGGAAATGCCGCCCACGACGGCGAGTGCTTGCGCAAGATCAGGACGGGGTGGCCGCCATGAGGACGGTGAAGATCCCAACCGCTCCGGAGCCGACCACATGGCGCGCCGCGCACGGGCGGCGAAGCCGGAACGGTCGCGATGGGTGCCTACGAACCCCCTCATTGGCGCAAACCTAGGCGAGGGGGATGCGCACCTCGAAGGTCGATCCGGTGCCCGGTCCGTCCGAGTGAGCCGTCACGTCGCCGTCGTGTGCCCGAGCGATACTCCTGGCGATCGTCAAGCCGATTCCCCGTCCAGCGGGATGCGAGGGGTCGGCGATGCGGTAGAAGCGCTCGAAGATGTGCTCGAGTTGGCCGGGATCAATTCCCCGCCCCACGTCTGCAACGTCGACAACCGCGTCCGGAGGCTCGGTATGCGCGTAGACCGTGACCGACCCCCCGCTCGGCGTGTGGGTGAGAGCGTTGCCCAACAGGTTGATGAACACCTGCGAGAGCCGATCGGGGTCGGCGAGTACTCCGAGCGACCGATCGCCGCGGAATTTCAGGGACACGCCGGCATCATCGAACTGGGACTGGAGGCGATCGGCGGAGCGACGGGCCACATCCGCGAGATCGCAGGGGACCCTGGACAGCGGCATCGCGTTCTCCTCCGCCTGAGAGAGCAGCGTGAGATCATCGGCAAGGCGTTCGAGTCGGGCCGCTTCATCCGCAACAGCAGCGAATACGTCGCCGGTGGGCTGGATGACCCCATCGATCAGACCTTCCATCGACGCCCTGATCGTCGTGAGTGGAGAGCGCAGCTCGTGTGCCACCTCACCGATGAGTCTGGTGCGACGCTGCTCGGTTGCAGCGAGTGTCTGACCGAGGATATTGACGTCATCGGCGAGTTGGGCGAGCTCCTCGACGGCGGGTGTGGGGATCTGCTGGTCATAGTGGCCGGCCGCGATCTGCTCGGCGGCAGAACGCACGTCTTCGATCGGTCGAAGGAGGCGTCTCCCGAGCACGAACGCGATGGTCCCGGCCGCGATCAGCGCGGCACCAAGCCCGACGAGCAACGCGACATTCAGGGAGTCGGCGAGTGCCACGCGGAGCTGTGAGACCGTCGCATTGCGCAGGCCACCCATACCGCGTTGCATGCCGCCAAGGTGATTCTGGAACAAGGAGCGGGTCAGCAGGCTGCTGACCAACAGGATCGCGAACGACCCGACGGTGATCACGAGGAGGTGGGAGAGGAAGAGCCTCGTGTGAAGTCTGCGCTGTATCTTCATGGCCTTCTCCCCACGAATTTGTAGCCGACACCGCGGACCGTTCCGATGAAGCGGGGGGCGTCGGCCGGGTCACCGAGCGCCTTGCGGATGTTCCTGACGTGGACGTCGACAATTCGATCGTCACCGAAGAAGTCCCATCCCCACACTCGCTCGATGAGCTGACGCCTGGTGAAGACCCTTCCGGGTGCGGACGTCAAGGCCGCGAGCAGGTCGAACTCGAGGCTGGTGAGTTCGACGGGAGACGAGTCGACCGTCGCCTCGCGTCGGGCGAGGTCGATGTCGAGGCCTTCGAATCGCAGGAGTTCGTCGTCGGAGGCCACGGAACTTCGACCCCTTCGGAGCACTGCCTTGACCCGGGCGACCAGCTCGCGAGGGCTGAACGGCTTGGTCATGTAGTCGTCGGCACCAACCTCGAGTCCGATCAGCTTGTCGGTCTCGTCGGTTCTCGCCGTCAGCATGATCACGTAAACGTCGGAGACGCGTCGAACGTGCCGGAGTACCTCCATCCCGTCGATACCGGGGAGGCGAACGTCGAGGACGACGAGATCGGGTGTGCGCTCGCGGATCCTCGCGATCGCGTCCTCGCCAGTTGCCGCCTCGTCGACCTGGTATCCCTCCTGCTGAAGGTACGAGCGGACGATCGACCGAATCCGTTCCTCGTCATCCACGACCAGGATGCGTTCTTGTCGCATGGCTGACATGGTAGGGAACCCTTCGCCGGCCTATGAGTCCCGGCCACGTTCGGCGGAGGAGCTGACGATCGCGCCTGAGTCGTCGCGCGAGGCGGCCTGTGGTGCTCTTCTCATGGTTCTTCTCCGGTGGGGGCGCCTCCGAGGAGACGCCCCCTCTGGAGGCTCGGTTATCGACCGCCCATGCGGCCCATCCGCCGCTGCGAGCCGTCGCCGAGGTTGTCGCAAATCCCGTCGCCGTCCGCGTCGACGAAGTTGCCTCCGGCTCCGGCCATCCGGGATTCGGCGTTGTCGCAGACTCCGTCGCCGTCTGCGTCGACGAAGTTGTCGCAGATACCGTCGCCGTCCGCGTCGACATAGTTCCGGCCGCTGCCGGCGCCGTAGGCCTGGCCGGTCTCGACTCCGCCGTTGCCGTAGCTGTGGGCGTATCCATACCCGCTGCCCGCTGTCGTTGCGACCGGGGCATCCGGGGTGGCGGCGCCCGCCACTGCCGCAACTGCTCCAACGACGAGCAGCGCCACGGTGACCGTGATGATGATCTTCTTCATTGTGTGGCTCCTTTCTCTGAAGATCTGCCATCAGTGTCGGGCATGCACGTCGAGTGGCCATGTGGAGCAGATGAAGCCTCCATGAAGCCCGCACGACGAACACACGTTCGAGTATTCTGGGGACATGGCCGATCGAGCCACGATTCTGCACGCCGATCTCGATGCCTTCTACGCGTCTGTGGAGCAGCTGCTCGATCCTGCTCTTCGTGGCAAGCCGATGGCGGTCGGCTCCGGGGTCGTCTTGGCAGCGTCGTATGAGGCGAAGGCGTTCGGGGTGAGCGGCGGGATGTCCACCAGGCGAGCGAAGGAACTCTGCCCTCACCTGATCATGGTCGGAGGCCACTTCTCCGAGTATCAACGACTCGGGGATGCCGCCATCGACATCATGGAGGACTTCACGCCCCTCGTAGAACGGATCTCGATAGACGAAGCGTTCCTCGATGTTGCCGGGTCGATCCACCTTATGGGGTCGCCGACGGACATGGCGGTCGCACTCAGGGAGCGAGTCAGGGCCGAGTTGGGGTTGCCCGTCTCGGTGGGCATCGCACGCACGAAGCACCTCGCCAAGATCGCCTCCCAGGTCGCCAAACCGGATGGTCTGCTCTTCGTTCCCGCTGATCGAGAGCTCGAGTTCCTCCATCCCTTGCCGGTAGAACTCATGTGGGGTGTGGGCCCGGTCACCAAGGCGCGCCTCGCCGAGCTGGGCATCCGAACAATCGGTGAACTCGCCGAGGCACCAGGGGCCTCACTCGATCGGGTGCTGGGGACCGCGATCGGGGCGAAACTCGGTGCTCTGGCATGGAACCGCGACCCGAGAGCGATCGAACAGCACCACACCGCGGCGTCGGTGAGTGCCCAGTCGGCGATGGGACGTTCCACGGTTTCGGACGAGCTGATCGAGCGGACGCTCCGCCACCTCGCGGACCGAGTTGCATCGCGGCTGCGAGCGAAGTCCAAAGCTGGGCACACGGTGACGGCGAGGGTCCGATTCCCCGACCTACGATCGGTCACGAGGTCGGTGACGCTACCCGCCGCAGTATCGGTCACACCCATCATCGCCGAGGTCGCCGAGAATCTCGTACGGAGTGCGCTCAGCGACCACCCGGACGTCCGTGAGATATCTCTGCTCTCGATAGCGGTGTCGAGCCTGGTGATGGAATCGGCCCTTCAGTTGGAGCTTCCGCTTGATCTCGAAGGGGAGAACAGCCGACCCGGGAGCAGAGCGGGATCGTCGAGGTGGGCGCTCGACAAAGCAGTCGATGAGGTGCGCCGCAAGTTCGGCAGAGCCTCCATCGGATATGCGTCGGTCGTGCTGGATGAGAGTCGAGCGGTCCCTGATGAGTTCAGAGAGCTGGCGGAGCACTGAGGGCAGGAGCTCGGCGTGCCGCTGATCCTGGTATCGAGGGCTCCATCTGCCCGTCTCGTCAGGACTACGGTCGCCGAAGTGGCGCGATCTATCGTTGTCCACCGGGTCGGTGTGTGATGCGGCCGGAGAGGCTGCACTTGACCCGAGAACCCGTCTTTCATCAGCAAACCCCGGGTGCGACAGCGACTCGCCGGCTGGGGGAGGAGGCGGCTATCCGGGCGGGAACAAGGCCTGCGCGCTCGTGTCGACCGTCCACTGGTCTCCGGTCTGGGTGTCGACGACGAAGCGGCGACCCAGGTCGGGGTTCTGCACGTACGGTGCTTCGTCGAGGGGGACCATGAGATCGGCGATCGCATATCGCCCGTCGAATACGAGTGCGGGATGGGTCGAGGATCCGATCAGCGCCTCGGCGAGGACCGACCAGCGATCGATCTCGGAACCGTCGACGGCCGATGCGAGCACGATCGTCTGGGGATTGTGGAGGGAGACATCCGCCGAGTAGACGAACTTGGAACCATCAGGGGCGAGCACTCCGCACCCTGCTGCCTTGTCTGGCTCGAAGTGGGCAATCTGCTCCCCATCGGCGGACGAGTACAGGTCATAGATCGTGGAGTTGGCGAGGACCTTCGTCACGAGGACGTTGCCATGCCCGGTCGATGCGCATGTGATCGTTTCGTTCGTAGAGCCCTCGACGATCGTGCGGAGACTCTCGTCGGACAACCGGTAGGCGATGATGCGCCGACCGTCGGTCACGAGCACCGAAGGTTCACCATCGTCGAGTGCGACTCCCGCAAGTGTCCACCCTCCAGCGGCGATGACACTTGGGCTGCCGACGGCGCCGTCGCCGAGTTGGGCGAGTTCAACTCCGCCGATGCCGTCGAAGGCAACGCTGTCGGAGATGACCTCGGCGTTGCGCTCATATCGAGCGGCGTGCCAGACGTACCAGTCGTCCAGCTGAATGGAGTCGTATCGAACGAATGCGAGGGGACCCTCGTACCCTTCGGGGAAGAACAGGTCTCGTAGTGGCGGTGCCACGTCGCCGGAGGTCCCATCAGGTGGGAGCTGCCCAATGCTGAGTTGCCCCTCGAACATGTCGACCGGTATCTCGACGGTGACGGGGCCGTCGCCTCCGGAGAAGCGAACGTGGTACGTCCGTGTGAGCGTCGAGGTGGGTTCGCTGTCGAGGATCTCGTGCGCCGCGCCGCACATGGCGGTCTTGCAGAACGGCTCGAGCACGTCCGCGGGCGCCGAGGCACTCCAGAGATCCGGAAGGCGCCGTTCGACTTCGCTTGAGGCGCCTTCATTGACCATCAGTGTGTAGGCGACGTCCCATGCTCCATCGGTGAGCGCCGCCAGGAAGTCGTCGATCGTCTGCCGTCCGGCCACGTCGTCGACATACGACTCGGGTTCGACCGTGACGTTCCCGATCAAGACCTGGCGCTCGTCACCGGGTCCCCGAACGGTCTGGACGCCATAGACCTCCCGCATGGTCCGGACGAGCGTGTCGTCGATGTGGTAGTCGACGAGGATCGATCTCACGGGACCCAGCGTTTCCTCGCCCTCGGAGCGGATGTCCGAAGGATCGGGCAGGTCGAGGGCGGCGAGGTCAGTGCATGAATACAGGCACGTTGGGAACTCCGAGGACGCGTACACCTGCGCGGCCGCATCTGTGAGGCACGCTTCTGCTCCCTCTCCGGCGATCCGATCGGCGACGAAGCGGTTGACGATCTCGACGGCGAGTTGGTCGCTTGGGACGCGTTCGTCGGTGAGGAGGGGGCTCCCGCACTGGCCCGGTCCTTCAGGGAGCGTGCTGGTGGTCGAGGTCAGAGGAGGGGGAAGCGTACCCGTCGTCTGCACGGGAGCAGACGAACAAGCCGCGGTAGCGAGAAGAATCGCTAGGAAGAGTCGACGCATGACCATGACACTAGGCGAAGGATGTGCGGCTCCGTGCCTCCGATGCCGGCGGTGCGCTCGAAGGAGGGACCACCCGAACAGGATGAGGTGCTGGGCATCAGTCGGAGCGCATGGAGGGTGGCCTTCGGAAGCGTATGTCTCGCGATGGCCGCGTGCACCACGGCGGTCGATGGGACGACCTCGACGACGATTCAGCCGAAGACGACCACGACCGTGACAGCTTCCGCATCGACCACACCGGCGACAACGACGTTCACCACGGAGCCTCCGCCGACGCCGACCAGCACGGCTGCTCCATCGACGACCACTACGACGGTTCCCCCACCGGCGACCATGACGATGATGGTTCACATCTACGAGTCCAGCGAGATCTACTCCGTCGACGGCCAGGTGATCGTCCAGGGTCGAGTGGACAGATGAAGTCACGGTCCAGGGCGCCGATCTGAATGC
>CAYLHS010000004.1:11832-55810 GCA_964383535.1 uncultured Acidimicrobiia bacterium
CGTCCAGGGTCGAGTGGACAGATGAAGTCACGGTCCAGGGCGCCGATCTGAATGCTGGGTACGGCTACCTGTCCAACTGGCTGACGCTCGACGGAGGCACCGTGGCAAAGGTCGTCGGGCAGCATCTACCCTGAGTTCCGGAGACGGTTGGGGCAGTTGCCTAGTAGCGCAGCATCTCTCTCAGTCCGCTTGCGGTCAGGTGGTAGAAGGCAGGGGGCCTTGCGAGTGTCGCCTCGATCCTCGCCCAGTTGCCCCGCAGTAGATCGGTGTGTTCCGCGATGGTGAGGTTTCTGTCCACAACAACAGCAACCGCGCGAACCCTGTGTCTCTCCATGGTGGCGCGTTCAGAGCGTCGATACCTGATCCGCCTGTCGCGGACAATGGCACACCAGCCGCTGTCGCCAACGAAGGGGAGCCAGATCTCATCAGGAGTGTCTCGATCGAATGGCCAGTCTGCGTGGCCCGGATACACGACTCCGGACATCTCCCGTTCAAGTGCGTGAGCCACTCCGATGATGTTCACATCGAAGAAGAATCGTGAGCTCACGCCGCGGGTCCTATCGATCGCTCGAACTGAACCGCCTCGGCGATGTCAGACGCTGATACTCCGTAGGAGGAGTACGCCCCAACGATCGAGGAATCGGGCTCGCCGGCGGCATGGAGTTCGGCGAGAGCTTCCGTTCGAATGCCATTGATCGTGGGAAGGCCGAACGAGACACGTGGATCCAGAGCGATGCGCTTGTGATCAGGGCCGAGTGGGTACCACTTCGCGACGCCCCCGGTGTCGGGTGGCTCGAAGTCGACACGCGACACGAATCGTGTGGCGACCTCTGTGAGTACCAGCTGATAGCCCTTCTCCAGCGAGCCTTGAACGACGAGGAAGAGATCTGGCCCGATACCGTGGTTCTGTTGCTCACGCCACAAGAGCTGCCGACCGTCTGCGTAGAGAGGCCTCGCCTGCGCGAGTGGATACGGTGTTTGAAGCGCTTCGCGGAGCGCTGCGATCAGGGGCCGTAGCCGTTCCATCGGGAGCGATCGATAGCGGTACTGACACAGGAAGAAGGCTTCGACGAACTCACCCCATGTCACCTCGGTCGACCCCGTGGATTCGGGTCTGATCAATGGTTCGATGGTCGTGTCGAAACGTCTGTCTCCGTCGATCCACCGGCGCAGTGTCTTGTCAGGCAGCCCAAGCAGGCGCGACGCCTCGTTCATCTGGTAGGTGGGACGGTCAAGTGGAACGGGCCAGTCGTTCAGCACCCCGGATCTCCTTCCACGGCCAGCCTATCGGCTTCGTGGTTGCGAGGGAATGCTCCTCTGTTCCACCCTTGACCACCATGCGGGTCGGAGCGGGTGAGGGGAATCGAACCCCCGCTACAAGCTTGGGAAGCTCGTGTTCTACCACTGAACTACACCCGCACGGGACCGGCTCGCTCCGCAGCGGTCCGGGGACGGGAGATTACTGCATCGCCCGGAAAGGGGCCAAGACAGGCCCAGCCGTCGGACTCCGGTCGCCGGATCGCAGAAGCGGCGCCGTCCATCCCGGCGTTCCTGGGTGATACCGTGACGTGATGGGTAGGCCGGAATCGATACCCTGTCCGGCCCGCGTCTCACCTGAGTTCGTCGACCTGCTGGGCGTGGAGACCCCTGTGTGGGTCCCGAAGGAGATCATCGTTGCTGCGAATCTGTCGTTTCTTGAACTCCCGCTGTATCGACCGGAGCACGGCGCCCGGAGCGGCCTCATGGATGTGAGCGCCGATCTCGCACGTGGGAGGGGCCTCGATACGACCGATCCCATCGCGACGGTACGGGATACGCGGGCGTGGCTCGACGGCCAGGGGCTTCCTTCCACGGCGTTGTCCTCGGAACGGGAAGCGGAGCTGATCGCAGCGACGCGACGGCCGGGCACCGGCTCGGGCGTTGGCCCTTGTCCCTGCTGAGCAGTTGCCCTCGTGGCGTGATAGCATTTAATACTGCCCGGCCGGACCAGCGCCGGCAGGGCGGGCATCCAGGGTGTTGCTCCAGGGGCGAGGGACACGACTCGAAAGAGCCGTGTCCCTCTTGCGCTACCGACTCAAACTGGCGATCGACCAGGCGGTGATGACGACTCCGGCGAGCATGAGGAACCATGCTCGCCCGACGTAGAGGCGCTCGGACTCCTGACGACGACCCCGCACGAGTGCGACGAGGTTGCCGATGATCATGGCGGCACCGATGCCGAGCACCAGCAGTGCCACCGTCTCGTCGAGGCTGAACAGTCCCTCCATGTCGGCGTCACGCTACTACCCACGGCTTCCGTTCCCGCAAGGTGGCCCCATGGCCTGATGGCGGGAACGAGAGGGTGGGCGGTCGTACAATGCCCCCAATGGCTGACTCACGCTCGGCGGTCATCGCCGCCCTGCTCGGAAACTCGGCGATCGCCGTCGCGAAGTTCATCGCGGCTCTGCTCACCGGGAGTGCCGGCATGCTCGCCGAGGCATTCCACTCCGTTGCCGACACGGGCAATCAGCTACTGCTGCTTCGCGGGTTGGCCGTGTCGAGAAGAGGTCGTTCGGTGCAGCACCCGTTTGGGCGCGGCAAGGAAGTGTACTTCTGGAGCTTCATGGTTGCCGTCATGCTGTTCGTCGGTGGGGGTGTGCTCGCCGTACAGCGCGGGATCGACGCTTTGCGCCATCCTCACGAAGTCACCAACTTCGTGGCGAGCTTCCTGGTACTGGGTATCGCTGTCGTTCTCGAATCACTGTCGTTTCGCATTGCGAGGCGCGAGTTCAACCGAGAACGCGGCTCGAGGAGGCTCTGGCGTTCGTTGCGTTCGACGAAGGACACCTCGGTTCTGGTGGTGCTGTTCGAGGACAGTGCAGCGATTGTCGGTCTGGTCATCGCGGGCACGGGGTTGATGCTGACGATCCTCACGGGCACGGCTCTGTGGGATGGAGTCGCTTCGATCCTCATCGGTGGGCTTCTCGGGCTGGTAGCCGTACTGCTGGCGTCGGAGACGAAGGAACTGCTGGTTGGCGAGGCCGCGACTCGCGCCGATCGGTCCGCGATTCGGGGAGCGGTGCTTTCCGTGGGTGACGTGGAGGCCGTCGGGCGTCTGCTGACAATGCACCTAGGGCCGGAGGAGGTCCTCGTCAACGTCGAGGTCGGTCTGCAGGATGGCCTCACCGGTGAAGAAGTCACCGCGGCGGTGGGTCGCATAGAGAGTGCGATTCGGGGCGTGGTGCCGGAGGCCGGCGATATCTTCGTGGAGTCCGTACATGTCTGACGCGTCTGCGCCCGCTTCATCTGCGAATCTCGGTCCAGGGTTCG
This sequence comes from uncultured Acidimicrobiia bacterium, assembly GCA_964383535.1. Classification (GTDB taxonomy): domain Bacteria; phylum Actinomycetota; class Acidimicrobiia; order Spongiisociales; family UBA4744; genus CAYLHS01. The sequence continues at coordinate 15,142 of CAYLHS010000004.1, forward strand.
ACACGCTGGCCTTGGCACTCGACCTCCGCTGTCATGTGTCGGCGGTTCGTGCGGATGGATGGATCGTGCACCATGAGGGACCCCATGCTCCTGAGGGTGAGGACGCCGTACTTGCCGCAGCCATGGCCACCACAGACCATCCGCTTTCGCTCCTGGTCCGCAACAACATCCCGATCGGTCGGGGATTGGGCTCATCGGCCGCGGCAATGACGGCAGGGGTCGCGGCTGCGATGCGTGCTGTCGGTGAGGACGTTGCCGCGGATCGAGTCTTCGGCGCAGTCGCCGATATGGAGGGCCACCCTGACAACGCGGCGGCCGCCGTGTTTGGTGGCCTGGTGTCGGTCACCACGAGCGGCAAGGTGATTCCGCTCGAACTCTCCTCACGCCTCGTCGCGGTGCTGGCGGTCCCTGACGAGACGCTTCCGACGCCGATTGCCCGGAGCGCGCTCACGGACCAGGTCGATCGCGACGTCGCCGTTCGTACCCTTCAGAGACTGGCCGCGCTGATCCGGGGGCTGCGGACGGGCGACCCCGATGCGCTCGGTTCCGCCGGCGCAGATGAGTTCCACGAAACCCCGCGAGCCCACCTCAATCCTCTTGCGGAGCCTCTGATGGCGGCTGCACTCGATGCGGGTGCCTTTCACGTGTGCTGGAGCGGTGCAGGCCCGTCGATCCTCGCGCTGACGATCTCCGATAGACGCGGTTCCGTCGTCGCCGCGATGAGGGGCGCGCTCGGTGACAGGGGTGCCGTCCTCATGCCGGAGATCGGTGTGCATGGGCTGATCGCCTGAGCGGTTTCGGCTTGCGAACCCGGCTCGGAGCGGGCAAGCTAGTGGCCTCAATCCAGAGCAGAGGTGTGGATGGGTTCCCTTATCAAGAAGCGACGCAAGAAGATGTCCAAGCACAAGTACCGCAAGCGTCGCAAGGCCAATCGTCACAAGAAGAAGCAGTAGGGGCCCGTGGTTTGGGAGGTCCGGTTCGCCGGACCTCCGTCGCGCTGCGATCGATCAGCCGATCGTGCCCCCCTCACGGACGAAGGCCACCCAGGCCGTCCCGAAGAACAGGATGGCGATCATCATCAGGATGATCCCGATCAACGACACGATGCCGGCAACCAGGAAGTAGATCTTCAGCTTCCTCTGCGATTCGAGGAACCGGTCTGCGTCTCCTGTCTCGTGTGCGGCCTCGACGGCCTTGCCCGACTGCCACAAGAGGATGCCCAGCCAGATCGGCAGCCATGCGAATACGATCCCCACGATCGAGATGACACCCAACGCCCCACTCACGATGGAGATCACACCGAGGAGCTTGATCCAGGCCTTCGATTCATACAGCGGACGAGCTGCTTGCCGAACGGGCATGGATTGGGTCGGCGTGCTCGGAGGCGGGCCGAAACCCTCCGGGTAGGTCATGATCACTCCCTCTCTGGTGCCGACACGGTAGTGACACCTGCCCGGAAGTTCCGGAGTCGAAGGGAATTCGTGACCACCGACACGCTCGAGGTGGCCATCGCGGCGGCTGCGAGCATCGGGCTGATGACTCCGAACGCTGCAAGCGGGATCATTGCCGAGTTGTAGATGAACGCCCAGAAGAGGTTCTGCTTGATGGTTCTGAACGTTGCTCTGGCGAGCCGCAAGGCGACGGTCACGAGTGCAGGGTCGCCGGACATCAAGATGACATCGCCGGCTTCGATCGCGACGTCCGTTCCCGTCCCGATCGCGATGCCCAGATCAGCCTGTGTGAGTGCGGGTGCGTCGTTGATGCCGTCGCCGACAAACGCGACGACGTTGCCGTCTGCCTGGAAGCGTCGCACCTGTTCGGCTTTCTCGCCGGGGAGCACGTCGGCGACCACGTCGCCGATGCCGAGTGCCGAGGCGATCGCCGTCGCGGTCGTCATGTTGTCGCCGGTGATCATGCCGGCTCGGACCCCCATCGTCGTCAGGTCCGAGACCGCCCCTACCGCGTGGCTGCGGAGCGTGTCGGCAACTGCGATGACGCCTTGTGCGCGCCCGTTCCATCCGATGAGAAACGCTGTCTTGCCGGCACCCTCGAACCGAGTTGAGGCGGTGATGCACTCGTCCGGGATGGTGAGACCGGCTTCCTGCAGTAGGTGCGCCCTTCCTACGTAGACGTCTCGTCCGTCGACCACTCCATGCACTCCGGATCCGGGGAGGTTCTCGAAGGATGCGGGTCGCGTCACGTCGAGATCTCGCATCTCCGCTGCGAGCACCACCGCCCTGCCGATCGGGTGTTCGGAGGAGGACTCCACCGACCCTGCAAGCCGCAGGAGCGTCGACTCGTCGTCGAGCGCCGCAACGTCGGTCACCCGCATGACACCGTTCGTCAATGTGCCGGTTTTGTCGAACAACACCATGTCGACAGCTCGCGAACGTTCGAACAACTCTGCGCCTTTGAATACGACGCCGAGGCGGGCCCCGCGGCCGCTTCCAACCATGATCGCCGTCGGTGTGGCCAGCCCGAGCGCGCAAGGGCATGCAACCACGAGCACGGCCACGCCGGTGGTGAGCGCACGAGCGAGGTCACCGCCCGACACGAGGTACCACACTGCGGACGTCAACACGGCGATGCCGATCACGATCGGCACGAAGACGCCCGCCACCCTGTCTGCGAGTTTCTGCACCGGTGCCTTGGTTGCCTGTGCCTCTTCCACCAGATGGACGATCTGTGCCAGGGTCGTCTCGGTGCCGACGCGGGTCGCTTCCACGAGGAGATTCCCTTGCTGGTTGATCGTCGCTCCGAACACCTCATCGCCGATGCTCTTGTCGACGGGGAGCGACTCGCCGGTCAACATGCTCTCGTCCAATGAGGAGGTTCCTTCGACGATCGCGCCGTCTGTCGGGATCTTCTCACCCGGACGAACGACCATGAGGTCCCCCCGGTGTAGCTCCGCGATCGGAAGCATGATCTCGGTGTCGCCCCGTCGGACTCTTGCTTCTTTCGCTCCCAGCTCCATCAAGGTGCTGATCGCCTGTGAAGCCCGGCCCTTTGCCCTCGCCTCGAAGAATCTGCCGAGCAGGATGAACGTGATGATCGCCCCGGCAGTGTCGAAGAACAGAGGTTTGTCGGCGAAGAACGCCCACACCGAGTAGGCGTAGGCAGCAAGTGTGCCCACGGACACGAGCGTGTCCATCGTTGCGTCGAATGAGCGGAGCCGCTTGATGGTGATCTTGTGGAACTGAAGCCCGAAAACGAACTCGACAGGGGTGACGAGGAGCCACTGGAGAGGTCGCGACCAGCCGTTCGTCACCAGCATCGCGAGGATCATGACTGGAATGGTGAATGCCGCCGCCCCGATGAAGTTGCGAAGCTGGGTTCGTTCCTCTTCGTTGAACCGCTCGGTGACATCGATGCGTTCCTGCTCGGGTACGACCTCGCGCATGTCGTAACCGATCTTTCGTACGGCCTCGATCAGATGCTCGACGTCGGTGCTGGGTGCAGCAACGACCCGTGCCTCAGAGCCGGCGAAGTTGACGATGGCCTCGTCGACGCCGTCCTGCTTCGACAGGATCCGTTCGATACGGATGGCGCACGATGCGCAGGTCATTCCCTCGACGTCGAACGTCCGATCGAGGGTGTCAGTGTCCATCGACCTCGTATCCCTGATCCTCGATGGCATCGACGATCGCCTCCAGGGAGAGGGTCGAGTCGTCCCACGCTACATCGACGGTCTTGGCGTCGATATGGACCTCGACGGTGTCCACACCTGCGAGCGGGCGGACCGCTCCTTCGATAGACATCTTGCAGTGAGCGCATGAGATGTCAGGAACAGAAAGCGTCATAGCGTTCATTGGGCCTCCAAGTCGAGTCTCGGTGCCGGCCCGGTGACCGCCGCCGTGTACTTCATCGTTTCCATGAGCTCGTCGACGATCTCCGCGGTCCGGTGCTCTCGGACCGCCTCGGCGACGCAGGTTTCCAGGTGGTTCTGCAGCACGATTCGGTTCACCCTTTCCAGGGACCCCTGCAGGGCAGATACCTGTTTCATCACGTCCGGGCAGTACCGGTCGGCCTCCACCATGGAGATCACTCCATCGAGGTGCCCACGTATCGTCTTCAAGCGGATGAGGGCGCGTTGCTTGTGTTCGTCCTTCATGTCTCGTCCAGTATACCCCACCCGGGGTGGGGTGGGGAGAGGGGGCATGAGTGAGGCCCCGGAGGAGGGGACTTCCGGGGCCTCGAGCCGGCGCCTGGGTGGAGGGGGGAACTTGGGCGCCGTGGCTTTGGTTTCTCTCACGTACCTTCGGGGACGACCCTTCCACGAACGCGAGGGAAGCGAACTGGGGCATGGGCGTAGCAGTACTCACGCCGGTTGTACATCGAAAGACGGGTATCGCAGCCCTTTTCGGCACACACCCTGTTCTCGCCGTACTTCCGGGATGGCCGCAGCCCGCCCTTGAGTCGTGCACCTTTCAGTGTGTCTGCCATGTGAGCCCTCCGTCTTGTAGATGGAGTGTCGGGCTACGTTACCCGACCCCCTTTTGATTTGCACCTATTTCGACGTTCTGAATGGTGTTTTTATTCCCTGATCACCATTCTGTCAAGGAAGTGTGCGGGATGAAGGTGAACAGGGAGTGAACATGCCCTAAAGAAATCGTGAGAATCGGAGGTGGCCGACGCAGAACTTCGGCAACCTGTTCCCTCCCCCGGGAGCGGAGCGACGTTGGGGGAGGTGTCCGAGGCGAAGCCGAGGACGGAGGGGGCGGTTCCCACCAAACTGGATCTCTCTTCCCTTGCCGGCACGGCACGCCGAAGGCGGGTCTCGAGCTACTACCGTGCCGTCTATGGAAACGGGGCTCTCTGGGCAGGGTGTGCTGGTGACGGGTGGCGCTGGCGGTATCGGGACGGCCGTTGTCCGGGCGTTCGCCGGCGAGGGGGCGAGGGTGGCTGTCCACTACCGCACCTCGGAGGCCGCCGCGCACCGTCTCGCGAAGGACGTGGGTGGCGTCGCGTTGCAGGCCGACTTGACGGTCGAAGAGCAGGTCGATGCGCTGATCCCGGACGCGGTGCGGAGTATCGGGCGGCTCGACGTGTGCGTTGCCAACGCCGGCGTGTGGCCGTCGGAAGACCTTCCGTTGTGGGAACTGTCCGTCGAACGATGGGAAGCAACGCTGCGAGCAAACCTCACTGCCACGTTTCTCACTGCACGGGCGTTCCTTCGGCACGCGGCCACGACGGGGTCCGGCAGTCTTGTGATGGTTGGATCTACCGCGGGCGTGTTCGGCGAGGCAGGACACGCCGACTACGCCGCTGCGAAGGGTGGGATCCTCACGGGCCTGCTGCTGAGTGCGAAGAATGAGGCGGCACGGCTCGGTGTCAGGGTCAACGCCGTGGCGCCGGGATGGACCGTGACTCCGATGACAACCGAGGCCCGTCAGGATCCCGAGCTCGAGCGGCGCGTCACCGCCACGATGGCCCTCAAGAAGCTCGGGACCCCGGAAGATGTCGCGCGCCACATCGTGGTGCTCGCCTCGGACCGGCTGTCGGGGCACGTCACTGGACAGGTCGTTGTCGTCGCCGGAGGCATGGAGGGCAGGCTCCTTCAGGCGTGAAAGACCTCGTTTCCACCGACCCACGTGGCCACTACTCGCGTACCTCGAAGTGAATCCGGTGACGCGAGTACGGGGTCGCGGTCGACGACGGTGAAGTCGGCCGGCGCACCGTAGGAAAGGGGGACCGGTTCACCGAGCGACTCTGCTGCACTGGTCGTGAACAAGGCGAACGCCTCCTCGGCGGAGAGCGACTCCTCCGGGCGGAAGCCACCACGGTCTTGCGCCGCTGCCATCCCCGCGAACGGATCCGGCGACTCGACAGGAGCGTCAGAACCACCTGAGGTCGGGATCCCTGATCTGAGCATCGTGGCGAATCGATAGACGAGTGAGGCTCGGACGGCACCGAGCCGCTGGGAGAGCCATGGGGCGTCGGACGGCACGAAGGCGGGTTGCACGCAGGCGGTCACGCCAAGGTCGGCCATTCGTTCGAGGTGCGTGTCATCGGCGATCGACGCGTGCTCGACACGAAGACTGCGCGGGGGCGCCCCATTGTCGATGAGTTCTTCGAAGCAGTCCAGTACACCATCCATGGCCAGGTCACCGATGGCGTGTACGGCGACGATGCCCCCTGCATCCAGGGAGATCCGTGCACGGGACGCTATGCCTGCACGGTCCAGGCGCAGCACACCGGCGGTGGTTGGGTCATCGCTGTAGGGCTCGCGCAGCGCCGCCGTTCGTCCTCCGAGGCTTCCGTCGGCAAACGCCTTGAGGCCGCCGAACGTCAGGTGAGGGTGATCGAGCGCGCGGATCGTGGACCGATCGAGGGCCTCGAGGATGGCGTGCACGCGAAGGGGAAGGTCACCCGCGAGGTCGATGAGTGGCTCGATCCGCTCCGACCAGGCAGATGTGATGACGGCGCCGATCGAGGTGATGCCGAGCGATACGAGGTCCTGGAGTGTGGCGAGGAGCCGTTCGGATCGCACCGGGGCCGTCGCGAGGTGTGAAGCAACCAGCGAGATGGCGGTTTCCCTCAGGATGCCGGTCGGCGTCCCGTCCTGATCCCTGTCGAGCGTTCCTCCCGGGGGATCCGGAGTGCCGGGTTCCAGCCCGGCAGCCTCGAGAGCGGCAGTGTTGGCGACGGCGATGTGGCCGCATACCCGGTACAGCAGGACCGGTCGGTCGATGTCGTCGAGGTCGTGCCGGGTCGGGAGCCGGCCGTCGGACAGCGCGTGCTCGTTCAGGCCGCTCCCGACGATCGTCCCTTCCGTCTGGGCGATCAGTGCACGCAGCTCCTCGATGTCTCCGATGCTCCCCAGGTTCAGGCTCGGCGATGCCAGCCCGAGCGGGTGCAGGTGAGCGTCGCGTAGTCCCGGTATGACCACGGCGGCGGGGTAGCGGACCTCCTGAGTGCCATCCGACTGGAGGTGGGAGGCGTCACCGACATCGAGAACACGACCGCCGTCGATGAGCAGTCCCGTGGCCGGCACACCGGACGGCGTTCGGATCGAGTCGGCGACGATCAGTCGCCTCAATCGGACAACTCCCAGACGAGTTCGTCGAGAGGCTTGCGCCCACCGTACCTTCGTTGTGCTCGCGCCGCTTCCTCGGCCACGGTGTCCGGATAGCCGAACGCGATCGCGTACCTGCACGTGTGGCCTTCCGGGAGGCGGAGGACACGGCGGGCGCACTCGGTGTCGTGGAGCGTGACTGGGCACGAGCCGATTCCAAGCGCCGATGCGGCGAGCATCATGTTCTGGGCGATGCGGCCGATGTCGAACTCGTAGCCGTCCGGCAGGCGAACGAGTGCCAATCCGAGGCCGGCGTTGAGCATCGGCTCGGTGAAGGGGCCACAGGCGGCGACGCGTGCCCGCGCAGCTGTGTCGCGCAGCGGGATGAATGCCCACCGCTGGGAGTTCTTGGAGCTGCCCGTCCAGCGTCCGGCTTCGAGAATGCGAACGACGTCCGCTTCAGGGATGGGTTGTGCCGTGAAGTTCCGGGTGACACGAAGGCTTCTGATGAGTTCATAGGGTTCCATGGAGTCTCCTTCACACGTCGGTCATGACCGAGGCTAGGAGGGTCCGAAGGGGCCCATGTACGATCCGGTTGGACGCGACGAAACGACCGTCGAACGGTGTCGATTGAGTTCCGTCGAGATCGGTGGTGATTCCACCAGCCTCGCGAACGAGGAGCAGTCCTGCTGCGACGTCCCACGGTTTGAGGCCGATCTCCCAGAAGGCGTCGAGCCGCCCTGCCGCCACCCACGCGAGGTCGAGGGAAGCGGTTCCCATCCGCCTGAGGCCCTGGACGCGTGCAAGCACGTCCCCGACCACGGTGCCGAGTTCCCGAGCGCGAGTCTGTCGGTCATAGGGGAATCCCGTTCCGACGACGGACGATCCGAGCTCGGCATTCGAGACCTCCAGACGGTGACCATCCAGCCAGGCGCCCTTCCCGGTGACAGCCGAGAACTCCTCCCGATGGAACACATCGACGACGACTCCGAGGAGCGGTTCGCCATCTTCGTAGAGGGCGATCGACACGGCCACGTGAGGAATACGATGGACGAAGTTGACCGTACCGTCCAGTGGATCGACAAGCCATAGCCGGCCGTCGGTTCCGACGGCATTCGGCTGTTCCTCCGCGAGGATGGCGTCCTCGGGTCGGTGGTGGCTCAGCACCGAGAGAATCCGTTGTTGCGCCAGCGTGTCGGTCTCGGTGACCGGATCCACGGCACCCTTGTACGAGACGGACCGAACTTGCTCAGGTCGAATCACATCGGCGCCGAGTCGAGCAGCTTCCAGTGCGACATTCAGGTCGTTCACGTCCACGACTCTAGGACCGAGATAGGCGGAGGCCACCCGAGTGGGTGGCCTCCTCGGCCAGCCCGGAGACAGCGTCTCCGCCAGGGACGGCCGGCCTACTTGCGGCTTTCGTACGCCTCGAGTCCCTCCTCGATCGTATCGATCGCCGAATCCAGCTCCGCAAAGCTCGTAATGAGGGGCGGAATGAAACGGATGATGTTCCCATCAGGACCACAGGAGATGATGATCAGTTCATGCTTCAATCCAAAATCGGCGAGGAACTGCATCGCCTCCGGATCGGGCGTTCTGGTGGCTCGATCTCGCACCAGCTCGATACCCACCATCAATCCGAGGCCCCGCACGTCACCGATGACGGGATGGTCGATCTGGAGTTTCCGGAACCGCTCGAACGCGTGGGCGGACAACTCTCGTGCGTGGGGGAGGAGTTCGCCCATGGTGTCGATGCCGGCGACTGCCGCCGCGCAGGCAACCGGGTTCCCCCCATACGTCGTTCCGTGGGCGCCGACCGGCCAGGCGCCGATGACCTCCGACGGTGCCCCATATGCGGACAGAGGCATGCCGTTTGCGATCCCCTTACCGAGCGCGATGATGTCGGGGTCGACTCCGTAGTGGTCCGATGCGAACCACTCCGCGGTTCTACCGAACCCTGTTTGCACCTCGTCGAAGACGAGCATGATGCCATGCTCATCGGCGATCTCCCGAAGAGCTTCGAGGAACGGTGGCGGAGCGGGGTAGTAGCCACCTTCGCCCTGAACCGGCTCGATCAGGAACGCTGCGATATTCGTGGGGAGCACCTCATGCTTGAACATGCGATGGAGTTCGTCCAGTGCGAGTTGCGTGGCGTCCGCTTCGCTCATGCCCCATCGATACGGGTGGGGAAAGGGGGCCACCCAGACGGAGCCGAGGATCGGGTGGTAGCCGTCTCGGTACTTGGCGTTCGAGGTGGTGTAGGAGACCGATCCCATGGTGCGCCCGTGGAACGCACCCCGGAATACGATGACGCCCTGTCGTCTCGTCGAGTGCTTCGCGAGTTTGACACTGGCCTCGACCGCCTCGGCACCTGAGTTGGCGAACCCGAACATCTCGATTCCGTCCGGCGTGATCGAACGCAGGCGCTCCGCAGCTTCGACGATGGAGTCGTACCGAAAGACGCACCCAGCGTGGACGAGCTTGCCGAGTTGCCCCTTCGCTGCCTCGATCACCGCCGGGTGGTTGTGACCGAGGTTGACGACGGCGGTGCCGCATGCGAAGTCGGCGTAGCGGTTGCCGTCGAAGTCGTACACCCAGAGCCCCTCCGCCCGCGCGACATGGATATCCGTGTCGAACGCGAGGACGGGAGCGACTGATGCCTCGAATCGGTTGAGAAAGTCGTTCATGTCATGTTCCCTTCGGCTGCCGGCGTGAATGCGCGCGTGCGGTTACAAGGGAACTGCGTATAGCGCCGCTCTCGCGTAGCGAGGAAGGCGTGCTCGACACGTCGCCGCTGCCATGAACGCATTGTGCCACACAACTCGAACGCCTGGGTCATGGAATCCACGCGACCCCGTCGGGTGCGGTCTCATCGATCCGGACGGACCCTCGTCCTCTGGTTGACATCGCCACGTAGGCGCCGTCCGTGTCCACGAGGAGCCACGCTCCGTCTGGGGAGAACCCGAGCGCGCGTCCGGCGACGGAGTACAGCGGGCAGACGACCTGCCCATTGCAGGTGGACTGTCCGGGAGCTGGGGCGGCCATGAGCACCGTTTCGACACCGTCTGCGTAGTGCAGCTCGACCGCGAATGTCTGTCCGTCTCCGGCCGGCACGATCCGTCCCGTTTCGAAGGCCCTGTTGTTGGTCGGTGTGTACACCAGTGAGAAAGGCGTGTTGCTTGGAATCGGCGAGTTGGGCAGGATGGCCGATCCGAACAGCTCGGAGTCGCCCGGAACCCAGTAGATCGAGGCAGTACCGACTTGGGTTCGGGCAAGCACCACCATCTCCGCTCTGATGCCGATTGCATCGAGAATGTCGGCCGCTCCGGCGAGGCCCGCGATGTCCAGCAGCGTCTCCGGCTCCTCACCGTCTCTTGGCAATCGTTTGATGGATCCGCTCGTCACCGCGAACGGGACTGTTCCGATGATCCCGGGCGACCCTCCTTCCATGACCGGATCCAAGGTCTCGTCCGGTCCGAGGCGAAACACGCCATCCTGGTCGGTCGCGATGAACTCGCCGGAGCCGGGAGCGTCGAGTGCCGAAGTGGCGGGGCCCGATCCGGACGGCAGGGTACCGACGAGGTGCTCGAGAAGCCCGGTGGGAGTGACCTGCGACACGACCAGGCTGCCGTCGTCGCGTTCAGCGGTCCGCAGCAGAGGAAGATCGGGATTGAACGAGGTGGCATCGATGATCGAAACGGTGGTGCCACCCGAGGGGATGTCAAGCACGGTGAGACCGCCGGGTGAACGGAGTTGGATCTGCCCATCCTGAAGCTCGAAGAGGTCTCCCGAATGGACGAGGAAGGTCGGAACCACCACCAGAGCCGGATCGTAGATTCGCAGGTGATCCCCCCGGCCGAGTGTTTGATCGCTGACGCGGGCGACCCCATATACGGAGCTCACCGGGTACGCGTACGTCCCGGTTTGGTCGGTCCAATACAGTGCCGACCCGTCGCCGGACCAGGTGAACGAGGATCCTGACGGCGCCACCAGGTTCTGACGAGGGTCGCCGAGAGCGACGACCCACACGCCTGAGCCTTGTCCCGAAACAGACGCGTCGACAGCGAGGTATGGGCTCGACGGGTTGAACTCGGCGGCCTGGATGTCGGAGAATGTCGTCAGGTTGCGTCCGAGCTGCGTGGTGGCAATGTCGGTGGAGACGACCGAGGTGAGAGTGAGGCCTTCGTCGCCGGCGACGGCCAGCCTGGCGCCGATACCCACGGCGACGAGACGTCCGGGGAGGGGGCCTGTGAGGAGTGTGCCATCGACGCGCCACTCGTAGCAGTGATCGCCGGAGTCATCGAGTCCGACGGTCTGGGAGTCGGGAGACCAGTAGATGTGTCCGTCTAGGAGCGGGCCGGTCTCGTCGATCGCCTCGAACTCGGTGAGCTGGCTCGTGGAGAGATTCCACACGGCCACCGCGCCGCGCTTGTCCACGGTGGCCAGGAGGCGTCCATTCGGTGAGAGCTCGACATCGACGAAGTGCCCCGGTGATCCGATGGGGATGTCCGTGTGGACACCGTCCGGAGTGACTCTCACGTAGCTGGTGCCGGTGTGGAGGATCAGAGAGCCGTCGTACATCACATCGTCGGCGGGCTCGAGGAATGGGAATGAGCCGGTGAGGGTCTTCGGAGGTGCCTCGGCCCTGACCAGACCCAGCCATGTTCCTCGTCGCAAGGGGTAGGTCGGGAGCGAGGATCCCGGAAGGAGCGTCGTCGTTGTCGTGATGATCGGAGGGGGAGTGGGTGTCGTCACCTGCTGGAATCCTGAGGGCACCGTGAGAATCGAGAGCACCAGACCGACCACGACCACGGTGCCCGCGATCATCCATGGCCGTGGCCGCCACGGTGTGCTGTCCTCGGCAGGCCCGGGGAGCGATGAGGCGGCGAAATAGTCGGTGGGAGACTGGTCCTCGGCGGTGTCGTCGTGCCACGCGGGCCGCCCGCACGTGGGACAGGTATCACCGTCTACGGTCTGGTCACAGAGGAAGCAGTACCCCATCGCCATCAGGGTACGGTGGAGAGTGACCGTGTGCAGGTCAGTTCGGGATCGCTCACCCGATGAACGTTCTCCACCAGTCGCGGAAGCGGTCGGCGTGGTGACCCTTGACCACCACAATGTGGTTGCCGAGTGGGGCGTCGAGCAGATCACGTACCGATCCGTTGGAGAGGTGGACGTCTATCTGCGTGCGACAGAGTCCTTCGAGCGGGGTCCTTGCGTGAATCTCGCCCTCGGCGAACCACACGCGGTCCATCTCGGTGCCTCCGATGCGGAGCAGCGTCACCGGACCCGGTGGGATCGTTCCCTGAATGCCGACGCTGGTGCCCGACTCGAAGTGCGAACGGAGGGAGTAGGAGTCGACCAGGCTCCTTGGAACCGTGCAGTGCGCCAGGAGGACACTGTTGCCCCCGACATCAACCTGTGCCGGGTTGGCCATCCATGGCATCTCGCCGGTGAGTTCACGCGCCCACAAGATACCGACGGTGGATACGACATCACCTTCGCATCCGGCCACGATGCCCTCGTCGTTGAGTTCGGAGAGAGCGACGCAGCCGCTGGTCGCGATGTCCCCCAGCAGGTCGAAGCACCTGACGGCAACGGCGGTGAGCGTATTGGTCCGGACGAGATCCTCGAGAGCGGTGGTCAGGCGAGTTGCTGCCTGGATTTGTTCGACTGAAGGCTCCTCGACGTGGGTGGCGTGATCGTGGAGCTCGCCGGCTCCCACGGGTTCCGCCAGCTCGAACCCCTCATAGATGCCGTCGAGAGCGATGTCGACGAGGGTCGGACCCCACGTGGAGGACACGGTTTCGGGACTCGGGCTGGAGGCCACCAGCCAGTCCGACGGCAGGCCCGCTCGACCGATCCGCGCGTGGCCAAGGGTCGCCCACACGGCGAGATCTTCGACAGCGGCCTCGATGGCCGCCAGACCCTCGAGATCATCTGGTCCCCGAAGGTAGAGGATGCGTCCCCTTGCACCGAGTTGGTGCAGTCGGGCGAGCGCTTCGAGCGAAGCTGGAAGCGAGTTGTGGCCAGGATGGGCGATCATGAAGACCGGTCCGGCCGGATTCTGCTCCCACCAATCGAGGAGGAGCCGTTCGGTTCCACCGGTCGCCACGAAGACGAGCGATTCACCACCCCCATCCCTCGTCCCTCCGATCGTTTCGAGCGCGGTCACAAAGAGGGCAATCACCGCGTCGAGGTGTTCGTGAAGTGCGGACGCGATGACTCGATAGGTGAACGACATGGTCTATCCCTTCCGTTCGAAGTGAACGTGGCGGGTTTCGACAGGACGATGGTGCGGATCGTCGTGGAGCACACGCCCGTCACCAGTGGTGGACATGGGGTGACCATACGCCTCGCTCAACATATCCGTGGTCAGTACCTCCTCGGGCGTTCCTGAGGCCACGATCCTGCCGGCGAGAAGGAGGACGTGGTCTGCCATTCGGGCTTCGTCGAGCGAGTGGGTTGTGCCGACGATGGTGACTCCGGCCGCCTTCTCCTCCTCGACCACCTGGAGGATGTACTCCCTGGACAGCAGGTCGAGGCCGGTGATGGGTTCGTCGAGGAGGAGCAGAGGTGCCTCCTGCGCGATGCCCTGGGCGACGAACACACGTTGCCGTTGTCCGCCTGACAGCTCCGAGAGGTGGCGCGCGCCGAGATCCTCGATGCCGAGCCTGGCCATCGCCTGGTCACATGCCGAGCGGTCTCCCGACCTGAACCTGCCGAAGAAACCAAGACGCGCGTAGCGGCCCATTCGAACCGCCTCCAATACGGTGATCGGCGTCATCTCATTGAGCTTGGTGGACTGGAGGACGTATGCGATCTTCTTGCCGAATGGGACGGACAGAGATCCCGAGGCCGGCTCAACGAGTCCGGCAATCGCATGGAGCAAGGTCGACTTGCCGGATCCGTTCGGTCCGATGATGGCGGTGATAGCCCCTGTCGGAATCTCGAATGTCGAGGGAGCGAGTGCGATGCGATCGCCATACGCCAGCACGAGGTTCTCTGCACGGATCACGCGCGACATGCTGCGCACACTCCTTGCAGCTCGAGCCGGTGGCCGGTGATCTCATATGAGCGGTCGTTCCCAACGGTGTCGATCAGACGAGTGATAGCCTGCTCCAGTCTCTCTGGAATGGCCACCTCGTCGGTACGGCCGCATCGGATACACACGAAGTGGTGGTGGTGATCGCCGGTCACCCGCTCCGACAGCTCGTACTTGGCGACGCCGTCGCTATCCCTGAATCTCGTGAGGAGACCGGACTCTTCGAGCACCAACAGTGTTCGGTAGATGGAAGAGAGGGGGACCTTTCGTCGCATGGCCACGTCGAGGTCGGCTGCCGATCGTGGCCCGGGATGGTCTGCGAGCGAGCGGATGACGAGGCGGCGCGCGCTCGTCAGTCGTACTCCGCGATCGAGAAGATAGCGGGTTGCCTTGTCTACGAGTTCCGTTTGCATCATCGCTCGGACACGATACCATGAGAATATGACAATGAGAACCGTTCTTACATTGCTGGTGGCGTTGATGGCGACCGCATGCGGCGCCCCCTCCAGCTCCAACGGTGCGACGATCGTGGTGACGACAACAGTGCTCGGCGACTTCGTTCGTCAGATCGCAGGAGACGCGGTCACCGTGAGGGTGCTCATGCCTGTCGGGGCCGATCCGCACGAGTTCGAGGCATCGGCGCAGCAGGTGGCGGCGATGGAGAAGGCAACGTTGGTGGTCGCCAACGGGCTCGGTCTGGAGGAGGGGATGGCCTCGGTGCTCGATGCCGTCGAGAGCGACGGTGTTCCAGTTCTCAAGGTCGGCGAGCTGGAGGCGCCGCGTGACTTCTCGGATGGATCGCCCGACCCGCATGTGTGGTTCGACCCGGTCAGAATGGCAGACGCGGCGAACGCAGTGGCGGCGAAGCTCGCCGAAGTGGCTCCGGGGGCAACGGATTGGACGGCGAGGGGGCAGGCATACGCGCAGGAGATCCAGTCGACCGAGGAGGCCATGCGCGGCTTGTTCGATCAGATTCCTGCTGATAGGCGCAAGCTCGTGACGGGACACATGGCGTTTGGCTACCTGGCCGACCGGTTCGGCTTCTCCATCGTCGGAGTCGTCATCCCCGGGGGTGGGACGATGGGGGCACCGAGCGCCGGGGATCTGGCTGCATTGGCTCAGACCATCATCGACGAGGATGTACCCGCGATCTTCACCGAGTCGACCGAGTCGCCCACACTCGCAGATGCCCTCGCCAAGGAAGTCGGTCGCGACGTGAAGGTCGTTAGCCTGTACACAGGCTCGCTCGGAGCGCCGGGATCGGGCGCCGACTCCTACCTGGGTCTGCTCCTCACCGACGCGCAGACGATTGCGGACGCACTCGAGGAGAACTGAGGGCAATGAGCTGGCTGATCGAACCGTTCAGCTTCGACTTCATGCAACGTGCGCTGCTCGCGGGCATTCTCGTCGCCGCGGTCACGTCGATCGTCGGAACGTGGGTGGTGCTTCGAGGATTGAGCTTCATCGGAGACGCCCTCGCCCACGGAGTACTGCCAGGGATCGCGCTCGGCGTGCTGTTGGGATTCAGCCAGCTCGTCGGAGCCGTCGCCTCGGCCCTCGTCATGGTATGGGGCATCGGGACGATCCATCGGAAGGCCAAGCTGTCAGAGGACACCGGCATCGGGCTGTTGTTTGTCGGGATGCTTGGCCTGGGCGTGGTGATCATCTCGAGGACGTCGTCCTATGCGGGGAGCCTGGCCGGGATTCTGTTCGGCGATGCGCTCGGCGTCGACGCCGGGGATCTGAGGATCCTGGCCGTCGGTCTGGTGGTGACCGTGCTGGTCGCTCTCGCCTTCTACCGTCCGTTTCTCGCCCTGTCGTTCAATGAAGACAAGGCCAAGTTGCTCGGAATGCAGCCGCGGCTCGCACGGGCCATGATGCTCGGGCTCGTGACGCTCGCGGTCGTCATCGCGTTCAAGACCGTTGGCACGCTGCTCGTATTCGGGCTGCTGATCGCCCCCCCTGCGACTGCCTCGCTGGTCACCAGGAGAGTCCCCACGATGATGCTGGTTGCAGTCGCCGTCGGTTCCATTGCCGTCCTGGGAGGGCTCTACATCAGCTACTACGTGGGCACCGCCGCGGGAGCCACGATGGCGACTCTATCGGTGGTCCTGTTCTTCATGGTGCTCGCGATCAGGGACCTCGTGCACGAATCGTGAATCGGGGTCAAACGCTCGGAACCTCCTACCATCCAAGGCATGGGCAAGCACAGGGACGAGCTGAAACGCCCTGAAGTGGTGCGCGCGTTCGTCGCGATCGCAGTGGTGGTGGGTGTCGCTGTCCTCGGCTTCCTCGCTGCAAGCGGTGTTCGCGCGTATCAGGCATACCACAGTGTGGAGCGCGAGGAGTTCGCGTCGGCTTCCGAGGTTCGATCGAAGATCGCTGGGAGAACCCCTGAGCAGATTGCTGCGGCGGTAGCGGCGGCGTCGCTCGACTTCCAGCCACCGTTGCTGGACAAGGATCTGCTCACGCTGGTCGTTGCCGAGCGCAATCAAAGGCAGGCGACGATCGTCCCGTTCGAGCTGCCGACGGCGACGAGCCCGGCCCTGCCGGATGGTATGTTCGCGTCGTATCTCCTCGTCGGCCAAGAAGGCCCGAGGGCGGATGCCATGTTGTTCATCCTGCTGCCTTCCGATGGATCGGCGCCGATCATCGCGTCACTCCCGCGCGACCTCTACGTCAACAACCCCTGCATCGACGACTACGCCCGTCTCAACACCGGCCTCGGTGGGTGCAAAGGAGTCGCCGGCGGGGCTGAGCTGCTTGCGCTCATGGTGCAGGACTACACGGGCATCGAGGTCGACCATTTCGCACGGATCGACTTCTCGGGTTTTGCCGACATCATCAACGCACTCGGCGGGGTCGACATATGCGTGGACAACCCGGTGAGGGACGCCAAAGCCCAGCTCGATCTTCCTGCGGGCTGCACGCACGTGAACGGCGACCAGGCCTTGGCGTGGGTGCGAACAAGGCATACCGAGGAGTACGTCGATGGAGAGTGGCGTCCGGTGGCCGGCGCGAGTGACCTGACCCGTGAGCAGCACCAGCAGGAGATGTTGTTCAAGATCGCCGACCGGATGGCGTCGCTGGGCTCCCTGTCGGCGTTCTCGTCGGTGGCCGGCAAGGTGGCGAGTGTCGTCCATCTCGACTCCCGGTTCGCCTTTGGGGACGCCGTCAGTCTTGCGTGGAGTTTTCGCGGGATCACTGCATCAGACGTACGGAGGGTGCATATCTCCGTGAAGGACTATGTGACATCGGCCGGCGCCTGGGTGTTGCTTCCGACCAACACGTTCAACGCCGAACTCGCCAAGGTGTATCCGGCCGCGGCGAGGTAGCCGGGCCGGGGCAGGCCCTCGGCGCCCTCGGTCAGCTGGCCCACGAAGCTCGGCCGGAGGCACGAAGTGCTCAACCCACTTCCACTGTCGTCTCCACCGGCACATTTCCGCGGATGGCGTGCGAAACGGAGCACATCTCCTCGTGGCTTCGGTGCACCGCTTCGGCGAGTTCCTGTTCGGTGAGATCGGGCCCTGTGGCCCTGTAGCGCACTCGGAACCGCTGGAACCTCCACGGCGGGTCGGGTTCCTTCGTGTAGCGGATCGTGATCTCCAACGAGGTGAGGCGGTCCGCGCCGATCTGATCCACCACGTCGACGCCGGAGCAGCCTGCGAGCGCCATGGGCAGAAGATCCGATGGTCGGACCCCCGTCGGTCCCCCGCCGTCGATGTCGACGGGCATGCCACTCCGGTCGACAGCGTCGAACCGATGATCTCCCTCCCACGTGAGCGCAACAGCTGCCACCATCAGTCCTCTCTGCTGACCACGCGAGTGTACGACTCGTCCAGGAACCGGCAGAGATGAGCGTTCCCCGTTGTCGCAGTTGCGGATCGGGACTAACTTGAGTGTGCTCGACGTGACTAGCCGAGCGACACCTATTGGAGGAGAGAGAATGAGACGTCGATTTTGGGTCGTCGCCCTGATCGCCGCGTTTGCGTTGATCGCAGCCGCGTGCGGGGGAACTTCGACGACCACGACGGAGGCCACGACGACGACGGCGGCTACCACGACGACGGCCGGTTCCGGCACGACGCAAGCCACGACGACGACGGAGGCGATGACACAGAAGACCATCATCATCGGCACCACCGATACGATTGCCAGCCTCGACCCGGCGGACGCGTACGCGACGCGGGACTGGGAGCTGATCAAGAACACCGGTGAGGGGCTGTACAAGTGGGCCCCGGGGTCGGCCTCCGACCTCGAGCCAGGCCTCGCGACCGACTTCCCGGTTGTCTCAGACGACGGGCTGACCTATACGGTCACACTGAAGGACGGGGTCAAGTTCGGTGATGGAACCGATCTCACGGCGCCTGTCTACGCCGATTCGATCAACCGTCTTCTGACCATCGGTCCCGACTGCCCGAACGGAGTTGCCAACGCGCTTGCCACTCCGTATCTGGACAGTGTGGAGGCGACGGACGACCACACGCTGGTCTTCCACCTGACACAGGCAGCCTCCTACTTCCTTCAGATCCTGGCAACTGCACCGTATTATCCGGCCGATCCGAACATCTTCCCCGCTGACCAGTGCGTGTTGTTCCCGGATGCTCCCGTGTATGGAGTCGGTCCGTGGGTCATCACCCAGTACACGCAGCAGGAGCAGGTCGTTCTCGAGCCGAACCCCTACTACGAAGGCGACTTCAAGCCGCAAGTCGATCAGATCATCGTGAAGTACTACAGCGACCCGCAGACGATGGCGCTGGCGCTTCAGAACGGTGAGATCGATATCGCGTGGAGGTTCCTGGGATCAGAGTTGGTCCAGCAGCTCGAGGATGTGCAAGACGTCACGGTCGGCACCATCAACGGTGGTTCGATTCGCTACTTGATCTTGAACCACACGATGGCGCCGTTCGACGACGACAACGTGCGGAAGGCAGTGGCGTCGATCATCGACAGAGACGAGATCGCAGACCAGGTCTTCAGTGGACAGGTCACGCCGCTGTACTCGCAGGTGCCTCCGGGCTTCCTGGGAGCGAACGAGGCATTCGACACGACGTACCAGTCACCGAACATGGCGGCGGCTCAGCAGTACCTGACGGATGCCGGCTACAGCACCTCCAATCCTTTGGAGTTGGATCTGTACTACCCGCCTGAGCACTACGGCACGACGACCGCCGACTGGATGCAGGTCATCAAGCAGGAGCTCGAGTCGACCGGCATGATCAATGTCACGCTCAACTCGGTGGAGTGGAGCACCTATGTGACTGCGCTCACCGGTGGTGATGCGTATTCGGCGGGTGTGCTCGGATGGTTCTTCGACTATCCGGACCCGTCCAACTACCTCGAGCCGTTCGTGTACAACGGCGGCGAAGGCACCAACGTGACGAAGGCTGCCGAGGGCAACTCCTTCGGTGTCGGGATCGACGACAAGTCGCAACAGCTGGTGGACCTGTTGGTCCAGGCCGCGACGGAGACCGATCAGTCGGTGCGTGCCGACCTCTATGGTCAGGCGCAGGACGTCTACGCCGACCTCGTGGTGACGTTGCCGTTGTTCTTCGAGCCGGAGCATGTCGTGTACGCGAGCTACATCCATGGCGATCCCATGTATGACTCGCCTGACACGCTCAACATCGGTCCGACGATCGAGTTCAACTACTCGACACTCACGACCGACAAATAGCGGACACGCAGGGGTGGGTTCTTCGGAACCCGCCCCTGCGCTACCCTCGATCAAACATGTCCCCTCTTTCGATCATCTTTTTGATCATTGGAGTTCCCGCAGCGCTGGGACTCGTCTACATCTTTGTCAAGGGAAGCGCGGGACTTCGTCGATACATCCTGACTCGTATCGCCCTCACGCTGCCAATGGTGTTCATTCTTGCGAGCCTCGTCTTCTTCGTGCTCAGAGTCATCCCGGGCGATCCGGTCAGCTCGGCGTTGGGACCCAAAGGGAGTCCGGAGACGATCGCTCGGCTCAATGAGCAGCTCGGTCTCAACGACCCGCTGCTCGTGCAGTACGGCCGATTTCTCGGCAGCGTCATCACGCTCGACTTCGGGAATTCCCTCACCGGCGCACACCGTCCGATTGTCGACGAGATGAGCGAGCGGTTCCCGGCGACACTCGAGTTGGTCATTCCCGCTGCCATCCTCTCGTTGACCATCGGTGTGTTCGGAGGGGCTTTCGCGGCGTCACGACGAAGGCGGACGGCCGATTACTCGCTGCGTCTCTACTCGGTCATCATCTACTCGCTGCCGATCTTCTGGCTGGGCCTCATGCTCCAGTTGTTGTTCGGAGTCAAGCTCGGGTGGTTACCGATCGCCGGGAGAATCGATGCCGTGGTGGGAACCACGCTGCACCACATCACCAACATCTACAGCGTCGATGCGCTACTCACGGGGAACTGGGCCGCGCTACGGTCCGTGCTCGCCCACCTCGTGCTACCCACATTGACCCTTGGCCTGATCCTCTCCGGGGTGTTCGTGAGGCTCACGAGGATCAATGTCATCGAGACGCTCCAGCAGGACTATGTCGAGGCCGCTCGTGCACGAGGGATACGCGAACGAGTGGTCATCTACAGCCACGCGCTGAAGAACGCCATGATCCCTGTGATCACGTTGATTGGCCTCCAGGTGGCGATTCTGCTGGCCGGCGCCGTGCTGACCGAGACCGTCTTCTCATGGCCCGGCATGGGCAGGTATCTGGTGGAGCGGATCTCGAGCCGCGACTACACCGCCGTACAGAGCGTCATCACGATGTTCGCGCTGTTCGTCGCGTTGATCAGCCTCGCGGTCGACATCATCTACTCGCTCGTGGACCCGCGGGTCCGGTACTGAGCCATGGCTCTTCAGACTCCCACCTCCCACGAACAAGAGTGGCGCGAAGACCTTCAGAGAGTCGGGTTCGTCAGGAAGCTGCTCGCAGGTAGACGCTGGTATGGCACCGACTGGTGGCTGGTCGCGATCTCGGCCGTGATGGTGTTGGGCTTCATCATCCTTGCGTTGTTCCCCTCGTTGTTTGCTCCCTACTCTCCTGACGCGCAGGCAGGACCGCGGTTCCTGGCGCCGGGGGCGAGTCCCGACGTACCCGTCCTGGTGTCGTTGGCCTCGTCGAGCATCAGCGGGCTTTCGGACCTGGAGGTTCCAGCGGGCGATCCACGACCGTCCGTTGGCGTCGTGAGAGGCGTCCCCACCGCGCAGGCGCTCAATGATCAGGCGCAGGCACTGAATGATGAGCTCAGCGGAACCGGCATGGAATTGAGACCTCGCATTGCTCGATTCGATACGCTGGAGGAAACTCTCCAAGCAGTCGCCGATGGAACGGTGCTTGCTGCCGTGGTCCAGTCCACCGAGTACGAGCAAGTGGCAGGGGACTACCCAACCGTGGCCGAGGGCGAGAGTATCACCGGCGGTGTCTCCTCTGAAGGCGGATTCATTCTTGGCACGAACCAGATCGGTCAGGATGTGTTCAGCCGCCTGATCTGGGGCACCCGCATCGCCTTACTGATCGGGTTCAGCGCTTCGATCATCGCCCTGGTTCTCGGCGTGCCGCTCGGTCTCCTGGCCGGCTTCAGGGGAGGCAAACTCGATCGGATCCTGAGCGTCGTAATGGACAGCCTGTACGCATTCCCCGGACTGATCCTGGCGATCTCGATCACCGCGGTACTGGGGCCTAGCGTGCTGAACGTGATCGTGGCGATCGCGGTCCTGTACATACCGACGTACTACCGGATCGTCAGGGGTCAGACGTTGTCGGTGAAGGAAGAGCTGTACATCGAGGCGGCGAAGTCGATCGGAGCTCGTTCGAGTGAGATCCTTCGCAAATACATCTATCCCAACGTGATCCCCTCGGTTGCGATCATCTTCTCGGTCAACGTCGCCGACGCGATCCTCACTGGTGCGGGCCTGAGCTTCCTCGGCCTTGGCCTGCCGCCGGACACCGCCGACTGGGGAATCGACCTGGCCCGAGGCCAGGGGTTCATCCAGACCGCCTGGTGGTTGATCACGTTTCCCGGTCTCGCCATCATGTTGGTTGTGCTGGCCTTCACGATGATGGGCGAGGGTTTGATGGAGATCTTTAACCCGAAGTTGCGGCAGCAGTGATGGAAGACGTTCTGTACTCCGTTCGCGGCCTCAACGTCCGATATGCGACGCGGTCGGGGGATGTCCACGCCGTCGACGACGTGTCACTAGACATCAGGCGTGGTGAGATCCTCGGGCTTGTTGGTGAGTCAGGGTGTGGCAAGTCGACGTTCGGCAAGGCCATCATGCGGATGATCAGGACGCCTGGCCGGATCGACAGCGGAGAGCTTTGGTTCGACGGTGCCGATCTCATGACCTACTCCGAGAAGCAGATGCAGTCGGTACGTGGTGGTGCGATCGGGATGGTGTTCCAGGATCCGATGACATCGCTGAACCCCGTTCAGCGGGTCGTCGAGCACCTCACCGAGACGATCAGAACCCATGAGCCGAAGGTGTCGGAGCTGGCCGCAATCGCGAGAGCCGAGGAGCTGGTCGAGAAGCTGGGGATTCGGCGGGAACGACTCGACGACTATCCGCACCAGCTGTCGGGTGGCATGCGCCAGCGGGTCATGATTTCGCTTGCGCTGGCCCTGCGCACGAAGCTGGTGATCGCCGACGAACCGACGACATCGCTCGACGTGATCGTTGAGGCGAAGTTCCTCGATCTGTTGCGCGAGCTGCGCGATGAGTTCGATCTGACGATCCTGATGATTACCCACAACATCGGGGTCGTCGCCGAGGTGGCCGATCGTGTCGCCGTGATGTACGCAGGACGGATGGTCGAGATCGGGGACGTCTACGGTGTCTTTGCCAGGCCGAAGCACCCGTACACGGTGGGTCTGTTGAACTCGGTCCCGAACATCGACCTGGCAGCGCACGACCTCTACAAGATGGAGGGAACGCCGCCAAACCTCCTCAGCCCGCCGAGTGGCTGTCCGTTCCACCCCCGCTGCCCGCGGGTGATGGATGTCTGTGCCGTCGAGATCCCGGTGTTGCAGGAGGTGGTTCCTGGGCAGGCGACAGCATGCTGGCTCTACGACCAGGTGGGAGTGACCGGTGGTTGAGAACCTCGTCGAAGTCGTCGGCCTGAGGAAGTGGTTCCCGGTCGCTCAGGGGTTCGTCGCGAGTCTCACCGGCGTGCCGAAGGAGTATGTGCGCGCCGTGGACGGTGTGACGTTCGACATTCGCAAGGGAGAGGTCTTCGGACTGGCGGGCGAGTCGGGCTCGGGCAAGTCGACCGTCGGGCGGCTCGTGCTTCGCTTGCTGGACCCGACGGACGGCAAGGTCGTGTTCGATGGGGTCGATCTCGTATCGCTGTCGCCGGAAGAGATGCGCACGCTCCGACATCGAATGCAGGTGGTGTTCCAGGATCCGCTCGCGTCGCTGAACCCCCGGATGACGATCGGTGAAGCGATCGAGCATCCACTGAAGATCCACATGCCGCAGCTGTCGGGGGAGGATCGACACGCCCGCGTGCTCCAGATGCTCGATCAGGTCGGAATGGTCCCGCCCGATTTCTTCTACGCGAAGTACCCCCATCAGATCAGTGGCGGTCAGCGGCAGCGGGTCGTGTTCGCGAGGGGAATGATCACGGCACCAGATCTGATCGTGGCCGACGAGCCGATCGCCATGGCGGATGTGAGCGTGCGGGCGCTTCTTCTCGATCTCATGATGCAGCTCAAGGACGAATTCGACCTCACCTACCTATTCATCACGCACGACCTCGCGACGGCGAAGTACGTGTGCGATCGCATCGCGGTCATGTACCTCGGCAGGATCGTGGAGATCGGACCTCTCGAGTCCGTGTACACCAATGCCCAACATCCCTACACAAGGGCACTGCTCGACGCCGTTCCGGTGCCCGATCCGAAGCACCGGCGCACGGAGCCTCTGCCGGCGGGCGAGATCCCGAATCCGATCAACCCGCCACCCGGATGCAACTTCCATCCGAGATGTCCCATCGCCCAGGCGGGAATCTGTGACGGGATGGAACCCGTCCTGCTCCCCGTGGACGGTGATTCGGAACACCTCGTGTCGTGTCACCTGAGGACCGGTGAGTTCCAGGACCTCGATCCGCTCCGCTAGAGCGGGCGTCCCGTCACGTCGATCCAGTCCTCCATGTCGACGCCGAGGCCCGTGGCTATCCGGTTGATGTAGTTGAAGTATGCAACGATCTGGGTGGTCAGAGAGATCGCCTCGTCACTCCATCCCATCCCGCGCAGCTCGTCGATATCGGTTGCAGCAATGTCCGACTGGGCGCGGGTGAGCCGCTCGGCGTGTGCGAGTAGCCCCGAGATTGCCTCGTCGAGATCCGCTGTTCTCCAGTCGAGCGCGAATCTGTCAATCATCTGCTGGTCGGCGACCTCGGCCCGGAGGTCGTGGAGATGGGCCTGGATTCAGTAGTGGCAGTCGTTCGTCTGTGAGGTCACAACCGCAAGCATCTCGCGCACCGACCTGTCCAGCGGGCCAGGGCCGTACATGAGCGTCACATACATCTGCATCGACGCCCTGAGGGCCTCGGGCGTTCTGCTCTGAATGGCGACGATGTTCCAGATGCGTCCCGCCCGCCGAAGCGCAGCATCGTACTCGCCGGCGAGGGTTCCCTCGGCGTCATCGGGCAGGACGAGATCGATGTGGGGCATGATGGACGACCCTAGCGGAGGCCACCGTGCTTGGCCGCCAGAGCCGCCCACTCGGTTGGATTCCTCACGGGAAGGGGTTCGAGCCGGTCCGGTTCCTGCACGACGACTCGTGTGCTCGCTCTTACCTCAGAGACCAAACGTCGCGTCTCGACGTGAAGTAAGGTCGCACCGTTTCGCGTGTCGGCTAGGCAAGTGGTCTCTCTGACGAGAGGAGCTCGACGTGGCCGGCCGATGCGTGCAGATGGCGCGCGGTGAGGTCGGCAATATCCCTCCCCGCGGCTGACACATCATCCGACGCGGACTCGTGGTGGCCCTCGATGACGAAGAGCACGTGCTTGGAATCGGAGCCCGCGGCGCTCTGGGCGCCCTGCCGCCAGCACCAGCGCCGAGCACATATGTCGCCTCGAGCATCGATGAAGACGACCTCGCCAGGCGCAGGATGGCTCGGACCGTCGGTTCCGATGCCATAAAACACCTCGGCTCCCGATGCGAAGCGCACGGTGATGGGTGGCGCTATTCGATCGAGATCGAACACTGCGACGGGCAGCGAGTGACGGATCGACACGAGATTGCCGATGTCCACGAGAGGGTTGATCGATGGCACATCTCCCTGTTTTGCGAGCCGCCGGAGCAGCGACTCGACCGCCGATCGGTGTTGGGTCGGCTTCACCCCGAATCGAGTGAATGCTCGCCGCCACGCCGCGATGGAGGCGATCTCGGCGATGGGTGTGCGATCGAGCCTCTGGGCGGTGGCCGACTGCTGGGCTCGATACTCGCTCACCAGGGCGGCAACATCGTCCGGGTCGCCAACGCGGACATCCACGACCGCCGCCCGAATTGTGGGGAATGCGTCGATGATCGCTTGGTCATACCCGAAGAACGGCTGGTCCGTCATGAGGTCTGATTCAAGCGAACCGGAGGGCAGGGGACAACAGGGAACAGGTTCGAGCCTTCAGTACTCATGCCGGCATTCGGCAGCTGCTTGCTGTCAGCTGTTCACTGCGAGCGCAGCAAGCTGTCACAATGCCCTCATGCGGATCGGGATCGACCTCGGCGGCACGAAGATCGAGGGGATTCTGATCGAAGACGACGGTCGAGAGCTCGTCCGTCGCCGCATTCCGACACCCTCAGGTGACTACGACGGGATCTTGAGGGCGATCGCGGAGCTGGTCGACACCCTGGAGGAGTCAGGAGCGGCGATATCGATTGGGATTGGACACCCCGGGGCGATTTCGCCTGCGACCGGTCTGATGAAGAACTCCAACTCGACGGTGCTCAACGGACGCCCCTTCGACAAGGACCTCGGGGCAGCGTTGGGTCGACCGATGGCTGCTGCCAACGATGCAGACTGTTTCACACTCTCCGAGGCGACCGATGGTACGGGAGCAGGGTTCGAGACCGTCTTCGGTGTGATCCTCGGCACGGGCGTCGGTGGGGGCCTGGTGGTTCGAGGGAGGTTGGTCCGGGGACCCAACGCGGTGACGGGCGAATGGGGACACAACCGACTTCCATGGGCTGCCGACAGCGAGCTGCCCGGACCGGCCTGCTACTGCGGACACCGAGGGTGCATCGAGACGTTTCTCTCCGGCCCTGGCTTGGAAACCGACTTCGAGCGAGTCACGGGGAGCCATGCGCGCAGCCCCGAGATCGTTGACCGAGCACGTGCGGGGAACCCTGCGGCGATATCTACGCTCGACCGGTACATGAGCCGGCTCGCCCGAGGTCTCGCGTCCGTCATCAACGTCCTCGATCCGGATGTGGTCGTGCTCGGAGGGGGCCTGTCCAACATCGACGAGCTATACAACCGAGTCCCCGAGATGCTCGGGGAGTGGGTGTTCTCCGACAGCGTGATGACGAAGCTGCGGAGGGCGCGCCATGGTGACTCCAGCGGAGTCCGTGGCGCTGCATGGTTGGGGTCGATGTGAGGCGGCGGAGAGCGGTCGTGATCGCAGCGGGGATCGTCCTCGTCGTCCTGGCGATCGGAACCGGTCTCGGCGCAGCCCAACTCGAGAACCGTGACACGTTCTGTTCTTCGTGCCACTCCGAGCCGGAGCGCACCTATGTCGATCGGAGTCTTGCGATCGAACCGACGGATCTGGCCAGCTACCACACAACCCGATCGACGCGGTGCATCGACTGTCACACGGGTCCTGATCTGGCAGGCAGGATCGCCGGCCTGGCGCTCGGGGGCAGGGACCTCGTCCGCTACCTGATCGGCAGCTACCAGCAGCCTGCCCCTCTGACCCGTCCGATCACCGACAGTCACTGCACGAAGTGCCACGAGCAGATCCTCAACGCTCAGGGGTTCGAAGAGCATTTCCACGAATTGCTCCCACAATGGCAGGCGCTCTCCGCCAGCGCCGCCACGTGCGTGAGTTGCCACTCCGCCCACACCACCGACGGGTCCACCATGTACCTCAACAACGATCGAACCATGCGGGTGTGCCAGGCGTGCCATGCGTTCGCCGGCACAGGATGAGGTCAGGTCGAGGAGGGGAGCCGATCGAAGACGACACCTGTGTTGGAGAGCTTGGGCTGGAAGCACTCAGACAGCTGTTCGAGATCCAGCGGCATGTCGGGGTCTTCGGAGAGCACGACGAACAGATCCCTCTGTTCGTCCCATGCACTGGCCGCACAGCGCTGCACGATCCGATAGGCATCGTCGCGGGGCAGGCCCGCATCGACGAGCGACAGCAAGACGGTCTGGCTGAAGACGAGCCCGTGGGTGGCGTCGAGATTCTGTTGCATGCGGTCCCGGTCGATGACCATGCCGTCCACGATGCGAGTGAACGTGACGAGCATGTAGTGCAGCAGTGTGGTTGCGTCGGGCAGGATGATGCGCTCGGCTGAAGAGTGGCTGATGTCTCGTTCGTGCCACAGAGCGACGTCCTGCAGAGCGGTCGCTGCGTAGCCTCGGAGCACCCTCGCCATGCCGACCATGCGCTCCGAGAGAATCGGGTTGCGCTTGTGCGGCATCGCCGAAGAGCCCTTCTGTCCCTTGGCGAAGGCTTCCTGAACCTCTCGGATCTCGCTTCGCTGCAGGTGACGAATCTCCGTGGCGAAGCGCTCGATCGACGAGCCCGTCAGCGCGATCGTTGCGACCAGCTCGGCATGACGGTCCCGGTGCGTGATCTGGGACGAGGCCGGTTCGACTTCGAGACCGAGACTGCTGCACACGTGCGCCTCGATCGCCGGAGGTGCCTGCGAATAGGTGCCGACGGCGCCGCTCACCTTGCCGACCGCCACGGTGTGTCGCGCTCGATCGAGGCGCTCCCGGGCGCGCGTGATCTCGAACGCCCACGTCGCGAGTTTCAGCCCGAAAGTCGTCGGCTCTGCCCACATGCCGTGCGTGCGCCCGACCATCAACGTGTCACGTTCCTCGAGCGCCCTTCGCCGTACGACCCTGAACAGGCCGTCGACGCCGGCGATCAGCAGGTCCACTGCCTCTGTCAAGATGACCGCCTGTGCGGTGTCGACGACATCGGACGACGTGAGCCCGTAGTGCACCCACGGACCTGCCGTGTCCGCCGCCTCTGCCAGGAGATCGACGAACGCCGCGACGTCATGGTGAGTGATCCGTTCACGCGCCATCCATGCGTCGGGCGCGACTGCAGGTGCCGATCGGATGATGGATGCGGCACCCTTCGGGGCGACCCCCTCGACCTCCCACGCTTCGGCGACGAGCGCTTCGACCTCCTGCCAGACCTGGAGCTTGTGCTCGTCCGACCAAAGCGTGCCCATCTCCGGAAGTGTGTAGCGGGGGATCACACGCACATGTTTGCAGGGTCGACGAAGGATCTCGACCAGAATGGAGCGATGCCTCACCTGTCGATCGATCGAGCTCGCCGTATCGCCCTCGCGGCACAAGGGTTGACGCAAGGGCGTCCGACCGGCCGCATCGACGTGCGGCACTTCCGGCGTGTCCTCCGCCACGTAGGGGTGGTCCAGCTCGACTCGGTGAATGTGCTCGCCCGCGCTCACTACATGCCCTTCTTCAGTCGGCTTGGGCCGTACGACCAGCGCGCCCTGGACCGATGGTTGTGGGGCAGCGGCGAACTGTTCGAGTACTGGGGACACGCTGCATCGCTCTTGCCCATCGAGGCCAGACCACTGTTCACGCATCGCATGAGCGGCGAGCACCGATGGCCTGCCATCGAACGATTGAACGAGCAGCGGCCAGGATTCATCGACCACGTGTATGAACAGGTCCGTACCAGAGGGGCGCTCGCCGTTTCTGACCTCGATGCACAGGAACGACGGTCGGACGCCTGGTGGGGATGGCGTTCCGAGAAGGTCGCACTCGAGTGGCTGTTCCTCATTGGGAAGCTGACGTCTGCGGGGCGTCCGGCCTTCAGTCGGCTCTACGACCTTCCCGAGCGGGTCCACCCGGAGATTCTCGAGGAGCCGCCTGTCGCTTTGGAAGATGCCCGCACAGCACTCCTGGTTCGCGCGGCGGAGTCGCTCGGCGTCGCCACACTCGCAGACCTGGCCGACTACTACCGCCTCGGCGTTCCGGCGGCACGACCGCTCGTGCGCCGGCTCGTCCGGACGGGCGGCCTCGAGCAGATCGAGGTAGAAGGGTGGCGCGATCACGCGTATCTGCATCCGGCGGCCGTGACACCCCGGCGGCACCAGGGTGCGGTGCTCCTGAGTCCGTTCGATCCCATGGTCTGGTTTCGGCCGAGAGTCGAGCGCCTCTTCAGGTTCGAGTACCGGATCGAAATCTACGTACCGGCGAAGGACCGCGTCTACGGGTACTACGTGCTGCCGTTCCTCCTCGATGGGGAGATGGTCGGCCGTGTGGATCTCAAGGCCGATCGCAAGAGGGGTACGCTCGCTGTGAGGGCCGCCCACGTGGAACAGGGCCAGGACCAGGAGCGGATTGCGGCGGCTCTGGCAGGCGAATTGCGCGTGATGGCCGAATGGCTCGGGCTCGAGGACGTCGAGGTCGATCAGCTCGGCAGTCTGTCCAAGACGCTCGCGAGGCGACTGTGAGGGCCTTCCTCGAAGGGGTCGTAGCCGGCTACGGTATTGCGATTCCCGTGGGTCCCATCGCCGTGCTGATCGTCGGAATCGGGACGAGGTACGGGTTCCCGAGAGCCTTCTTCGCCGGGCTCGGCGCGGCGCTGGCAGATCTGACCTATGCCACGGTTGCGGCCGTAGCCGGAGTCGCGGCCGCGACGGTCCTCGCACCCTACGATCGTCCGCTTCGAGTCGCCGGGGGTGTGATCCTCGTCATCATCGCCCTGGTCATGGGCGCGTCGTCGCTTCGGCCGGCATCGCCCGGCGGGGCCGGACCTTCGACGCACCCTCGGGCGACAGCCGCCTTCTTCTCGATCACCCTCATGAATCCCGTCACGTTCACATACTTTGCTGCCCTCATCCTCGGTTCGTCGGGGAGCGCGGCAACGACGGCGACAGGGAGAGCGTTGTTCGTGGCGGGTGCGTTCCTCGCATCGCTGTCGTGGCAAACGGCGGTGGGGGCTGTTGGCGCGATCCTCGGTCACAGAATGTCTCAGCGTACGAGGGTCGCCACGGGTGTGGTCGGTGCGGGAGTCATTGTCGCCTTGGCGATCAGGATGCTGGTGTCGGCGTGAGGTCGATCACCTGGCTTCGCTCGGGTCCAACCGACACCCAGCGGACAGGCACTCCCACGTCCTTCTCGATGAATCGCAGATAGGCACGTGCCTCCTTGGGGAGATCAGCCGCGTTGCGCACCTCCGAGATGTTGGTCTCCCAGCCGGCCAGTTCCTGGAGCACCGGCGTGCAGTTGTACAGCACCCGTTGCTGTCTCGGAAACTCCGTGTAGTGGGAGCCGAGCGAGCTATACGCAGTCGCAACGTTCAGCGTTTCGAACCCTGAGAGAACATCGAGCTTGGTGACGAACAGGCTGGTGAGGGAGTTCACTCGAGCCGCGTAGCGGAGGGCGACGAGATCGAGCCAGCCGCACCTGCGGCGCCTGCCAGTGACGGTTCCGTATTCTCCGCCGATGCGAACCATCGCCTCGCCGATCTCGTCACTCAGTTCGGTTGGGAACGGTCCGGTCCCGACGCGAGAGATGTACGCCTTCGCCACACCGATCACCTCGTCGATCGCTTTCGGTCCGATGCCGGTTCCGGTGAGCGCGCCGCCTGCGGTCGGGTTGGAGGATGTGACAAACGGGTACGTCCCATGGTCGATATCGAGCAGAGTGCCCTGAGCGCCCTCGAACAGTACGTCGCGGCCACTCTCGATCGCAGACGCCACGAGTAACGACGTGTCGTCCACGTACGGCCTCAGCCGTTCCGCGTACTCCTGGTACTGATGGGTGATCTCCAGGGCGTCCATCGGGAGCTGGTTGTAGACCCTGGTGAGGATCTTGTTCTTCTCAGCGAGTGCGATGTCCAGTTTGTCGTTGAGGATCTTGGTGTCGAAGAGATCCTGGACGCGGATGCCCTGGCGTGCGTACTTGTCCGCATAGGCCGGTCCGATTCCTCGCTTGGTCGTGCCGATCTTCTGACGTCCCAGATACCGTTCCTTCACTGCGTCGAGCTTTCGGTGATAGGGCATGATGAGGTGCGCGTTGGAGGAGAGCCGCAGCCGTGACGGATCGACACCCCTGGATGCGAGCATGTCGATCTCGTCGAGGAGCACGCCAGGGTCGACCACGCAGCCGGACGCAATGACTGGCGTGCAGCCTGGGTTCATCACCCCGGAGGGGACGAGCGAGAGAGCGAAGCGCTCTTCGCCGACAACGACCGTATGGCCTGCGTTGTTGCCGCCCTGGTAGCGGACGACCAGATCGGCGGTCTCGGCAAAGAAGTCGGTGACTTTGCCCTTCCCCTCGTCACCCCATTGGGTCCCCAAGATGATCCTCGCCGCCACGGACCGATGGTACCGCCTTGCCCAGGCTGGACAGCCGCGGGGTATCGATAACATGGGTCAAGACGAGAGAGAAGAGGCGTCGTGCCGCGGATTCGCGCAGGGAACATCGCCGAGCACAAGGAGCTGACCAGAGCGCAGATCCTCGACGCTGCTCAGCGGCTGTTTCACGACCTGGGCTATCAGAACACGTCCCTCGGCGACATCGCTGCGCTGGTCGGCATCGGACGGACGACTCTGTACGAGTACTTCACGGACAAAGAAGATCTCGTGGTGTCGCTCGTGGAGAGCGAGCTCCCGAAGTTGCTCCATCGCCTGGTCGAGGAAGTCGATCCGGCGATGCCTCACATAGACCAGATCGCCGGTCTCTCGACCGGAATGGTGCGGTTCGTCGTCATGGACCCCACACTCGGGGTGATTCTCCACAGGGACATACCCAAGTTGTCCAGGAACGCGCAGCTTCGCGTCCGCGAGGCGCACTCGGAGTTCGTAGAGGCGTTCGGGCGTATCTACGCCGCCGGGGTGAAGGCCGGCGAACTCCGTTCGATGTCCGTGGATCTGGTCGGGCGCCTTCTCCAGGACTTGATCATGTCCGGCGCGAGATTCCTCATCACCCAGCCGCGACCGACCGATCGAATGGAAGAGGCAACAGGTGCGCTGAAGGAGTTCATTGTCCATGGGTTGTCGGTGTCGACAGGAGGGGAGCGCGATGAGGTGGCCGGCCGTCACCATTCCGGACCTGCCTGACGATCCGACGGCTCATGATCTCCTTGGTCACGCCATCGCCGCTTCGGTGGACCGCCTCTTCGCACATCTCCCTCTCTCCGATCACCACTCCGTCCATCAAGCCCGCGTCGCCACTCGCCGGCTCCGTTCTGACCTGCAGACGTTCGGACCGTTGCTGCGTGAGGAGAAGTCACTTCGCAGGGACCTTCGAGAGCCGGGACGACTTCTCGGCAAAGTCCGAGATCGCGACGTCTTCCTGCTTCGGCTCACGAGCGATGCCGGGGCGATCGAAGCGCTGCGATCGGCCTGGTCCCGACGCAGGGAAGCCGAGTGGGATCAGCTGTCGCGGTACATCCAGAGCGACGAGTTCACGCGGGTCGCCCTCGAGTTGGCGACCTGGGCATGTGCGACGCCGGTGCGGGATAACGGTGAGAAGCCTCCACTCGAGATCATGGGTCCGCTCGTGCGGCTGCGTTGGTTGAAGCTGGCCGAGCTGGCGAGGGATTCGGAGCCGGATCCACCAACGCTCCATCGAATTCGTATCCTCACCAAGAGGGTGCGATATGGGGCCGAAGTCGTGGCACCGGTCGCAGGAAAACGAGCATGTCGATTCGCCCGAGCGGCGGAGCGGCTTCAGGACATCCTCGGTGAGTACCGTGATGCGACCATCGCCCACGGAATCCTCACAGGGATCGGGGCTCGTCTCCCGTCTCGCCACGCCGTCGTGGTCGGTGAACTCGCAGGAGTGGAGTGGGCGCGTCGTACCGAGGCACTCGCACAATGGCGGGATGCCTTCGACCGCCTGGACCGAAAGAAGCTCCGCCAATGGATGTGATCCGTGCCGCCGGCGGCGTCGTCATCGCAGATGGGAAGGTCGTGATCGTGCACCGGCCCAAGTACGACGACTGGAGCTTCCCGAAGGGCAAGCTCGACGAAGGGGAGACGTTCGAGGTGGCGGCACTACGGGAAGTAGAAGAGGAAACGGGACTCACGTGTGCACTCGATGAGTTCGCTGGAGAGGTTCAGTACCGCCTCGAGGCCGGCTCCAGCAAGGTAGTTCGGTTCTGGAAGATGCGCGTCCTCTCGGGCAGCATCGAAGACCGCGAGCCTACCAAAGAGGTCGATCGGATCGAGTGGGTGACGTTCGATGCCGCACCCGGTCGGCTGAGCTACTCGATCGACGCCGGCCTGCTGGCTCAGATCGTCGCCGAGTGAAGCTGGGCGACGTCGAGGTCACTTCCCCGGAATCCCCAATTGTCGAGCAGCCATTTCTGGCTGTCCAAACCCGATCGGTCGAGCCGCTCGTAGGTGCCGTCGGCGTGAAGGAGTCGAGCCTGGGCTGTGTCCTTCAGGTGCACGTTGAGAGCGGCATCTCGCACCAACGTCAGGTCGGAGCCTTCAAGAGGAAAGAGCAGCTCGACGCGACGGTTGAGGTTCCGGGGCATCAGATCCGCGCTGCCTATGTAGAGCTCCTCGTCTCCTCCGTTGAAGAAGTAGAGGATGCGCGTGTGCTCGAGGAAGCGTCCTACCACCGACGTCACGGTGATGGTGTCGCTGAGTCCGGGGATACCGGGGCGCAGCGAGCAGATACCACGTATCTGGAGGTCGATCTTGACGCCTGCCTGAGATGCGGTGTACAGGGCCTGGATCATCTGTTTGTCGACAAGGGCGTTGAGCTTGAATGCCAGGTATCCGTCGCCGTGGGTCCGATGACGTTCGGTCTCCCGCTCGATCTTCGACAGGAGTTCCGACCGCATGGCGGTGGGTGCCACCAGCAGCTTGCGATAGTCGGTTTGGTGCGCGTACCCGGTCAGGACGTTGAACAGCTCTGAGACATCTTCCGCGATGTCCTCGTCCACCGTGAACAGCCCGAAGTCGGTGTAGATACGGGCCGTGACCGGGTTGTAGTTGCCGGTGCCTAGGTGCACGTACCGTCGCAGCCCACTCGACTCGCGTCGCACCACCATGGTCATCTTCGCGTGGGTCTTCAGGCCGACGAGACCGTACACGACGTGAACGCCCGCCTTTTCGAGTGCCCTCGCCCAACCGAGGTTGTTCTCTTCGTCGAATCTTGCTTTCAGCTCGACGAGCACACTCACCTGGCGGCCGTTCTGGCGGGCCTCGAGGAGCGCGTCGACGATGGGGGAGTTGACACCGACCCGATACAGCGTCTGTTTGATCGCGAGGACCTTCGGATCGTTGGCGGCCTGTTGGAGGAAGTCCACTACCGGAAGGAAGGAATCGTACGGGTGGTAGAGGATCACGTTCTGCTGACGGATCGCTGCAAACAGGTTGTCGGTGCCTGTGAGCGCGGGCGGAATGGCCGGCTTGAATGCCTCGTCCTTCAGATCGGCCCTGTCGACGGCTGTCAGCTCCACGAGGTCTGCGAGGCCGAGCGGACCGTCGAATGCGAACACCTGGTACGGGGCGAGGCCGAGGTTCTTGATGAGCATGGCACGAACCCACTCGGGCATTGCGTGATCGATCTCCAAGCGGACGGCCGATCCAAAGGGCCGCAGCCCAACGCCTCGCTCAACAGCGGCCGAGAGATCGGCGGCTTCGTCTTCCTCGATCTCGACATCGGCGTCGCGAGTGAGGCGGAAGGGATAGGCGGCCTTGACGTCGACTCCGGGGAAGAGGAGGTCGAGATTGGCGGCGATCACCTCCTCGATCCAAACGAACGCGTTGCTCGTTTCGACGAGCCCGAGGTTCTCGTAGCTGTCGGCCGCCTCCTCGCTCGGGACACGAAGGAGGCGTGGAAACACCGCCGGCACCTTCAACCGTGCGAACAATTCGCCGCGCTCCGGATCGTCGACGAGAACAGCGAGGTTCGTACTCAGGTTGGCGATGTGGGGGAAAGGGCGCCCAGGATCGAATGCCAGCGGCGTCAGGGCAGGGAAGATCTGACGTTTGAAGTGGCGTCGGAGCAGTTTGCGTTGCCGTCCTTTGAGCTGGTCGTACGGCACCACCGCCACGCCGGCCTTCTCGAGCGCCGGAGCGAGATCATCCAGGTAGCACTCCATCATCG
Source organism: uncultured Acidimicrobiia bacterium (assembly GCA_964383535.1). Lineage (GTDB taxonomy): Bacteria > Actinomycetota > Acidimicrobiia > Spongiisociales > UBA4744 > CAYLHS01. Next base: position 50,475 of record CAYLHS010000004.1, read on the forward strand.
TGTCGAGCTGCGGCAGCAGCGATTTGCGTATCTCCGCGAGCTGCTCTGAAGGCGTCATTCCGTCGGGGGGTGCCTCGAGGACTCCCGACTCGAGCTGGCGACGAAGTCCCGAGACACGAATCATGAAGAACTCGTCCAGGTTCGATCCGAATATCGACAGGAACTTGACTCGTTCGAGGAGCGGCTGGCGCGTGTCGAGGGCCTCCTCGAGCACTCGAGCGTTGAACGCGAGCCAACTCAGCTCGCGATTGATGTACAACGACGGGTCGTCGAGATCGTCAATCGAGCGGGCCAGTTCGGTCGTCATCTGATTCCGTTTATCGGCTGCATCTGTGCCCGAATATACCGATTCGTGGCCGAAACGGTACCCTGGCAGGGTGAAGACCTTGCTGTTGATGCGTCACGCGAAGTCGGATTGGAAGGCGAAATTCGCCCACGATCACGAGCGTCCATTGAATACGAGAGGGGAGAAGTCGGCCAGGCTGATGGGCGAGATACTGTCTCGCGCAGGAGAGGTTCCGGAGTCGGTGGTGACGTCGAGCGCCGCCAGGGCCGAGTCCACCGTCACCCTCGCGGTTGCGGCAGGTGGATGGAGCTGCCCGATCCGGGCCACCGACAGGCTGTACAACACCCGCACCGGGACGGTGTTGGAGGAGGTCGCCGCAGAACCCGACACGACGACCCGGTTGATGATCGTCGGTCACGAGCCCACGTGGTCGATCTTGCTTTCCGAGTTGGTCGGCGGAGGTCGCCATCCGTTCGCTACCGGGGCGGTTGTCAGAATCGACCTGCCTTCGGAGACGTGGGCAGGGCTTGAGGTCGGAACGGGCGAGCTTCGGTGGCTGATCACGCCGCGGCTTGCGGCCGCCGTGCTTCATTCGTGACACGTTCACTCGCCGTTCACCTCGGTGCGAGATTCCGGCCATGTATCGTTTCTAGGGTCCGCCACCGATTCAAGGAGCAGACAGGTTGAACGGATCCGACGCGTCGGAACAGGCCGTCGTCTTCGACATGAAGGAACTCCATGTGTTCTATGGAGATTTTCCTGCCGTTCGCGACATCGACCTGCAGGTGCGCACGAACGAGATCACCGCGTTCATTGGTCCGTCCGGATGCGGGAAGTCGACGGTCCTGCGGACGCTCAACCGGATGAACGATCTCATTCCAGGGGCGCGAATCCAGGGACGAGTCCTCTATCACGGCCAGGACCTGTACGACCCCGAGGTCGACCCCGTTGAGGTGCGTCGGAGGATCGGCATGGTGTTCCAGAAGCCGAATCCGTTCCCGAAATCGATCTACGACAACGTCACGTTCGGTCCGAAACTCGCGGGGATGGACGCAGATCTGGACGATGTCGTGGAGGACTCTCTCCGGCGGGCGGCGCTCTGGGATGAGGTTCGGGACAAGCTCGACCAGTCGGCGATGGCGCTCTCCGGTGGCCAACAGCAGCGCCTGTGTATCGCGCGAGCGATCGCTACGAGACCGGACGTGATCCTGATGGACGAGCCGGCCTCGGCGCTCGACCCTATCGCGACCCAACGGATCGAAGAGCTGATGTTCGATCTCAAGAAGGACTACTCGATCGTGGTGGTCACCCACAACATGCAGCAGGCGGCCAGAGTGAGCGACCGGGCCGCCTTCTTCAACGTCGACGTGCGAGAGGATGGCGCGAGGACCGGGGTACTCGTAGAGTTCGACTTGACTGACAAGATCTTCACGAACCCCAGCCGGAAGGCAACCGAGGACTACATCACGGGACGATTCGGATGACTGGGACACGACGCCGATTCCACGAACAACTCGACGACCTCGAGCACTTGGTGATCGAGATGGGAAGGACCGCGCAGGTGCAGGTCGGTCGGGCGGTGCATGCGCTCGTGACGGCCGATCTCGATGAGGCGCAGGCGGTCATCACCGGCGATCTCGAGCTGGATCGGATGTACCTGGACGCCCACAAGCAGTGGCTGGTGGTGTCCGCCGAACAGCAGCCTGTCGCCGGTGACCTGCGCCTTCTGGTCGCGCTGCTGCATATGGTGGTCACGTTGGAGCGAATGGGCGACCAGGCGGTGAATATCGCCAAAGTGACCCGTTCTGTCATTCACCTGCCGATGAGCGAGGGGGTGCTGGAGATCATCCAGGAGATGGGCGACCTGGTCAGGCCGATGATTCGGACGGCGCTCGACGCGTTTCTCCAGCGAGATGTGGATCTCGCGCAGACACTTCCCGGACTGGACGATCCGGTCGACCGACTGAACGGCGAGATCTACGAACGAGTCTTGGCGTGCGACTTCGGTGATCAGGGTCTGCAATGGGGCGTGAGGATGATCATGGTGGCTCGCGCGCTCGAACGCGTCGGGGACCAGGCCGTCGACATCGGCGAGCAGGTCGCGTTCCTTCTGACCGGTGAGCTCGTCGAATTCACTCAGTTCGATGACGGCTGATCGGGTGCTGATCGTCGAGGACGAGTCGACGCTCGCCGCTTCGGTACGGTTTCACCTCGAGCGGGAAGGATTCGATGTCGACGTTGCCCTGGACGGTATCCAGGGCCTCGAACTGTTCAGAGCGCGTCCTCCCGATGTCGTTCTTCTCGATCTGATGTTGCCCGGCATGTCCGGCATGGACGTGTGCCGGCACATCAGGACGACATCGGGCACACCTGTCATCATGCTGACCGCCAAGGACTCTGAGGCGGACATCGTGGCCGGGCTGGAGGTGGGGGCCGACGACTACGTCACGAAGCCCTTCTCGATGCGGGAGCTGGTTGCTCGAGTGAGGGCCAATCTCCGACGACCCGTCGGCAAGCAGGAGGAAGTGCTGAAGGCGGGATCGTTGACACTGGATCCGGTTCGGCACGAAGTCAGACTGGCGGGCAGGGAAGTGGAACTGCGGCCGAAGGAGTTCGCGCTGCTGGAGATGCTGCTCCTCGAACGGGGGCGGCTGGTGACCCGTGATTCCCTTCTGGAGTCCGTGTGGGGTCCCGCTTTCTACGGAGATCCCAAGACACTCGATGTCCACATCCGGCGGCTCAGGGCCAAGGTCGAGGACGATCCTCACCGGCCGAAGCTCATCCTGACCGTTCGAGGCTTCGGCTACAAGCTCGCCGATGTCTAGCAAGGCCCTCGTCCGGCGGTTGACGGCCGTACTGGCGATTGCCGCTGTCGCCCTTGTCCTCACGGTCGCCGGTCTCGTCCGCCCGTGGATCGGCGTGGTTGTCGTAGCTGTCGGAAGCGCTTTCGTCCAACTGCTGGCGAGTCGCCGCGACTTGCGGACCGTCCGGCTTCTCCGCGAGCGTGTCGAATCGGCCGTGTCGGCCCATGGCGGGACCGTCGTTCGGCACGCCGTCGGCGACTTCGACCGTCTCTCTTCCTCGGTCGGCTCGCTGATGAAGACCACAGACGCCGTGCAGAGCGCGACCGATGCACTTGATCGTGACGTCGACTCGATCCTGTCGACTCTGGGAGAGGGCGTCATTGTGGCGGATGCTGCGGGAGGCGTGTACCTCGCGAACGATGCGGCTCGTCGCATGCTGGAGAATGGCGGCGGCGCTCGCATGACTCGGGCACCGGCATCGATACGCAGGTTGGCCCGACATGTCTCGTCAGGAGCTGCGCTCGCGACCGAGGTGTTCGAGCATGGGCGTCCGTCGAGATGGCTCCACGCGACCGTGAAGCCGATGGACGAGCGTCGAGCCCTCATCGTGTTGCACGATGTGACAGCGAATCGGCAGGCAGCGGAGATCAAGAAGGATTTCGTCGCAGACGCTTCGCACGAGTTGAAGACTCCTGTCGCCGCGCTGCTTGCAGCCAGTGAGACGATCCAGAGCGCTCTACCCGACGAGCCAGAAACCGCTGCGATGTTCGCCCAGCGGCTCCACGCCGAGCTACTTCGCCTTGCTGCGCTCGTGAGTGATCTGCTCGATCTGTCCCGGCTCGAAGCAGCCTCACCCGCGATGGAGGTCGTCTCGATGGTTCCCATCGTCGAGTCCGAGCTCAGAGACCGACAGCCGTCCTTTGACGAGTCCGGGATCAAACTGGAGTCTTCGTTAGCCGAGGTAACGGTTCGAGCCAACGCGAGGGAGATCGCACTCGCCGTCGGCAATCTCATGGAGAACGCGAGGGTGTACTCAGACGCAGGATCTACGGTGCGGGTGAGTGTGGCTGAAGAGGACGAGCGTGCGCTGGTGACGGTCTCCGATCAGGGAAGCGGCATCCCCGCTCGGGACCTTCCGAGGATCTTCGAACGCTTCTACCGGGTGGACGCGGCCAGATCCCGAAGATCGGGTGGAACGGGGTTGGGTCTCGCGATCGTCAAACACGTCGTTGAACGCCATGGCGGAGGGGTCGACGTGGAGAGCGACCTTGGCATCGGATCCACGTTTCGCTTCTGGATACCCAAGGCCTGAAACGAGCGCCGCTCGTTTCGGCAGTCTTCGGTTCGCGGTTCTCGGAAGGACGCCGTGTGGCCCCGGGGTCTCGTGACTGATGATGCCGCGTTCTTGCCGGGAACCAAGAACCGATCACGGTGAATGTGGGACAAGCAACGCCGGTCCGACGTTCACCTGTCGTTCACGTTTCAGCCATGTCGGGGTCACGTGCCCCGCGTAGCGTCCTTCAGGACCAGGCCGGTTGACAGACCTGGGCGAGAACAAGGAAGGGTGACATGAAGCCATCGAGGCTGGTACCTCTGATCATCGTGCTGACGCTGGTCGCCGCAGCGTGCGGTGGAACGTCGAGCACAACCACAACCGAAGGATCATCTGGGACGGCGGGATCAATGGGGCCGGTCGACCTGCTCGGTGCGGGCGCTTCGTTCCCGGCTCCCATCTATCAAGAGTGGATTGGCGCCTACCAGAGCGTCGAACCGAGCGTGTCGATCAACTACCAGTCGATCGGCTCGGGTGGTGGCGTCGAGCAGTTCATCGGCCAGCAGACGGACTTCGGCGCGTCGGACGCGTTTCTGAAGGATGACGAGATCGCCGCTGCGCAGACCGCCCGCGGGTGTGATCCAATTCACATTCCGACAGTGTTCGGCGCCGTTGCAGTCGCATACAACGTCGAGGGACTCGATTCACTGATCCTGTCCGGTCCGACCCTCGCCGACATCTTCCTCGGCACTATCACCAACTGGAACGACCCCGCGATCGCCGCGCTGAATCCAGATGTGACCATGCCCGATGAGGACATCATTGTGGCGCACCGTTCTGACGGTTCGGGAACCACCAGCATTTTCACGACGTACCTGAGCAGCGTCTCGGATGCCTGGAAGAACGGTCCTGGTGCGGGCAAGCAAGTCGAGTGGCCCGCACCGAACTCGGTTGGCGGCGAGAAGAACGATGG
>CAYLHS010000005.1:0-48325 GCA_964383535.1 uncultured Acidimicrobiia bacterium
AGGAGGTTGAATCCGGTCGACGTCGGTCCCACCGTCATCAGGATCACGATGCCGAGGATGACGAGCGCAATCGTGATCTCGACGACGGAGAACCCGTCCTCTTGCGGCAGGTGGGATGCCATGCGGTAGCTATCGGCCGAAACGGCCAATTGGCTTAGTGGAAAGTCGAAGGATCGTGAACCTGCACGAAGTGTCTAGTCACCTCACCGGGGTACGAGACGGTAGGCGTCGTAGACGCCGTCGATACCTCTGAGACCTACCACGAGGCGATCGAGCTGGCCCGGGTCCGACAGCTCCACCTCGTACCGCAACAGAGCGGTTCGATCGCTGCTCGTCGTCGACGATGATGCACGGATGTCGCCCCCGACCTCGGAGATCGTCTCGGTGACGTCTCGCAGCATTCGGGGACGGTCCAGCGCCTCGATCTGAATCCACACAGAGAACCGTCCCACCTTGTCCGGCGCCCACGTGACGTCGATCATCCGTTCCTCGCCCAGCGCGTTGATGTTGGTGCAGTCCGAACGGTGCACCGAGACTCCCCGGCCGACCGTCACGAATCCCACGATGTCATCACCTGGAACTGGTGCACAGCATCGAGCGATTCGTACCCAGACGTCCTCCAGACCTTCCACGATGACGCCGACCCCGCTGTCGGAACGTGGTTTCGCTGCGGGCAGCTCGGGCAAGACGGCCTCGGCCGCCTCCTCTTCCTCCGGCCGGGCGAGACGTACGAGACGCGCAACAACGGTGGAACCGGCAACTCCCCCTTCTCCGACTGCCATGAAGAGAGCGTCGAGGTCCCGTTGGCCCATCCGGGCGGCGACTTCCGTCAGAAGCTCGTCGCGCCGGTTGGCGTGGAGTCCGAGCCCTTCCTTGCGAAGGAGCGCCAGAACCGTCTCTCGCCCCTTCTCGAGTGCTACGACACGGCGTTCCTTTCCGAACCACTGCCTGATCTTCGCCCTGGCACGCGAGGTACGAACGAACGCCAGCCAGTCCCTACTCGGACCTGCGTCCTGCGCCTTGGAGGTGACCACCTCCACGATGTCGCCCGACTCCAGCCTCGAGTCGAGTGGGACCAGCCGACCGTTCACCTTCGTTCCGATGCACCGGTGTCCCACCTCGGTGTGGACGCTGTACGCGAAATCGACCGGCGTCGCACCCCTCGGAAGCGTCTTGACATCTCCCTTCGGTGTGAGAATGAACACCTCGTCCTGGTAGAGGTCGAGTTTCAGGCCCGCCAGGAACTCCGTCGGATCCTCGTACTCATCCTGAAGGAAACGCATGTCGGCGATCCACGGGAGCGACTCAGCCGTCCCACCCTCCTTGTATCGCCAGTGCGCAGCGATCCCGTATTCGGCACGCTCATGCATATCTCTCGTGCGAATCTGGACCTCGAGCGGACTACCACCCGGCCCGATCACCGTCGTGTGCAAGCTCTGGTACAGGTTGAACTTGGGCATCGCGATGTAGTCCTTGAACCTTCCATGTACGGGGGGCCACGTCGAGTGGATCACGCCGAGCACCGCATAGCAGTCCCGGATATCTTCCACAATCACCCTGATCCCGATCAGGTCGTGGATGTTCTCGAACGGGAGACCGGTCGCGACCATCTTGCGGTAGATGGAGTACTGGTGCTTCGGTCGACCGCTCACATCGCCCTTGATACCGGCAGCGTCGAGGAGGTCGCGAACCTTCTCGACGACATCGTGCAAGAACGCCTCGCGCATTGGCGCGCGCTGCTCGAGAAGGGCGTTGATCTCGGCGTTCCGCCGGGGATACAGAATGGCGAAGCATCTGTCTTCCATCTCGTGCTTGATCTCCTGGACGCCCAGCCGATGCGCGAGGGGGGCATACACCTCGAGGCTCTCCCGAGCGATCCGCTGTTGTTTCTCCTCGGGAAAGGGCCAGATCGTGCGGAGATTGTGCAGACGGTCCGCCAGTTTGATCAGCAGGACGCGCACATCCTTCGCAAGCGCGACGACGAGCTTCCTGATCGTCGCCGCCTGCGCTTCTTCCCGAGACCCGAACTTGATCAAGTCGAGCTTTGTGACGCCATCGATGAGCTCTGCCACATGCTCGCCGAACTGATCGGCCACCCGTTCGAGGGTCAGGTCGGTGTCCTCGACCGTATCGTGGAGCAGGGCTGCGCACAGCGTCTCGGTGTCGAGGCCGTACTCCGCGAGTATTTCCGTCACCGCGACAGGGTGCGTGATGTAGGGATCGCCCGTGTGGCGCATCTGCCCCTCGTGGCGATCCCTGGCGAGAACATAGGCCTCGGAGAGCAGCGAGGCATCGGCGTCCGGATGGTGAGCGCGAAACGAACCGAGAACCCTTTCCATCCCCTCCTGCGAGAGGTCAGGCATACGTAACGAGTGCGTGCAGATCGGCGCCATTCAGGGAAGCCCTGCCGCCGAGGAACGCCAGCTCGATGAAGACCGCGACGCCGATCACCTCGGCGCCGAGTCGTTCGACCAATCTGATCGCCGCCGCAGCGGTTCCGCCGGTCGCGAGCACGTCATCGACGACCAGCACCCGGTCGCCTGGACGCAGGGCATCCTTGTGCATCTCGAGCGCGTCCGTCCCGTACTCCAATTCGTATGTCTCCCGAACGACCTCTGCAGGCAGCTTGCCCGGTTTGCGGATCGGGACGAATCCTGCACCGAGCTGCTCGGCGACCGGGGTCGCGAGGATGAACCCCCGTGCTTCGATGCCGACGACCTTCGTGACGGACTCTGGTTCGTAGGGAGCACAGAGCTGGTCGACCAAGGCCGAGAAGGCACCGGGATCTGCGAGGACTGGCGTGATGTCTTTGAAGACGACCCCCGGCTTCGGAAAATCGGGGACGTCACGAATCAGATGGGCGAACTCGAACACCGGCTGATTGTACCTCGTTCAGCGCTTGCGGCCCTTCTTGGGAGGCCGAGGTGCGGCGCCACTCTTGCGGGAGGGTGCCTGCGTGGTCACCGCAGCACTCTGTGGTGTCTCCCTGTCGGAACCGCGCCCACGGTCCCGGCGCCGACGAACGCGCGCCCACTCGTCCTCGTGTTCCTTCCAGGAAGCGAGGATCGGCGACGCGACCGCGATCGATGAGTATGTGCCCGCAGCGATGCCGACGAACAGTGCCAGTGCGAAATCGCGAAGGGTCTGGGCACCGAGAAGGAACGACCCCACGAACAGGAGGCTCCCGACCGGGAGGAGACTCGTCAACGACGTGTTGATCGAGCGCATCAGCACCTGGTTCATGGACCGGTTGACGATCTCTGTGATCGTCATGCGGTCCGTGTGGAGCTCCTCGACGTTTTCCTTGACCTTGTCGAACACGACCACCGTGTCATAGAGGGAGTAGCCGAGGATCGTCAACACTCCGATCACGGTCGCCGGGGTGACCTCGAACCTGGTCAACGCATACACGCCGAACGTGATGACGAGGTCGTGGAATAGGGCGCTGATACCTGCCACCGCCATCTTCCACTCGAGTCTCCACGACATGAACAACACGACGGCCGCCAGGAACACGATGAGCGCCGTGACTGCCCGCTTCGTGATCTGGGCACCGAAGGTGGGTCCCACCTGATTGAGTGAGAGCTCATTGAGCGTCGTTCCGGTCACATCGGCGACTGCCTGCTGGAACTTCTCGGACTGGTCAGACGTCAAGGACCCGACCTGCACCCGGATATCGGCTCCTCCGGCCAGTTCCTGGATCTTCGCCTCCTCCAACCCGAGCGGCGCGAGGGCGGACCGTATGCCCGCCACGCTGGCACCGGCCGGGTTGGCGGTCTCCACCGCGACACCGCCCCTGAAGTCGAGACTGAGATTGAGACCGAAGATGATGAGCCCGAGGAGCGAGATGAGAACGAGCACGGTCGAGATGGTGAGCCAGATCCGCTTCGATCCAACGAAATCGAAGGAGGTCTCTCCTCTGTAGAGGCGTGTGATGAGATTCATGATGCCTCCTGTACCCCGCCTGCTGCGGCCCTGATGCTGAACTGTCCTCCCTCACCGAGCCCGCTGTGCGCGATCGCACCCACGGCGTTCCGTGTGAAGAAGTAGGCGACGAGGATATCGAGGAATGTGGCGATACCCAGGGTGAGGGCGAAGCCCTTCACCGGGCCGACAGCGAGCAGCCAGAGCAGAACGGCAGCCAGCATCGAAACGGTGTCGGCCGTCAGGATCGTGTGAAACGCCCTCGAAAACCCTTCGTCGACTGCGGCGTTCATCGTTCTACCGCGGTGGAGTTCCTCTTTGATCCGCTCATAGAACACGATGTACGAGTCGGCAGTGATGCCGACCGACACGACGATACCGGTAACGCCGGCGAGTGTCAGAGTCAGGCCCGAAGTCCTGCTGAGAAGCCCGAGCACGATGAGCATCAATGACCCGAACACGCTCAAGCCGACAATCGTCACCGCTCCAAGAGATCGGTAGTAGAGCAGCATGTAGATGGCAACCAGGATCAGACCGGCCAGCCCGGCGATGAGTCCCGATCGCAACGAGTCCGACCCGAGTGTCGCAGACACGCTCTGCACCTGGTCCTGCTCGAAACTCACCGGAAGTGAACCGTAGCGAAGGACCACGGCCAGGTCCTGCGCCTCGGCCTGCTGATTGTCGCCGGTTCCCAGCGTGATGACGGCGCTACCGCCGGCGATGCCGGTGTTCGCATCCACATTCGAAGCCACCTGTGGCGCAGAGATGATCTTGCCGTCGAGCACGATCGCGATCTGGCGCTGCGGGTCACCCGTCGCAAACTGTGCTGCGGCCCGGGTGAGTTCCTGGAACTTGCGCGCGCCGTCGTCGTTGAGCTTGAGGTCGACCTGCCATTGGCCGGTGGTCTGGCTGAAGTTGGCAAGGGCCTCCGTGATATCGGAACCCGTCATCGGATCGGGAGTCCCATTGGTCGGGTTTCCGTCAGTACCCACTTCGCAGGTAGCGAGTGTCGTACCGTCATTGCAGAGCGTGCCGATCTCGTAGCCGGCGATGACCTTGTCTTTGGAGTCGTATTCGGGCACCCATGAACGCAGGAGGTCGGGGCTGTCGTTGATCGTGAAACCGGTCGAGGGGTCGACGCCGGCCGGAAGGGTTGTGGTGGTGGTCGGAGTCGTGGTGGTTGTCGACTCGCTCGTTGTCGTACCGGCCGCGGTCGTGGTTGTCTCCCCCGCTGCCGTGGTGGTCGTCTGAGGCGCCGTCGTCGTGGTCGTCGTGTCGAAGATTGGGCTTTGGAACGAAGCGGCGAACACCGGCCGGAACGACAACACGCCGGTCTGGCCGATCGCCTGGAGTGCCCGCTCTCGATCGGTCACGCCGGGAAGCTGCACGAGCACGGAATTGGCTCCGCTGATGGAGATCTCCGGCTCCTGTACTCCGAACGCCTCGATACGGCCGCGCATGATCTCCACGGCTTTCGTCAACACGTCAGGATCGGTGCCGTCAGGGGCCCGAAGAATCACGGACGTCCCACCCTTCAGATCGAGGCCGAGCTTGGGCGTGCTGTGGCTGGCAACGACCGCGGCGACTCCCCCATAGGCGAGCAGAAGCACGATCACAAGGGTGGTGATCCGCCTGGACATCACTTCTCCTGCTTCCCGGCGATTCCCCGCCGGGAGATGCGCATACGTCCTTCTTCGAGGCCGAGCACGACCGAGTCGTCGTCCATGGAGACCACGACGCCGTGCACGCCGCCGTAGGTCAGCACCTTGTCACCGATCTCGAGTGCTGCAGCGAGCTGTTGCTGCTGTTTCGCCCTGACCCGCTGTGGTCGGATCAGGAGGAAATAGAACATCCCGATGAGCAACGCCAGGAAGATCAACGAGGTCCAAAGGCTTCCACCTGTGGCATCTGTTTGGGCAAGCACGCGTTACCTTCTTTATGACGAGTGGAGGCTCACGCCCGGCGAGCCGGCGGTCATGCTAGCGACTCACGAGAGACTCCAGAAACTCTCCGCTCGATCGTCGAGGCCATGAACCGTTCGAAGTGTCCCTCCATGATGGCGTTTCGCATCCAGCTCATGAGGTTCAAGGTGTACGTGACGTTGTGCATCGTCAGGAGTCGGAGGCCGGTGGGTTCGCCGGTCTGGTAGAGGTGGCGAAGGTAGCCGCGGCTGTACGACGTACAGGTTCTGCACGCGCATGATGGGTCGAGTGGAATGCTCGAACGGGTGTGCGCGGCTCGACGAATGCTGTAGTCACCGTCAGGAGTCAGGACCTTCCCGTGCCTCGCGAGCCGTGTCGGTAGCACACAGTCGAAGAGGTCGATTCCGCGCGCTACCGCGTGCAGCATGCCTTCCGTGTCGCCCAACCCCATCGTGTAGCGCACCCGATCCTCCGGCAACTCGCCGACGACGACCTCGATGGCTCTGTCGCGTTCGGCGTCGGACTCCCCGACAGACAGACCACCGACGGCGTACCCATCGAAACCGAGTTCGGCCGTCCTGGCAGCGCTCTCTGATCGGAGCGACGGATCGGTCCCACCTTGGATGATCCCGAACAACTGCTGGTCACCTCGTCGTCTCGCTTTCATCGAGCGAGCGGCCCATCGCAGTGTCCGCTGCATCGCCGCCTCCACGACCGAACGTGCGGCCGGGAGCCCCACCAACACGTCGAGTGTCACCGCGATGTCCGAACCGAGGTCCTCCTGGACTGCTATCGCCCGCTCTGGCGTCAGTTCGACACGTGATCCGTCGTAGGTCGATCGGAACGTGACGCCGATCTCGCTCACTCCGGCGTCGAGCGAGAACACCTGATAGCCGCCGGAGTCGGTGAGGATCGGCCCCCGCCAGTTCATGAAGTCGTGGAGGCCTCCCAGGTCGCGTACGACATCCGAGCCGGGACGCAACATCAGATGGTATGTGTTCGACAGCACCATCTGAGCGCCCACGCGCTCGAGATCGTCGCCGTCGAGCATCTTCACACTGCCCCGGGTCCCGACAGGCATGAACGCCGGGGTCGCAACCGTGCCATGTGCGGTGCGAAACACACCCGATCGAGCCATACCGTCGCGCGCTTCGATCTCGAGAGTCATGAATGCTCCGCGAACATCGCATCTCCGAAGGACAGAAACCGATACCCACGATGGAGGGCTGTCTCATACACGCGTCTCCAGTCGTCTCCCGCAAACGCGGCCACCAGCACGATCAGCGTCGACCGGGGAACATGGAAGTTGGTGACCATCGCATCCACCGCTTCGAAGCGGTGGCCCGGTCGAATGAAGAGCTCCGTCGAAGCCGTGCCAGGATCAAGATGTCCGCCGGAGACCGCCGACTCGAGGGCTCGCACCACGGTCGTGCCGATGGCGACGATTCGTCCACCCCGTCGCCTCGCAGCTTCGAAGGCCACTGCCGTCTCGACCGGAATCTCGAACCGCTCACTGTGCATCTGGTGTGCCTCGACGGTGGGTTCGGCAATCGGTCTGAAGGTGTCGACGCCGACATGGAGATCGATCGACGCGACGTCCACGCCTCGCTCGGCAAACTCCGAGAGGACGCCGCCGCTGAAATGCAGGCCTGCGGTTGGAGCCGCCGCCGAACCGAGTGCCTCTGCAAACACCGTCTGGTACTCGGAGGGATCGGCGAGCGGAGCAGTGATGTACGGTGGGAGGGGCACCTCACCGATATCGGCAGCGAGCGCCTCGACATCAACGTCGAACCGCAGCGTCGTGCGTCCCGACACCGGCCGTTCCAGCACGGTCGCGCTTGCGGGGCCGAACAAGAGGCGAGCGCCTGGTCTCACCCTCCGCGAAGGCCGGATCAGGACCTCCCACTCCCCCCGAACGCCCTCACCCAGAAGTAGCACCTCCACTCCACCACCCGTGTCCTGTTTCGTGCCGCGAAGCCTGGCCGCCCGCACCTTCGTGGTGTTGAGAACGACGAGGTCACCCTCATCGAGCATGCGCGGAAGCTCGAAGAAGCGACGATCTTCGAGACCCCGACAATCGAGCAGACGCGCCGACTCCCTCGGCACCGCGGGACGTTGGGCAATCGCGGCCGCCGGCAGCTGGTAGTCGAAGTCGTCCGTGCGCAAGGTCAATCGAGCAGAGTGGGTTGGTGCGGGGGCTCGAGCCCGAGATGGCGGAACGCCGCCGGTGTCGCCACACGGCCCCGCTGAGTTCGTTTCAACAAGCCACGCTTCAGCAAGAACGGCTCATACGCGTCCTCGACCGTCTCTGCTTCCTCACCGACCACGATCGCCAGTGTGGACAGCCCGACGGGCCCCCCACCGAACGTCTCCACAACGGCGCGGAGAATGTCCAGGTCGACCCGATCCAACCCGAGCTCGTCCACTTCGAACACGCGGAGCGCCTCATTGGCGGTGTCTGTGTCGACGATTCCCGCCGCTCGAGCGACCGCAAAGTCCCGAACTCTGGCAAGGAGCCTGTTGGCGATCCGAGGGGTCCCTCTGCTTCTGGAGGCGACGATCGCCGCACCGGTCTCGTCGATCGTCACACCCAGAATGCCCGCCGACCGCAGCACGATCCGCGCCAGTTCGGCGTCGGAGTAGAACTCCAGCTTGTCGACGATCCCGAACCGGTCCCTCAATGGAGCCGTCACTTTGCCCTTTCGCGTCGTCGCCCCGACCAGCGTGAACTTCGGCAGCTCTAGTCGAATCGACTGCGCCGACGGTCCCTTTCCGAGAACGATGTCCAGTCGGAAGTCCTCCATCGCGGGATACAGCACCTCTTCCACCGCCCTGGGAAGACGGTGAATCTCGTCGATGAACAGCACCTCCCCCTCTTCCAGGTTCGACACGATCGATGCCACATCGCCTGGACGCTCGAGAGCCGGCCCAGACGTCACCCTGATGCGGGTCCCCAGCTCCTGTGCGATGATTCCCGCGAGCGTCGTCTTGCCGAGCCCCGGCGGCCCCGACAAAAGGACATGATCGAGCGCATGGTCGAGCTGTCTGGCGGCATCGAGACTGATCCTGAGCCGTTCCTTGACGTTGCCCTGCCCTATGAACTCGTCCAGGCTCGTCGGGCGGAGGGTCTCGTCGGTGTCGTCGGGTAGCCGTTCAGAGGTGAGGATGTCTTCTCTCATCGCTTCCCCAGTTCCTGCAATGCGAGCCTGAGCGACTCCTCCAAGGAGGCGTCCTCGGGCAGCGACACGATCACTTCGCGAAGCTCCGCCGGGGCATAGCCGAGTCCCTCGAGGGCAGCTCTGACGTCCGCCTGCGTGCTGGATTTCATGACATCCGCCTCTGCACCGACCATGCGGGGGCGGAGTTCGAGAATGAGCTTCTGCGCGCTTCGAGAACCGATCCCGGGAACCGCGGTGAGAGCGGCGGCATCCTCGGTCAGGACCGCGCGACGAATCTCGTCGCTGCGGAGACTGGCCATCATGGCCATCGCCAACTTCGGCCCAACACCGGAGGCTGCCAAGAGCAGTCGGAACAGGTCACGATCCGCCTGGTCGACGAATCCGTACAGATCCAGGGCGTCTTCCCGGACATGCAGGTGCGTGTGCACGGTCGTTTCGGCCTCGTTGGCGCCGAGATGTCCCAGGTCCCTCGGAGTCATCGCGATCTCAACACCGACACCGCCCACGCCCAGCACGATCCTGTCCGTTCCACGTGACAGGATCGTTCCGTGCAACACCGCGATCACGGAACCCTCCTCGACAGAGCCCGCTGTTGGAGGTGACACAGAGCGATCGCGACGGCATCGGCAGCGTCGGGGGGCGAAGGTGGCTCCGAGAGACCCATCCGAGCAGCGACCATGCGTTGTACCTGCTCCTTCGGGGCGCGTCCATAGCCTGCGACCGCAGACTTCACCGCAGAGGGACTGTATTCCACCACGGGAACGCCGAGTTCGGCGGCGGCGATCATCGCGGCCCCCGAGGCACGCACAACCGATGTCGCTGTTTGGAGATTGCGGTTGACGAAGACCTGCTCGATCGCCATCACCGCCGGCGAGAACTCCACGATCAACCCTGTGAGGTCACGATGAATCTCCGCGAGTCGGGTGGGAACGGGATTTGCCGGGTCCGTCCTGATGACCCCGAGCGCAACCACCTCACCGCTGCCGACGATCGCATAGCCGGTCGTGGTCAACCCGGGATCGATGCCGAGAACGAACATATGTACGGGAGTGTAACCGGCGACTCCGACGACCTCACGACTATCAGGTCATCAACTCGGCCAGGACGTCATCCGGGATGTCGAAGTTCGCGAACACCTCTTGGACGTCGTCGAGATCCTCGAGCGCGTCCACGAGGCGCAGGATCTTTGGGGCGGTTGCGCGATCGACGGAAACGACGGACTTCGGAAGATGGGTCACTTCCGCGCTCTCGATCTCCGCCGCTACCGCTGCCACGGCATCCCTCACGACCGTGAACAATGCCGGTTCGCTGATCACCTCGAACGTCGAGTCGGCAGGTCGGACGTCCTCAGCACCTGCGTCGAGTGCTGCGAGCATGATGTCGTCCTCGTCCCCTCTCGCAACGACGTACCCCTTCTGTTCGAACAGGTACGAGACAGATCCGGGCTCGCCGAGGTTCCCACCGTTGCGCGAGAACGTCGATCTGACATCGGAGGCGGCCCTGTTTCTGTTGTCCGTCAGGATCTGCAGAAAGAGCGCGACCCCACCGGGACCGTACCCTTCATACCAGTACTGCTTGTAGTCGACCCCTTCGACCTCGCCCGTCCCCCGCTTGATCGCTCGATCGATGTTGTCGTTGGGCACCGAAGCCGCCTTCGCCTTCTCGATAGCGTTCGCGAGTGTGGCGTTCCCGACAGGGTCGCCACCGCCTTCCCTGGCTGCGACTTCGACGGCCTTGACGAGCTTCGCGAACAGTTTGCCCCGCTGCGCGTCCTTGGCGCCCTTCTTGTGCTTGATCGTCGACCACTTGGAATGTCCGGACATCAGGCTGCTCCCATGCTCAGCGCCATCTTATGTATTCGCGCGTCTCCGGTCAGTTCGGGATGAAAGGCCGCGGCCACGACATTCCCTTCCCGAACCAAGACAGGATGACCGTCGACCTCGGCCAGCACCTCCACGTCGTTCCCCACCCGCTCGACCCACGGGGCGCGGATGAAGACGGCATGGAACGGCGCATCGAGACCCTTCACGTCGAGGTCGACCTCGAAGGAGTCGTTCTGGCGACCGAACGCGTTTCGTTGCACGGTGGCGTCCAGCACACGGAGCAAGAGCTGTGACCCCTCCGTGACGCCCGACGCTAGGAAGATCATGCCAGCGCACGTCCCGAACGTGGGCAATCCACCGTGGATCGCCTCCCGCAGTGGTTCCACCAATCCGAAGCGGTCGGCGAGCCGGGCGATGGTCGTCGATTCGCCACCCGGGAGCACCAATCCATCCAGCCCGTCGAGATCGACGGGCTGTCGCACCTCGCGCGGGCTCCAACCCAGCGATCGAAGGAGCTGCGCGTGCTCGCGAACGTCGCCCTGGAGGGCGACGACCCCGATGTCTCCCACGCTCACCAACCTCGCGTCTGGAGCAACTCCGATTCGGAGAGTTCGGACAGTTCGATGCCGTGCATCGGCTCGCCGAGCCCTCGGGACACTTTCGCGACCATCGCCGGGTCCTGATAGAACGTGACGGCCTCGACGATCGCTCGAGCACGCGGCGCGGGATCCTCACTCTTGAAGATGCCTGACCCCACGAAGACACCTTCACACCCGAGCTGCATCATGAGCGCCGCGTCGGCTGGAGTCGCCACTCCCCCTGCGGCGAAGTTGACGACGGCGAGCTTGCCCGTCTCTGCTACTTCCTGCACCAACGAGAGCGGTGCGCCGAGATTCTTGGCGGCGGCCCCCAGTTCCTCCGGTCCCATTGTCGTAAGCGACTTCATCTCGCGGGTGACGGTCCTCATGTGCCGGACTGCTTCCACGATGTTGCCGGTACCGGCTTCTCCCTTGGTCCGAATCATCGCAGCGCCTTCGCCGATGCGCCGCAGCGCCTCACCGAGGTTCCGTGCGCCGCATACGAATGGCGTCGTGAACTGCCACTTGTCGATGTGGTGCTCTTCGTCGGCCGGCGTGAGCACTTCGCTCTCGTCGATGTAGTCCACGCCGAGGGCCTGGAGCACCTGGGCTTCCACGAAGTGGCCAATGCGAGCCTTCGCCATGACAGGGATGCTCACCGCGGCCATGATCTCCTCGACCTTGGTGGGGTCCGCCATTCTGGCGACGCCACCTTCCTTACGAATATCGGCGGGGACACGCTCGAGCGCCATCACAGCGACAGCACCTGCCTCTTCGGCGATCTTCGCCTGCTCGGCATTGACGACGTCCATGATCACGCCGCCCTTGAGCATCTCTGCCAGTCCTCGTTTCACCAGATCGGTCCCACGTTCCACGTTCACTTCCTCCTTACCCCTTGATTCTACCGACAGACCGTTCGATGGCCTTCTCGTAGAGCTCGATCCACCGCGGGAGGATCCGACTCCAATCGAACTCGTTTGCCCTGGCTTTGGCAGCGATCCCTTGCCGTCGCACTCGTTCGGGGTCCGTGAGGAGTTCAACGAGTGACTGTGCGAGACGCACCGGGTCGTTGACGGGAACCTGCTCGGCAACGCCGCCCGCGACACTCACGAATGCCGGCAGGTCGGTGGAGACGACAGCGCACCCGGCGGCCATGGCTTCGACAAGGGTGATCCCGAAGCTCTCGCCTCCCGTGTTCGGCGCGCAGAAGACGGACGACGACGAAAGGACTTCACGTTTGCGCCGGTCGGGGACGGTACCCTCGAATCTGATCCCGGTCGCTTCGTCGTCTCTTCTCGCCCCAACGACAACCAGCTCCGCGTCGGGAACCGCCCTCTCGACGATCGGCCAGGCACCAAGCAGCACGTCGAGGCCTTTGCGAGGGTCGTCGCGCCCGACGAACGCGACTCGATGAGCACTCCTCCGCTGAGCAGTGAACCCTGCGACGTCGACGGCGTTGGGCACGATCTCCACGCCGGGAGCAAACCCTTCGACAGCTGTTGCCGCCTCCGCGCTGACCGCCGTCAGTACATCGATTCGCTCCACGAGATGCGCGAGGAGCGGACCGCCGAACTTGTAGACGGCTCTGACGACGGCGGCGGGCTCCGCGTGAAATGTCCCCACGGTGGGAGTCTCAGCGCCGATCCATGCTGCGGGCCCGACAACGGGAAGGAGGGGTTCGTGCACGTGCACCACTTCCGCTCCGCCTATCGCCTCTTTCACCCGCTGGATCGCGCCCGGCTCCAAACACACCGGAGCCACAGCGTCGTTCGATTCGATATCGGTGATGCCGCCGACGGACGTCCAGGTCCCATCGGATCTCCCTGGACCGACGAGGGTCACACTGTGTCCAATCCGGGTGAGTTGCTCGCGGAGTTGCAGCGCCTGTTCCTGTACGCCGCCGTGCCTGTCAAGCGCATACGGGCTGACGATCGCGAGCTTCACGATGTGCGCCTATCGGAGGGCCAATTGGGCTGCACGATGTGCCACTGCTCAGGGGCCCTCCGAATGAGTTCCTCGAGTGCAGCAGCAATCCTCCGAGTTCCTTCGACGATCCGCTCCTCCACCGTTCCCGACTGGGGCATCTCGACGGGAGCCTCGACCACGAGTCGGTGGCCACGCCCTTTCTTGAAATACGCAGCGACCGGGAAGACAGGGACACCGTGTCGCATTCCCAAAGCGGCGGCGCCCGCGGGCATCGACGTCACCTCGCCGAAGAACTCGACATTCACCCCTCCAGTCTTCACGTTTCGATCCATGACGAGCGCGACCGCGGCACCGCGGTCCAGTGCCTCACCAAGTCGATTCATGATGTTCGGCTCATTCGCGAGGACGACATCGATGCCGAGTTGACGTCGTACGTCGATGAACCAGTCCACGACATCGCTGTCCGGCAGCGCTTCAGCGACTGCGAGGAGTTCCAAACCGATGTCGTGTGCGACGGTGCCCGCCACTTCCCAGTTGCCGATATGGGGCAGCGCGAAGATCATGCCGGTCCCTTGGTCGCGCGCCGCCTCTGCCCGTTCGACCCCGACCCTGTCGATGGAGCGCAGTATCGCCGGCACTCGGCGGGGCCGCACCCAGAAGGCCTCCGCCCAGTACCGGCCGTAGGCTCCGAACGCTGCCAAGGCGGTGTCTTCTACTTCATGTTCGGATCCGATTGCCCGCGTCACGTGGCGGATGTTCATGCGGCGTCGCCGACCTGCCCGGCCGAACGAGAAGCGGCCGGCTCGCACTCCTGCGGCACGCACGATCGGCTCCGGCAACCAGCCGGCCATGGCGATCCCCGCCCGGTACAGCCTGTTCACGCGTCGAGTCGTTTCCAGCCGATCCAGAACCGCTGAGCGACGGTGATCCACACGAGCGCCACCATCACCCACAACATCGGTCCGATCAGCCCTGACAAGATCCCGGCACCGAAGAGGATCAGACGCTCGGCCCGCCCCATGATCCCGCCTCGCCCGTCGACGCCGACGGTCTCCACCTTCGCCCGCAGGTACGAGATCAGAAGTGAACCACCCAGTGAGGCAACGCACAGCGCAACCCACGTCGGCGAATCCGAGACGGCCAGCGCCAGACCCGTCCACATCGCCGTCTCTTCCACTCGGTCCGTCACCGAGTCCAGCAGCGCTCCCCGCGCCGAGACGCTCCCCCGCGCTCTGGCGACCGCACCATCGAGGGCATCGATCGCCGACCCCAACAGGACGGCTCCCACGCCGAGTTGCAGTCGCCCGGCCGCGATCAGCACAGCCCCCGCGAGTGCGATGAGCAAGCCAAACAAGGTGACATGCCACGCGCGCACACCAACTCTGACGAGCGCCTTTCCGATCGGAGCGAACAAGATGTTGGCTCTCCGGCGGGCCTTGAGTTCGATCATGGGTGCAGCAACGTACCACACCAGGACGGCAGGATGAGGGGCAGTGTCCTGCCACTAGAATCGTCCGAAACATCAGGAGGTCACGTGGTCTCGGAGAACATACGGAATGTCGCACTGGTCGGTCACGGCGGAAGCGGGAAGACCTCCCTCGCCGAAGCGCTGCTCTTCACCGCCGGACAGACCACTCGACTGGGACGCACCGAGGATGGCAACACCGTCACCGATCATGAGCCCGAGGAGATCGAGCGCGAGCTGTCTCTCGGGCTCGCAACCGCATCGTTCCCCTGGGGCGCACAGAGGATCACGATCATCGACACCCCGGGCTATGCCGATTTCGTGGGAGATGCTCGCTCTGCACTCAGGGCCGCCGACATGGCCGTCTTCGTCGTGTCGGGTGTCGACGGCGTCGAGGTACAGACCGAGGCGCTGTGGGAGTTCGCCGGCGAAGAGGGGATCCCACGAATCATCTTCGTGAACAAACTCGACCGCGAGCGCGCGTCGTTCCAACAGACTCTCGGGCAACTCCGTACGACGTTCGGAAAAGGTGTAGCCCCGGTACAGGTTCCGATCGGATCCGAGACAGAGCTCTCGGGCCTGGTCCGAGTTGTCTCGAACACCGCCGTCGAGTACTCGGGCGGCAATCCCAAAGGAAGCCCGGGTACCGCACCGGATTCGATGCGGGATGTGCTCGCGGAAATGCACACGGCGCTCGTCGAGTCGGTCGTCGAGACCAGCGACGAGCTGCTGGAGGCCTACTTCGACGGCGTCGAACCCGACAGACCGACAATCGTCGAGATCACTCGTTCGAGCATTCTCACCGGCGAGATCCAACCGGTGTTGTGTGGATCTGCGACGCAGCTCATCGGCATCGACACGCTCGCCGACTTCATCGCCGAGTTCGGACCCAGTCCGCTGGAGCGTTCTGCCATACCACTCAAGGGAGGCGGGACCCTCTCATTCGACGACGGTCCCGTCGCATACGTGTTCAAGACCACGTCCGACCCCTACGTAGGGCGGATTTCTCTTCTGCGCGTCTACTCGGGGACGGTCAAAGCCGACGATGTCCTCGAGTCCTCGTCGGGCGTGAAGGTGCGTGTCCACAACCTGTTCACCATGCAGGGCAAAGAGCACAACGATGCGGCGGAATTGGTGGCCGGCGACATCGCAGCAGTCGCCAAGATCGAGGACCTCAGCCCCGGTGACACGCTGCACACGCCCGGATCGTCCGTGGAGATCGCACCCGTGGCAATGCCGCGCCCTGTCATGAGCGTCGTCGTTTCCCCTCACTCCTCTCAGGACGAAGAGAAGCTCTCGACGGCGCTCGCGAGGATCACCGAGGAGGACCCGACACTCGAGGTCGAGCGACGAGCCGAGACGAAGGAAACAGTCCTTTCCGGCCTCGGCGACACCCACCTCGATGTCACCGTTGCACGCCTTGCTCGCAAGTTCGGGGTGGAAGTGGAGACGTCGATCCCGACGGTTCCCTATCGGGAAACGATCGCGGCGAGCGCGGAGGCCGAAGGCAAGCACAAGAAGCAGAGCGGGGGACGGGGCCAATTTGGCGTGGCGTTCGTCCGATTTGAACCTCTGCCTCGGGGCTCCGGCTATGAGTTCGTCGACGCGATCAAAGGTGGATCCATTCCGCGCCAGTACATCCCCGCCGTTGACAAGGGCGTCCAGGAGGGCCTCGAGAGAGGGCTGGTCGCCGGGTACCCCGTCACGGACGTCCGAGCAACCGTGTACGACGGCAAGTATCACTCGGTCGACTCGGACGAGTTGTCGTTTCGGATGGCTGGGATCATGGCCGTGCGAGCGGCGGCCCCGAACCTCCGAGCCACCCTTCTCGAGCCGATCGTGAAGGCCCGGATCACCGTACCCGAGGACTACATGGGTGACGTCATCGGTGACCTCAACGCCAAGCGGGGAAGGGTGCTGGGTATGGACTCGGACGGTCGGTATCGGATCGTGACCGCAGAGGTCCCACTCGCGGAGATGCAGCGCTACGCGATCGACCTCAGGTCGATGACCGGAGGACGGGGTAGTTTTGAAATCGGGTTTGATCACTATGAGGAGGTTCCGAGGCAGGAAGCCCAGAAAGTCATCGCTTCCGCCCACGAGGAAGAGGCGTAGGGAGGAAGTCACACGAATCGGACGAGGGCATCCCCCTCGGGCATGCTCTCGACACGGCCCAAGGAGGCACCATGGCATTGAAGGAAGCCCTAGAACGGAAGGTCGACGAGTGGAGGCCGCGGACGACCCGTCTGATCAAGGAGTTCGGAGATGTCAAGGTCTCGGACGTCTCGATCTCTCAGGCGATCGGCGGAGCAAGGGGTGTACGGTGCCTCGTCACAGACATCTCCTATCTCGACCCGAATGAAGGGATCCGCTTCCGTGGCCACACGATCCCAGAGACCCTTGCGATGCTCCCGAAGGTCCCTGGAAAGGAGATGCCCTACGTCGAAGGTCACATCTACCTGCTGCTGACAGGCGAGATGCCCACTGAGGACGATGTCGCCGATCTGGTCGAGGATCTCAAGCGCCGAAGGGGGGTTCCCGGCTACGTGTTCAACATGCTTCGGGCGATGCCGCTCGACACCCACCCGATGACGATGTTCTCAGCCGGCATCCTGGCCATGCAGCGCGAGTCCGAGTATGTGAAGGCGTACAACGCAGGCCTTGGCAAGATGGATCACTGGCAGCCGACCCTGGACGACGCGTTGAACCTGTGGGCGAGACTCCCCGAGCTCGGTGCGTTCATCTACCGTCTCAAGTACAAGGGCGACACGCCGATCGCACCGGACCCGAATCTGGATTTGGGAGGCGACTTCGCCCACATGATGGGCATCGACGATCCGTATGACGACGTCGCTCGCCTCTATTTCATCCTCCACTCGGACCACGAGAGCGGCAACGTCAGCGCGCACACCGGCCACCTGGTCGCGAGTGCCCTCTCCGACGTGTACTACGCGACTTCGGCGATGATCGACGGGCTCGCCGGCCCACTCCACGGCCTTGCCAACCAGGAGGTCCTGCGTTGGATCCAGGGTGTGATGGACAAGATGGGTGGCGTGGTGCCGACCGAGGAGAGGATGAAGGAGTTCGTCTGGGAGACCCTCAACTCCGGACAGGTGATCCCCGGGTTCGGGCACGCCGTTCTGCGCAAGACCGACCCCAGGTACGCAGAACAGCGCAACTTCTGCCTGAAGCACCTCCCTGACGATCCCATCTTCAAGTACGTGGACGTCCTGTACAAGGTCGTTCCACCGATCCTGGAGCAGCAGGGCAAGGCAAAGAACCCGTGGCCGAACGTGGATGCGCAGTCAGGTGTCATCCAGTGGCACTACGGCTTGCAGGAGTACGACTTCTACACCGTGCTCTTCGGAATCGGGCGCTCCCTCGGGGTCCTGTCGAACATCGTGTGGGACAGGGCGCTCGGATACCCGATCGAGCGGCCGAAGTCACTGACGACGCCGATGCTTGAAGAGATCGCCGGGGCCTAGCCGAGATGGTGAGGGTCCCCACGGACCCTCACCATCTGCGCCTTGTACCTGGTATTCGACCGTTGGCGTGAACCGACTGCGGGGTGAGCCGCACCTCGCAGGACGCAACGTGGTGCGAAATACGAAGGAGGGCCGGGGTGAGTGTTGCTCGCCCCTCCTTTTTCACTCCTCCAAGAATCCGTGGGCGGCGAGCCGCTCCCTGTCGAACGTCGTGGCATGGCGACGTCGATGCCACGAATCCCACAGAGCGAGCATCGACGGCAACACCAGCACCGACGCCACCAGCGCCGCGCCGAGCGCGAACACCGTCACCTCACCCATCTGCTGCATCGGCTTGAGCGATGAGGTCATCAGGATGCCGAAACCGGCCATCGTCGTGAACGCGGAGCCGGCCAGCGCGGCGCCCGTGTGTCGAGCAGTGGATCGGATCGCTTCTTCTTGGTCCTCATACCGGATCCGGTCCTCCTCGAACCTGTGCGTCACATGGATCGTGAACGGTACGCCAATGCCGATCGCCATCGCCGAGAGGGTGGCGGTCACCGGATTGAACGAGATACCGAACATGGCCATCATCCCGAACGTCCACAACACGACCAGCGCCACCGGTGCAATCGTGATCACGCCGAGGAATGGTCTCCTCGTCTCGAACCAGAAGTTCGCGATCAGCAGCAGCATCGCAACGAGGATCGCCACGAACAGCGATCGAACCTGTGAGCTCGACAGCTTGTCGATGACCACCGACGAGATGATGTTGGTCGACGTGGGCGTCGCCGTCAGTCCTGCGTCCTTCACCGGCGTGAAATCCGCGTTCAGGTCGGCAAGCAATGCACTCGCCCGCTCCTCCCCCGCGGACGTCGAGATCACGAATTGGGCCGCCGTATACGCTCCGTCGGAGTCCCGGTGCAGCACGCGTCCCGCCGCCTCCGGCGATGCCGCCATGGCTGCGTCGTAGATGGCAGAGACGTCTGCGCCCGACGAAACACTCATGTCCGGTTGGAGCCCGGCCGCGCCGGCGGCCTGCATGAATGCCTGGTCTCCCGACCGGGCCAACGTCGCAATCACGCTCAGTGGAGACTCGGCGGCGGCGAACCCGCCATACGTCACGACATCCGGGGTATCGGAGAGGCTGTTCGATGCATCGAGCATCGCCGCGTATGCCCCCGGCGAAGCCACATCACCCTTGATGAGCACATTCGTCTGCTCGCCGAAGCCTCCGGAGAACTCTCTGTCGAGTGTCTTGAAGGCAACAACTGACGGGGAGTCGGCAGGCAGGAAGTCGATGAAGCTGAACGTCGTCTTGAGCTGGCTGAGCCCGTAGGCGCCCAGTCCCCCGAGAAGAAGCGCAACGACCAGGGTGATAACAGGAACGCGTTCCGCGAGCACGGCCGTTCGAGCGGCGATTCGCGGCAACGCCCGCTCGGTGGTGCCTGCCACGAACGACTCGGGGTGGAGCCGATCGTCGCGCTCGGCGCGGCGATCGAGCACGAGTCTGATCGCCGGCAGCAGTGTGAGCATCAGCACGAATGCTGCAACGATTCCTGTCGCGGTCAGGATGCCGAAGTCCTTCAGACCCGGAATCGGCGAGATGAGGTTGGTGAGGAAGCCGACCGCGGTCGTGATCGTCGCGAGGATGAGGGCCACACCCACCGTGCTGATCGCCCGAGTGGAGGCCCCGGCGACGCTTCTCCCCTGGCTGATCTCTTCTCGATAACGCCCGGTGAGGTGAATCGCGTAGTCGACTCCGAGACCGATGAGCAGGATGGGGATGATCTGTGTGATCTCGTTGAGGTTCCCGACGACATCGAGATGATCAGGGCCGAGCAGAACGGCGAGTCCCTGCATCCACACGATCGCCGTCATGATCACGAGCATCGTCAGCGCCACGTCGGCTGCGGTGCGTCGCAAGCTGCTCCAGCGCGAACGGCCGCCTCGGGGGCGCACCCAATACACGTACCCGAGAATGAGCAGGATGATCAGAAACGCACTGATGAACAGCCGCCCGACCTCCTTGGAGAAGTCGAACTCGCTGCCGAACAGCAACAGGGTGCTGAAGGCCTGTACATGGATACTGCCACTCGTGTACTGCTCGGCGGCATCCGCTGCGGCCTGCTCGACGTCGACGATCCCGCCGAGATCATTCCCGCCCTCCATCGCGGACGTATCCAGAAAGACCACCACGAGCCCGGCTGGCGCAACCGTCTCGTCGAAGTTCGTGTTGGTAGAAACCAGCGCCTTGAGGTAATCGGCCTGGCCGGCGGGAGCCTGCGACAGGCTGAGCGCGTAGAGCTGCTGTACCTGTGCGTCGCTCAACGATCCCAACGGGATGCTCTGCATGGTGGCACCCTGGATTACTCCTGACAGGTAGGAGACGATGCCCGCCCGATCGGCTCGGTCGGAGATATAGGGACCGGCGTCGCTCGCTCTGATCGCGTCCTCGATCTTCTGCACCGTCGCGACTCCGTCGGCCGAGATCACGTTGTCACCGGTGAGGATGATCTGGAGCGTTTGCTCGTTCCCGCCGGTGGAGAACAACTGCTCGATCTCCCTCGACGCCTGGATCTCCGGCGTGTCGGGAGCGAACCCCTCTTGGCCGGATGCAACCACTGAGCGGGACGCGAACGTCCCCAGCACCGCTGTTATCAACACAACAACTGCGAGCGTCCACCACGGCCATCGTCGAACGACGGTGGAGATTGCGGCTACCAATCGCTTCACAGAGACTCCCTCCGAACGAGGTCAGGATATGTGCTTGCCGGAGTTTGCAGAAATCGCAGCTAGCGGGGTGGTTGCGCCGCGGCCGTGAGCCGTGCGATGGCCTCCTCCAACGGTACCCCGCGGTCCTCGTGTTCGGCGTCGTAGCGGCGGTATCCGACACTGCCGGCAGCCACATCCTTGTCACCCACGACCAAGACGACGGGCACCTTCAGCGACAGCGCTCGCCTGATCTTCTCGCCGACCGTCTCCGAGGTGCTGTCCACGTCCACACGAATCCCGGCGGCGCCCACCGAGTTCGCCACCTCCCCCGCATAGCCGAGGTGTCGATCGGCCACGGGGATGATTGCCGCCTGGACGGGAGCGAGCCACGCCGGGAAAGCGCCCGCGTAGTGCTCCACGAGGATCCCAAAGAATCGCTCTACTGAGCCGAACAGGGCACGGTGGATCATGACCGGGCGCTCGCGGGTGTTCTCGGCACTCGTGTACTCGATACCGAACCGCTCCGGCGTCGAGAAGTCCACCTGGATGGTCGACAGCTGCCACTTACGACCGATTGCATCCTTGATGTGCACATCGATCTTGGGGCCGTAGAAGGCACCTTCGCCCTCGGCGACGTCGTGTGTGAGCTCGGCCGTGGCGAGGGACTTCGCAAGCGCAGCCGTCGCGATCTCCCACAGCTCGACTTCCCCGACGTACTTCTCGGGTCTCGTCGACAGTTCGGCCTCGAATTCCTCGAAGCCGAAATCGCGGAGCACCATGAGGACGAAGTCGAGGAGGTTCTGCAACTCAGGGCCGATCTGGTCGAGGGTGCAGAAGATGTGGCTGTCGTCCTGAGTGAAGCCCCTCGCCCTCAGCAGGCCGTGAACGACGCCCGATCGTTCGTATCGGTACACGGTTCCGAGCTCGAAGAGCCGCAGTGGCAGCTCACGGTACGACCTCGACCGGCTCTTGTAGATGAGTACGTGGAAGGGACAGTTCATCGGTTTCACGATGTACGGGTCGCCGTGGTCGAGCTCCAGAGCCGGGTACATGTTGTCGGCATAGAACCCGAGATGTCCAGAGGTCTCCCAGAGCTGCGCCTTGGCGACATGAGGGGAGACGACGAGTTGGTAGTCGTTCGCGAGGTGGACACCGCGGCTGTAGTCCTCGATCACTTTGCGAATCAGGCCGCCCCTGGGATGCCACACCGCCAATCCGGACCCGAGCTCAGGTGGAAACGAGAACAGGTCCAGCTCCGTCCCGAGCTTGCGGTGATCCCGTCGCTCCGCCTCTACCAGGCGATGCAGATAGGCATCCAGCGCCTTCTGGTCTTCCCACGCAGTTCCATAGATCCGCTGGAGCTGTGGGCGATGCTCGTCTCCGCGCCAGTACGCGCCGGCAGATCGAAGAAGCTTGAAGGCTCTCACCCTCGCCGTCGATGGCACGTGCGGTCCTCTGCACAAATCGACGAATCCATCGTTCCGGTAGACGGAAATGACCGATCCCATCTCAGAGGCGTCGACCGACTGGATGATCTCGGTCTTGAACGGCTGGTCGGAGAACATCTCGAGCGCTTCGGACTCCGAGACCTCTTCTCTCACGAACGGCTGGTCGGCGGCAACGATCTCTCGCATTCGCTCCTCGATCCGCTCGAGATCCTCCGGGGCGAAAGGACGGCCGATATCGAAGTCGTAGTAGAAGCCGTCCTCGATGGCCGGCCCAATCGCGAATCGGGCACCCTCGAACATCGACAGGACCGCCTGGGCCATGACGTGTGCCGCCGAGTGCCGAAGCACGTGGCGGCCCTCGTCCGTCCCAACGGTGACGATTTCGATCCTCCCACCGTGGTCGAGCGGGCGGGACAAGTCGGCGAGGACGCCGTCGAGCTTGATCGCAACTGCCGCAGCGGCAAGTCGTGGGCCGATGTCGCCGGCGATTTCCAATCCGCTGACGCCTTGGGGGTAGCTCCTTCGGGAGCCGTCGGGAAACTCGATATCGATGGACACGCCCACCTCATTGCTCTTGTCTGGTGTAGCGTAAACGAAGGCGCTCCAATCGCCGATCGCTTTGGAGGGAGTTGAGGTGCAAGCACGACAGATCGCGACCCTGCTCGCGAATGGTGCGGGGATACACCCTTTGTCCTCGGGCACCAACAGCGTGTTTCGCCTCACGGCTACCGGCGGCAGCACATCCATTCTCAAGGTGTATGGATCACCGTCCTACCAACGACGCGAGCGAAGGGCGCTCGAGGCGCTCGATGGCCTGGAAGGGCTGCCGTCGATCATCGAGTGGGGTGCCACCGAAGGTGCGGACTGGGTTCGTTTCGAAGACCACGGTCGGTGGAACCTGGCATCGATTCCGGGAGACAGCAAGGCCGCCTCCAAGGCCGGAGCCCTGCTGCGCCACCTCCACGAGGCAGACTTCTCGCGCCTCTCGAATCTCGAGGAAGGCATCGGGTCCACCTGGATGGAGACGGCGCTCCGCGGCAACTTCGCCCGGCTCGAACGATACCGACGCCGGCTCAACGTCCCCTCGGCGGTGTTCGACCGAGCTACCGATCTCTCGTTCCCCAAGGCCGGTCCACCGCGAGGGTGCCACACCCGTCCATCTCCTTCGGCGTTCGTCATCAATGATGCCGGCACGGTCACGTTGACGGGCTGGACGTGGGCCACGCTCGCTCCACCCGAGTGGGACTACACCTTCTCCTACTGGCTGCTATCCAGGCATGAAGGTGCAGGCGACGCGTTCGCGAGTGGGTACGGCGCAACGGTGGATCCCGAGGTCCTCAAGGCGTGGATCGTCTTCCACATCACCGCTCACCTCCTTCGAGAGGCCGAGAGCAGGGACGGCAGGCTCGATGATCTCCGCCCGTACGTGGATCAACTCGACGCGGCGATCTGACGCCTCCCCATCCTGCTCCGAGCGGCGTGCCATCTCCTTATGGCATGATCTTCCAGATGACTAGCTCGGCCGGCGCAAACTTCGGTTGGCCCGCCGGAGTCCCGGATTCCGGCCGCGCGCGGTGGTACTTTGACCACGGTAGGCGCGAATGGAGACGTCGTGGTCCGGGGCTGCAAAGCGCATCAGTTCAGTGAGTCCATCGCCGTCGGTGGCGGCATCGTACGGGCCACCTGTACTCGATGCGGCGCCGTTCATCTCGATCTCGCTCGACACGATTCTCCCGTGAAAGCCCGTCTCTTCCGGTCGGTTCGAGGCAAGTGGATCGCGTGGGAGCCTGATGTCGTCTCCCCTGTTCGGTACGAGCGGACGTTCGGCAAGCCCGTCGAACGACGGAGAAGACCTCGGTCCGCGGTGGCCTAGATCGCGAAATCCTTCCCTAATGGGACTGCGGCCCATACACTCGCGACGAGAGGAGGACCCTTGGCGCAGTTGCTCGTCGCAGCATCGATCATCACGGTGCTCATTCTGGTCGCCGGAAGTCGTTTTCGAGACACCAACGAGGGTCTCGAGGTGCACGCTTGGGCGGAGGTATACCGAGTCGCAACGGAGCTGCCATGCCCCTGGTGCGGCGCGGAAACCGAAGAATCCGATTCTGCATGTCCGAACTGCCGGCGAGCGTTCGGAGTCACCGTCTGAGTAATCTGCTTTCGTGAGCAGAGTGGGTCTCATCCTCGGGGGTGGGGGCGTTACCGGCGCCTCGTTTCATCTCGCAGCGCTTCTCGCGCTCGAGATGGCGACTGGATGGGATCCAACGACGGCCGATGTCATCGTCGGGACGTCAGCCGGGTCGTTCGCTGCCGCGATCGTTCGTTCGGGCAGCCTCTCGCTCGACAGCATCGTCCGTCCGGGCGAACGTCAAGAAGATGTTGAAGCGCGGATCCGGTCATGGGTCTACAAGAAGAAACCACTCAACGGAGTCGGGCGGTGGATCCGTCGCGGCCTCATCCCGAGCTTGCGGCATCCGGGTGTCACCTCTCTGTTCGGTGCGCCCGGTCGGTTCGACCCGTCGGGAATCGGAGACTGGGTCGCCGCCCAGGCGCCTTCCATCGCAGACACGTGGCCCGAGAGACCGACGGTCGTCGTTGCCTACAGTCTCGAGGACCGGAGGCGGATGGCTTTCGGAACGACCGGTGCTCCCGACGTCACCTTGCGGGACGCGGTCTCGGCGTCATCCGCCGTTCCCGTGCTCTTCGATCCCCACGTCATCAAAGGGAAGAGCTACATAGACGGTGGTGTCACGTCAGGGACCAACGCCGACCTCGTTCTCGGGAATCCCGAACCACTCGATTTCCTCCTCGTCCTCGCGCCCATGGCGGCAGAGGCTCAGAGGAACGGTGCCCTCTTCTACGAAGCTTTGTTCGACCGGGTCGGCCGATCCGCACTTCACGACGAACTCCAAGCGGTGGCGACGGCATGGCCCGACACCGACACCCTCGTCCTGAGACCCACACCGGCAGTGCTCGGCGCAATGCGCCCCAACCCGATGGATCCTGCGCGGGCGGTGCCAACGTTCGTCCGCACACTCGCATCGCTGCGATCCCGGCTCGCCAGGCGCGAGGTCTGGCAGGTCCTCGAACGCTACCTCGTGGCCTGAGGGATCTCCTCGAGCCATCCTGCCCGCTGCTCTCCGGTGGCAAACGAGGCTTCGATCGACGACCGCGCAATCGACGCGAGGTCCGTCTCCGTCAGTTTGAGTGCCGACGCCGCCGCCACGTAGTTGTCCACGATGTAGCCTCCGAAGTAGGCGGGATCGTCGGAGTTGATCGTGACGACGGCCCCCGCGTCGAGGAGCCGCTTCAGGTTGTGGTGTGCGAGGTCGTCGACCACTCGGAGTTTCAGATTCGAAAGCGGACACATCGTGAGCGGGACCCGATCCCTCACCACACGCTTGACCAGCAGAGGATCCTCCTCCACCCTCACGCCGTGATCGATCCGCTCCGCGTGGAGCACGTCCAGTGCTTCGCTGATGTACTCCGGAGGACCTTCCTCTCCCGCGTGCGCGACGACATGCAGCCCTTCGTCGCGAGCACGGCGAAAAACCTCCTCGAAGAGCGACGGGGGGCGGCCCATCTCCGACGAGTCGAGCCCGACCCCAATGATCTTCATGCGATGACGTAGGCCATTCTCCAGCGTGTGCGCCGCGGCTTCCGGACTGAGGTGGCGCAGGAATGACAGGATGAGAGCCGCCGACACGCCGAGATCCGAGGCATCCTCCACTGCCCTGTGCAGGCCTCGAATGACGGCATCAAACGAGATACCCCGGGCGGTGTGTGTCTGAGGATCGAAGAAGATCTCCGCTCTTCTGACACCGTCTGAGGCGGCCCTGTTCAAGTACGCCCATGCGAGGTCGTAGAAGTCGCGCTCGGTCCGCAGGACCGCGGCCCCCTCGTAGTAGATGTCGAGGAACGACTGGAGGTCGGTGAACGCATACGCGGCCCGGATCTCCTCGACCGTCTTGAAGCGCAGAGCGACATCGTTGCGTTTGGCCAGTGTCAGCATGAGTTCCGGTTCGAGCGATCCCTCAATGTGGATGTGGAGTTCCGCTTTGGGGAGGCTTCGAACGTAGGTCTTCACTGGTGATGTCTCTCTCGGGCTATGAACCCAGAATGTTACCCGCCGGTCGTTAGCATCGTCACCGACGTGACCACACTGCTCGTCAACCATGCGACCGTCCTCGTCACGATGGACGAACACCGAACCGAGATTCGCGACGGCGGTTTTTTCGCAAGGGATGGGTGGATCGAGCAGGTCGCTCCCACGAAAGACCTCCCCTCATCTGCCGATCATGTCCTCGACCTGACCGATCATGTCGTTGTCCCCGGGCTGGTCAACACACACCATCACCTGTACCAGACGTTGACGAGAGCGTACGCCCAGGATGCAGAGCTCTTCGAGTGGCTCACGACGCTGTATCCGGTGTGGGCGAAGCTCACACCTCATGACATCCGTGTCTCCGCACGACTCGGCTTGACGGAACTCGCTCTGAGTGGATGCACCACTTCCTCGGATCACCTGTACCTCTTCCCAAATGGCACACGTCTCGACGACGAGATCGGTGCGGCCCGGGACGTTGGTCTCAGGTTCCACGCGGCACGAGGGTCGATGAGTCTCGGCCAGAGCGATGGTGGTCTCCCTCCGGATTCCGTGGTCGAGGACGAGCAAGCGATCCTGGACGACACCCGGAGAGTCATCGAGTCCTTCCACGATTCCACGCCGGGTTCGATGATCCGGGTGGTCGTTGCCCCGTGCTCGCCGTTCTCGGTAACACCGGATCTGATGCGCGAGTCCGCGGTTCTCGCCCGCCACTACGGTGTGGGCCTCCACACACACCTCGCGGAGACGATCGATGAAGAGGCGTTCTGCGTGGATCGATTCGGCATGCCTCCACTGGCCTATGCGGAGAGCGTTGGCTGGGTGGGACCCGACGTCTGGTTCGCCCACGCGGTGCACATGTCCGAGTCGCAGATCGACAGAATGGCGGAAACCGGCACGGGAGTTGCACACTGCCCGGCGTCGAACATGCGCCTGGGGTCCGGAATCGCCCCCGTCGCCGAGTACCTGGATGCCGGCGTCCGCATCGCGTTCGGGGTCGATGGCTCCGCATCCAACGACGGAAACGACCTTCTCGGAGAGGCGCGACTCGCCGTGCTCCTCGCACGCGTTCGAAGGCTGGGCATGATGCCGGTGAGAGTTGCGCTCGAGGTTGCGACGCTCGGTGGCGCACGAGTTCTCGGACGTGAAGACATTGGCGCATTGGTGCCGGGCAAGGCTGCAGACTTCGCGGCCTTCGATCTGAATCGCATCGAGTACGCGGGCGCGCAGCACGACCCGGTAGCCGCGCTCCTTCTCTGTGCCTCGACCCGCGCCGCGCACACGTACGTGCATGGCAGGCCCGTCGTGAGCGAAGGCCGGCCTGTCAACGTGGAACTCGAAACGCTGGTCGAGGAACACAACCGAGCAGCGTTCAGGCTCGCCCGAGCCTGAGCGCTGAGCGACCGGAGCCGGCTATTCGAACTCCGCTATGTCTTCAGGATGGATCGGCAGTCGCGTCACCGGCTTGCCGGTGGCGGCGCGAACCGCGGCTGCCACCGCGGCCGCCGAAGAGATCGACGGCAGTTCCGAAAACCCCTTGGCACCGAACGGTCCCCAAGAGCTCGGCTGTTCCACGACAACCGCCTCCACGGGAGGCATGTCTTCGATTGTGGGCAAGAGGTAGTCGGTGAACGTCGGGTTCTTGATGACGCCGCAGTCGAGGACGACTTCTTCCATGAGTGCCATGCCGAATCCTTGCGCGATCCCACCCTCGATCTGTCCTACCACCTGCATCGGGTTGAGGGCCTTCCCGACGTCCTGCGCCGTGTCGATTCGTACCACGCGAACGAGCCCGAGAAGCGGATCGACGTCGACCACCGCTCGGTGGGCGGCCACGCAGAAATCGACGTGTACGTCGCCCTGTCCGTTCTCGTCGGGTTCAGCCGTCGGGGCGTGCCGGTAACGGATATCGCCGATGATCGGCCCCTCGGAGCACAGGTCGGGCCAGGTCGCCACGAGACGGCCATTTCGCCACACACCGTCATCGTCCATTTCGTCGCCTCCGACCTGTTCCAGGGCCGCGGCGCGAGCCCGGCGCGCGGCATGCTCGACGGCTCCACCGGCCATCTGTGTCTGCCTGGACGCCGACGAGGAGCCGGCCGAACCGATCTGTGACGTGTCGTCCCAGACGATCTCGACCCGTTCCAGACCCAGCACGCTTCTTGCGATCTGGCAAAGGATCGTGACCAGCCCCTGCCCGACTTCAGCCGCAGCGGTGTGGACACGGACACCGTCGGGAGTCAGCTCGACTCTCGCATCGGCGTAGTCATCGAACGCCTCGGAGAACGCCAAGTTCTTCACTCCCACCGCGTACCCCACACCTCGCACCACTGCGGACGAAGGTGTCGTCAACCCGCTGCCTCCGGGTCGCCGGTCGGTGGTCACGTCTGGAAGCGGAATCGACATCACCGATCGGATCACTTCCCGCGTCGGAAGCGGGTCGACGATGCGCTGGCCCGTGGTCGAGAGCACATCCCCGGGGCCGATGGCGTTTTTCAGGCGCAGATCGAGCGGATCCATCTTCAAGGCGGCGGCCAGCCTGTCCATCTGGGCCTCGTACGCAAAACACACCTGGTTGGCGCCGAACCCTCGCATCGCGCCTGTCGGCGGGTTGTTGGTGCGTACCGCATACCCGTCCACGAACACATTCGGGCAGCGGTACGGTCCGGCGGCGAAGTACACCGCATTGGCGATGACGGCTTCCGATGTGTTCGCATAGGCCCCGCCATCCAGCACGAGCTTCGCCTCGATCTTGGTGAGCGTCCCGTCGGGTTCGGCCTCGTGCCGATACCACATGTGGGCGCTGTGCCGTTTGACGTGACCGACGAAACTCTCGTCCCGCCCGTACACCATCTTGACGGGCCTGCCCGTTCGCAAGGCGAGCATGCACAGATGGGTGTGCAGGCTGAGGTCTTCTCTGGATCCGAACGCACCACCGAGTCCCGTCGGGTGGACCCGGAGCTGGTTGGACTCGAGCCCGAGACACCGAACGAGCTGCTCGTGGTCGACGTGGATCCACTGCGACGGCGGGTAGAGGTCGACTCCGCCCGATCCGTCGGGAACGGCCAGCCCCGCTTCGGTCCCGAGTGGTGCTTGGTCGATATTCGGGGTCTCGTAGTACCCCTCGATGACGACTGCCCCGTGCGCGTCGCGGTCGCCGCGCCGCACCGTCAGCTCTCTGAAGACCTCACCGGCCTCGAGCGCTTCCTCCAGGTTTGTCGCGGGGGTCAGCTCTTCTAGCTCGACGCCGATCGCCGCGGCTGCCGCTCTGGCCTGATCCCTCGTCTCGGCTGCGACCAGCGCGACTGCCTCCCCCCAGAAACGGATCACGTCCTCGGCAAGAACCGGCTGATCTTGGACGATTTGCCCCTGGTACCCGAAACCGGGCACGTCGCCCTGGGTGAGCACGGCAACGACGCCGTCCATGTCGACAGCAGGTGTGATGTCGATCGAGACGATCCGGGCGTGAGGCGTGTACACCCTGCGGGTTGCCCCCCACAGCATGGTTTTCGCGTTGAGATCCCCCACGTATGCGAACTCTCCGGAGGTCTTCGCTGCGCCATCCGGTCGCCGAATCGATTCGCCGATCCCTCCATGCACTCGACTCGGCGCTCGTGTGGTCATTCCACACTCCTGATGGCTCTCAGAATGGATCCATACCCGGTGCATCGACAGATGTTGCCGGCGAGGGCCTCACGGATCTCGGCCTCGGAGGGACTGGCATTGTGCTGGAGAAGGTGTGTCGCCGCGACGACGATTCCTGGTGTGCAGTAGCCGCACTGGACTCCTCCCTCGGCGACGAGCGCCTCCTGTACACGGGACAGCCCGTCTGCCGGAGTGAGTCCCTCCACGGTGACGATGTCGGCACCTTCGGCGTCGGCACCCATGACAAGACAGGAGCAGACAGGCTCACCGTCCATCAGAACGGTGCACGACCCGCACTCACCTTGTTCGCAGGCATCCTTGGTCCCGGTCAGCTCGAGGTTCTCGCGCAGGACTCTCAGAAGACTCTGCGTCCCATCGACGGCCACTTGCGTCTCCACGCCGTTCAGTCGGAATCTCACAGCAGTCGCTCCAGGGTGCGCCGTGCGATCACGCCGACCCCGTGCCGTCGATACCGCGCCGTCGCGCGGTGGTCGGTGATCGGAGAAGCCTCCTCTGAGACCAGCCGCTGGAACTCGTCCAGTGCGGTCTCGTTCGGTGACCGTTCAAGGGAGATCATCTCCTCGGCCTTGCGTGCCCTGATGACCGTCGGAGCAACCGAACCGAGCGCGACCCTGGTTCGACCATCCGAGAACCGAGCGACGCATACCGACGCGATCGCGATCACCATCGCAGAACGGGTCCCTATCTTCGAGAATCCTTGCCGCTCCGGCATGTAGTGAGGAAGCTTGACCCCCACAACGAGCTCGTCGGTGGCCAGAGCCGTGCGCTTGACACCAGTGAAGAACTCGTTCCAGCGCAGCTCCCTCGACCCGCGCACCGACCTGGTCACGATGACTGCGTCGACCGCAGCAAGAAACGGGAGCGCGTCACCGGCGGGACTTGCCGTGCCAATGTTCCCTCCTATCGTTCCCGCGTTTCGTATCTGCGGTGAACCGACGGTGCGGGCCGCTTCGGCCAAACCGGGCCACGGCGAGCGTTCGAGTCGAGCGTGGGTGACACCGGCACCGATCCACTCCTCGCGCATGTCGGCCAGTTCGTCGATCCGGCGCAGTGCCACGATCGCGGACGGGTGCCGGTGCCCAAAGTTGACCTCGACCATGAGGTCTGTTCCACCCGCGAGGCACGTTGCGTCGCTATCGAGCGCCTGCACCGCTTCGTCGATCGTTGTCGGGAACTCGATATGCACGTCGAGGCCAAATCTAGCGACTCCCGGTCCCTGTCGGCCGGCTTCCAGGTAGGGTCCGCACCATGGACGTCGACGCGATCCTCGGACGCTGCGAATCTGCTCTGGAAGAAGAAGGCCCCGTCGACCTTGGAGCGTTGGGCTTCTGGAAGGCCGTCGCCGCACTGAAACGAGATCACCACCTGGTAGCCCGCTATGGCAGTCGCGTCGCTGCGATCGATGAGCGTGCGTTTTCCCGCTGGGTCCGTGTTCGGCTCCCGATCGGCATCGGCATCGGTGCAATGCTGCTTGTGACGGTCGGCGGGCTCGTTGCCGTCTCGATCGCCTACTACGTCGATGATCCTTGGAACGGCATCTGGGTGCTGGTCGGCACGGGCATGCTTCTGGCCTCGACCCACACCCTCGCCCACTACGTCGTGGGCCGGATCGTCGGAATCCGTTTCACCCACTGGTTCATCGGGAACACCCCGCAACCAGGCGTCAAGATCGACTACGCGAGCTACCTCGCCACACCACCGCGCGCACGTGCGTGGATGCATGCCTCGGGGGCGCTGGTCACGAAGCTGGTCCCGTTTCTCAATATCGGAGCCGCGTGGGGTTCTCACTCTCCAGCGTGGACGATGTGGCTGCTTCTCCTTCTCGGCATGGTGATGGTCGCGACCGATGTCTTCCTGTCGACGAAGCACTCCGACTGGAAGAAATTCAAGCGCGAGATGCGCTACGCCGGTTAGGCGGGCCCCGCCCGTCTCTGTTCACCTCGCCAAGCCGTCGAGCCTGGCTCCCCTACACCACGAGTACCGCAGCACCGGCAACGTGGCCCTCTCGAAGATCGAGGAGCGCCTGGTTCGCCTCATCCAGACCGTATTGCTGGATGACCGTTCTGATGGGGATCTCTGCTGCGAGCTGAAGGAACTCGCGAGCATCCTCCTTCGTGAAGTTCGCCACGCTGCGTATCTGGCGTTCCAGCCACAGGTGCCGGTAGTCGAATGCGGGCATTTCGTCGAGATGGATCGCGTTGATCGCGACCACTCCCCCTCTGTCGACCGCTTTCAGCGCCTGGACGACCACGGATCCCACCGGTGCGAATGTCACCGCGGCGTCCAGAGGCACCGGTGGCACTTCGTCGTACGCGCCGGCCCACACGGCTCCCATCTCGATTGCCCTCACCCGCTCGCCCTCGGACCTGGTTGCGACGTATACGCTGCACCCCCAGTAGCGGGCGACCTGGAGAGAGAGCAACGCCGACGCTCCGAATCCGTACAGTCCAAGCCTGCCACCCGGTCGTATGCCCGATACCTTCAGCGCCCGGAAGCCAATGACTCCGCCGCACAGCAGCGGCGCCACATCGACGTCGGCCACACCTTCTGGGAGTCTGAACGCGAACCCCGAGTCGACCGTCACATTCTGCGCGTATCCGCCGTGCCGGTCCCATCCGGTGAACACCGCCGAGCGGCACAGGTTCTCGCGACCCGACCTGCAGAAGGCACATGTGCCGCAACTCCCGCCGATCCACCCGACACCGGCCCGGTCTCCCACGCGCCACCCTTCCACACCGCCACCGATGGCGGCGACCGTGCCGACGACCTGGTGTCCCGGGATCACCGGAGTCTTGTGCGGCTCGATGTCGCCCTCGACCTCTTGAAGGTCGGTGCGACACACGCCACACGCTTTGACCTCGAGCAGCAGCTCCCCGACCAGCGGAACGGGGGCGTCTGCGTGCTCGAGACGCAGCGGCAGCCGGTCGACCGGTCCCGGCTCGTGCAGCACCTGAGCGAGCATGTCAGAGCTCCGCCAGCAACCCGGTTCTGTCGTTGAACGCTTCGATGTGGCGATCCATCGTGTCGACTTCGGACTGGATGGATGTCCAGTAGTCATCGTCGTACCACTGGGCCTGGATCTCCTCGAAGGACTTCCCTTGTTGCTCGACCCATGTGTAGTACTTGAGGTTGTGGATGCGTTTGCGGCCTTGGTAGTCGAGTTCGACCATCGAGTCGGTTCCGACCCCTCGCACGTAGCGCTCGAACGCGACGACCGCGTCGTCGCGGGTGAACGCACCTCGTTCCTCGGTCAGCTCTCTGAGGCGTGACTCGTACATTTCGACGGAGTCCGTGGCAACGGTCATCACCACATCGGCGCCGGTCATCTCATTCCATCTGGCGAACTTGATCGACGACAGCAGGTTGGCGATGCTCGAGATCCCGAGCAGTGGGAGCTGCTCGACGAACGACGCGTCCACCCCCTTCTCCACCAAGTATGCCTGACCCAGTGGTTCGTTGAAGAGGCGCAGGATCTGCATCGTCGCCTCATCATCGATGGCCGTCACGAAGTCGGTGTTCTTGACATTGTGAATCCATGGAACGTGCTTGTCGCCGATCCCTTCGATGCGGTGCGCACCGAATCCGTTCTCGAGCAATGTCGGACACTGCAACGCCTCACTTGCCACGACTTTGGACGTCGGGTACTGCTGTTTCATGTAGTCGCCGGATCCGATGGTGCCCGCCGATCCTGTGGTCAGCGCGACACCGCGGTACCGGTCCTTCGGTCCCATGACTGCTTCGAGCACCTCGACCATGGCGGGACCGGTGATCGTGTAGTGCCAGAGGTAGTTGCCGAACTCGTCGAACTGGTTGAAGATCACGACGTCCTCACCGGATCGACGAAGCTCCCACGTCTTGTCGAAAATCTCCTTGACATTGCTCTCTGAACCCGGGGTTGCGATGACCTCACCTGCAACCTTCGAGAGCCACTCGAACCGCTCCTTGCTCATGCCCTCCGGGAGAATGGCGACCGAGTCGCACGCGAGCAGGTTCGAGTCGTAGGCACCGCCACGGCAGTAGTTGCCCGTAGATGGCCACACGGCCTTCTGGGTGGTTGGATCGAACTGACCGGTCACCAGTCTCGGCACGAGACATCCGAATGCGGCGCCGACCTTGTGAGCGCCGGTAGGGAACCACTTCCCCACCAAGGTCACGACACGTGCCGGTACTCCGGTCAGCGCCGATGGGTACTCGAGGAAGTTCACGTCCCCATACCCTCCCCCGCTCGGCACGGCTTCGTTCTTCCACGTGATTCTGAACAGGTTGATCGGGTCGAGATCCCACAGACCCACGTCATGGAGCTTTGTCTTGATCGCGTCGGGCACCCGTTTCGGATCGCGCTGCTGGGCGAATGTCGGGATGATGATGTTGCGCTCCCGGGCTCTTTGTACCGTCCGTTCGAGCGGCCCTTCGTGAATGGTGAGGTCGATCACGGAATCTCCAGTCTGTCGATGATTGCCTTGGCGGCATCCAATGTGGGTTCGATCGTGTACGGCTGTGCGCCGGCCATACCGGCGGCGCGAACTGCAGAAGCAATGTCCTTCAGGCCGCTGCCGGTGTTGAGAATGACGACACGATCGGACGATCCGAGTATCCCCAGCTCTTTCGCCCTGAGGTATCCCGCATAGGCAGCAGCCCCGGCCGGTTCGCCGAACACGCCACTCGCTCGGGCCATCGCCGGTATCGCATCGAGGATCTCCTCGTCGGTGACCGTCACATACGCTCCATCGGTCTCGACGACCGCCGCCATCGCCTTGATGCGGTCACGCGGGAGTCCCGCCGAGATAGAGTCGGCCACGGTGGTCGCATCGATTGCCGGTTTCGTCAGGACGTCCTCGCCGTCGGCCCATGCTTCGGCGAGGTAGTTGCTCCCTGCCGCTTGAGCGCCTATCAGCCTCGGAAGCCTGTCGATCCATCCGAGCGCGAGCATGTCCTTGAAGCCCTTGTGGAGGCCGCCGATGATGCACCCGTCGCCGACGCTCACGACAACCGCATCGGGCACCTGCCAGCCGAGCTGCTCGGCGATCTCATAGGCCGCCGTCTTCTTGCCTTCGGTCATGTACGGGTTGTAGGCGGTGTTGCGGTTGTACCAGCCGTATTCTCCCGCGACGTCCAGGCACAGCTCGAATGCGTCGTCGTAGGTGCCTCGAACCGTGAACACGGTGGACCCGAACACGAGAAGTTGCGCGATCTTCGCCTGCGGGGCAGTCGCAGGCACGAAGATGACGTTGCGTTGCCCAACCGATGCCGAGATGCCGGAGAGCGCCGCGGCGGCGTTGCCGGTCGACGCCGTCGTCACGACCTCCGCTCCCTGTTCGCGGGCTTTCACAACGGCGATTGCGCTGGCGCGATCCTTGAACGATGCCGTCGGCTCACGTCCGTCATCTTTGACCCATGTCCTCGTCCCCACCGGGTATATCGGTGTCCAGCCGATGGTGAGAGGCGGAACTTCGGCGTCGGCATGGATCGGAAGCAGCGGGCGGTACCGCCACATCGACCAGTCGGATCCGAGGTCGTCCCGATCGACGGTTGTGCGCAGGGACTCGTAGTCGTAGATCACGTCGAGGATGCCCTCGTTCCCGTGGTCGGGACACACGTACTCGACCTGGTCCGGCCCATACACCGTCCCGCAGATCACGCAGCGCAGACCGACGATCATCTCGTGATCCGAGTCCCGGTCTCGCCTCGGACGGCACGTTCGATGTTCTCGGGGTTCGTGATCAGCACTTCCGATCCACCCGACTCGAGGTACATGATCGCCGCCTCGATCTTGGGTGCCATGCTGCCCTTGGCGAAGTGGACGCCCTCGGCCAGGTACTGCTTCGCCTCCTCGAGGGTCATGGAATCCACCCATTGCCGGTCAGGAGTGCCCCATCCGAGCGCGACCTTCTCGACGGCGGTTGAGATCAACAGCAGGTCGGCGCCGAGTTCACTCGCGAGGAGCGCGGACGCCCTGTCTTTGTCGATCACTGCGGGTACGCCTTTGAGCCAACCGCCCGATTCGGCGACGACCGGGATCCCACCGCCCCCGACACAGATGACGGCCATGCCCACGTCGAGGAGGTCACGAATGGCGTCGATCTCGACGATTCGCTTCGGCTGCGGTGACGCGACGACCCTGCGCCAGCCTCTCCCCGCGTCCTCCACGACCTCCCACCCGTCGGACGAGCGCCGCTGTTCAGCGGTCTGCGCGTCCATGAACGATCCGATGGGTTTGGACGGATACTCGAATGCCGGATCGGCCGCGTCGACCTCCACCTGCGTGACGACGGTTGTGACCGTCTTGTCGATACCGAGGGCGAGGAAGTCGTTGTACAGGTTCTGTTGCAGGGCGTAGCCGATCGCTCCCTGTGTGTCGGCCCCGCAGACATCGAGCGGAACCTCGTGGAGCTCCGTCCTGGCGAGCTCGGACCGGCGGAGGATGAACCCGACCTGTGGTCCGTTCCCATGGGTGATTGCGACGTTCCACCCTTCCCGAATGAGTTCCGCGATGTGGTGGTCCGTCTCTCCAGCGGCGGCGTACTGGTCTTCGACCGTCGAGTGCGCGCTGTCTCTGATCAGCGAGTTGCCACCGATTGCCACTACTGCCAGTTTCGTGTTGCTCAACACTGTCTCCTTCTGGAGGACGACCCTGCCTACATGGTCAGCGCCATCACCGCTTTTTGTGCGTGCAGCCGGTTCTCCGCCTGGTCGAAGACGACGCTGTGCGGACCATCGATCACACCGTCCGTCACCTCGATGTTGCGATCAGCCGGAAGTGGATGCATGTAGATCACGTCTTCGTTTGCGAGGGCCATCCTTCGCTCATCGGTGATCCACTCCGTGTACGTATCGCCGAGGGCTTTCGACGCAGTCTCGTCGGTAGTGGTCAGCATCGCTCCCCAGCTCTTGGCGTACACGACGTCGGCGCCACGGAACCCGTCATCGAAGTCCTCGACGATCTCGAACGACCCGTGCGAACGGCGGGCATTGTCCTCGGCCTGGGCAACGATCTCAGGCATCAGCTTGAACTCAGGCGGACGGGTCAATCGGACGTTCATGCCAAATCGAGTGGCCAGCAGGATCAGACTCTGCGGTGCGCTCAGCGGCTTCTGATAGCTGGATGCGTAGGCGTAGCTGACATTGATGGTCTTGCCGCGAGGGTCGCCCTTCTTCTCGATGATCGTCATCAGGTCCGCGAGGATCTGGTGCGGATGGTAGATCTCGCACTGCATGTTGAGGACGGGCACCCGGCTCGCTTCGGCGACTGCACGCTGGTAGGCGTTGCCGACTCCCCAATCGACTTGTCTGATGGCGATGCCGGCGCTGTACCGCCCCAGGATCTCGCCGATCTCCGTCGCGGTGTCGCCGTGACTGATCTGGGTCGTTCGGGACTCCATGAACATGGCGTGTCCACCGAGCTGGGCCATCCCGGCCTCGAAACTCGCTCTCGTTCGCGTGCTCGAGAAGAAGAACAGCATCGCGAGCACCTTGTCACGCAGATACGCGTGCGGCTCGCCGAGCGCCTGCTTGCGTTTCAGATCGAACGCGACATCCAGCACCGTGTCGATCTCGTCCTT
This sequence comes from uncultured Acidimicrobiia bacterium, assembly GCA_964383535.1. Lineage (GTDB taxonomy): Bacteria > Actinomycetota > Acidimicrobiia > Spongiisociales > UBA4744 > CAYLHS01. The sequence continues at coordinate 37,775 of CAYLHS010000005.1, forward strand.
GGTCCACTCCTGGGTCGTGATCATGTCCCGACCCTTCAATCCTGTTTGCATCCTTGGGCTCCAGTCTCGTCCAGCTGAGTCACTCTGATGATCTTCGTACCTGGTACCCGTACACGATCACCCTTGCCTCCCACCGCGGGGCGAGCCGTACCGCGGTACCAGCTCCCAAGTACGAGGTGTTTCTTTGTCCTACTCCATCGCTCCCAGCACGAGGGCGAGGAGGGCCATGCGCATCACGACACCGTTGTACGCCTCTTGCCAGTAGCGGGCGTGCTTGGTGGCGTCTACGTCAGGTGGCAGCTCGTCCATGCGCGGCAGCGAGTGCAGAATGATGGCGTCCGACTTCGCCTTGTCCGCCAGGAGCTTCCGAGTCACCTTGTAGTTGTCCGGAGTGAGATCCGTTTCGGCCTTGCGTTCGTCGCGGCCCTTCGTGTAGTCGGCCTGAACCACGGGCTCCATGTAGATGACGTCCGCTTCGCCAATCACATCCGCGACGTGGTCGGCCGTCCGAACGAACAGGTTCTGCTCGGCGAGTTCGGCCTTGAACTCATCGGTCAATGACATCTCAGGTGGTGCGACCGAGATCATCTGGGCGTCGAACTGCGTGAGCGCGTAGCCAAGCGAGTGCATGGTCCGCATCCGCATGTCGCCGATCGCCACGAACGTGAGCCCGTCGATCGTTCCCTTCTCGACGAGGGTCGTGTATAGATCCGTGAGGACCTGTGTCGGATGCTCTCCCCATCCGTCGCCGGCGTTGATGACCGGAACGCTCGCCCACTTGGCCGCCTCTCGAGGCGCGCCCTGCTGGAAGTGCCGCATGACGATGGCGTCCCCGTAGTACTCCAGCATGTGCACGGTGTCCTTGATCGACTCCTGGTAGAAGTCCCCTGCACGCGTCATCTTGGCGTCGGAGAACCCCATCACATGGCCACCCAGCCGGTGCATCGCGGCCTCATGGGCCATGCGTGTTCGCGTCGACGGCTGGTAGAAGGCTGTCAGCAGAGTCTTGTCCGACAGTAGGTCGGTGTTGCGACGTTCACGAGCGATCGGCTCCAGCTCGGACGCGGTCTCGAATACATGCTCGAACTCTGCTCGTTCGAAGCCCTTCAACGACAGGATGTCCCGGCCGGCGAAGCTCCTCATTGACAATCTCCTTTCGAGGGACGGCCCAAGCCTATCGCTTCCTGAAACCCTCATATCCGTTCCGGAGGACGATGCACCGGGACTCGTCCCAACCCGGTAGGCTTGCCCGAACGTGGAGGGTAGGAAGCGGTCGAACCTGAGGCTTCTGTCGCTCGCCGGAGGCCTTTTCCCTGTCGTAGCGGTTGTCGCCGCCCTTCTGGTCGGGGCCATCATGCTCCTCATCCTTGGGGCCGACCCGATCGAAGGATTCGGCGCGATGATCCAGGGTGCGTTCGGTGGAGTGCGCCAGCTCTCGGACACCGCAGCGAAGTCGGTTCCGTTGCTCCTCGTCGGCGTCGGCATCACAATCGCCTTCCGAGCCAACGTGATCAATATCGGCGGTGAGGGGCAGATCATCTTCGGGGCTTTGTTCGCCACGGGATTCGCCCTTCTGTTTCCGAGCCTCCCGGGCTGGCTCCTGCTCCCGGGTGTGCTGATCGCAGGGTTCGTGGGAGGCGCCTTCTGGGGTGCCATTCCTGGAGCGCTGAAGGCCTACTTCAACGTCAACGAGATCCTCAGCACGATCATGCTGAACATCGTTGCAGTCCAGGTCATGAACTTCCTCCTTCAGGGACCGTGGATGGATCCGGGCGAGATCGAACGCGGCAGCCGTATCCCACAGACCACCCGACTCGCCCAGCAGGCCGATCTTCCCCTTCTGATCAAGAACTCACGGCTGAACATCGGGTTGCTCATTGCGGTCGTCGCCGCCGTCCTCGTCTACATCTTCCTCTGGCGAATGACTGAAGGATTCCGGATTCGTGCCGTCGGGTTCAATCCGCACGCTTCACGCTATGCGGGCATGCACGTTCAAAACCGAGTGGTTCTCGCCCTCACGCTGTCGGGAGCGTTGTGCGGTCTCGCGGGAGCGATTCTGGTGTTCGGCAGCGAGGCGCACCGCTTCGTGACCGACGGTTCGGCTACAGGGTTCACCGGCAGCGCGGGGTTCAATGGCATCGTCGCTGCACTGTTCGGAGGACTGCACCCGTTGGGAACGATCCCGGCTTCGTTTCTCTTTGGTGCGCTCCTCGTCGGCGCGAACAAGCTCCAACGAACCGTGCAGGTGCCAGGGGCGCTCATCGTCGCACTGAACGGCCTGATCGTCGTATTCGTCGTCAGTTCGGCCATCTGGAAGCGTCGCCTCTCGCAACGCATCCAGTTGCTCGCCTCTCGGGCGGACGAACCGAGGAATGGCCCATGAGTGAGTTCTTCACGGCCGCGGCACTCGTCACCACGATTGGAGCGGGCATTCGGTACGCGACCTCGTACCTGTACGCCGCCATCGGCGAAACGTTCGGTCAGCGCAGCGGCGTCCTCAATCTCGGCGTCGACGGGATCATGCTCTTGGGCGCCTTCAGCGCCTACTACGTGGCGCTCAAAACAGGCGACCTCTGGCTCGCGCTGCTCATGGCCGCCGTCGTTGGACTCTTCATGGGGCTGGCGATGGCGTTCGCCAGTGTCACGTTGCAGGCCGAGCAAGGCATCAGCGGCATCGGCTTCTACCTGTTCGGACTCGGGATGAGCGATCTGCTGTTTCAGAAGCTGGTCGGCACACCGTTGCCGATCTCCGGCTTCCCGGAAGTCCACATCCCCTGGTTGAGCGATCTCCCCGTCGTCGGTGAGCTGCTCTTCTCCCACAGCCTTCTCGTGTACGGCGCGTTTCTGCTGGTGCCGATCGGAACGTATGTCCTCAACCACACAACCATCGGCCTGAAGATCCGCTCGGCCGGAGAGAACCCGGCAGCCGTCGACACGCTGGGAGTGTCCGTCGCGAGGGTCCGCTACGGCACCGTGATGTTCGGCAGCATGCTGGCCGGCATCGGCGGTGCAGCTCTCACGACAGAACTCGGGATCTTCCAGCAGAACCTCACCGCCGGTCAAGGGTTCATTGCCGTGGCGCTCGTGTATTTCGGAGCTTGGAGACCCGTTGGAGTGATGTACGGGGCGCTCCTGTACGGTCTCGTCACGTCGATCGTCTCTCAACTCAAGACGCTCGAGATCATTCCGCGATCCGTATCCGATCTCGCTTCGATGTTGCCGGCACTCATCACCATCCTCGCGCTCGTCATCGCCGTTCAACGAGAACGGCAGCCGGCGGCGCTCACGAAACCGTACGAACGAGGGGGCTAGCCCCCGGGAAGGAAGCAACATGAGACGACTGTCCACTATCGGCATCGTGGTGCTGGTGTTCGCACTGGTCGCCACCGCGTGCGGTGGAGGAACGACCACCACCACCGCACCGGGAACGACCACACCATCGGCCGAGCCTTTCAAGGTCGCCATGGTCGCACCGAGCGCCGTCAACGACCTCGCATTCAGCCAGAGCATGTACGACGCTCTGCTCGCTGTGCAGCAGCAGATGGGTGGCGAGTCGGCGATGCAGATCGCCTACTCGGACAATCTGTTCGTGGTCGATGACGCAGCGGCCGCCATCCGCGACTATGCCAACGAGGGGTATGACCTGGTGATCGCACACGGGTCACAGTTCGGCTCCTCACTCCAGGAGATAGCTCCCGACTATCCGGATACCGCCTTCGCATGGGGAACCGCAGGTGACACGTTCGGACTGCCGAACGTGTTCGCCTACGAGGCTGCGTCCGAGGAGGGCGGTTATGTCGAAGGGGTGATGGCTGCGGCACTGTCCACGTCAGGCGTGCTAGGTGTTATCGGACCCGTCGAGGTTGGAGACGCGAAACGATATGTCGACGGCTTCAAGGCAGGTGCGGAAGCGCAGAATTCAGCGATCGATGTCAAGGTCAACTACACGGGCTCGTTCAGTGACGTTGCCCTCGCCGCAACCGCCGCCAACACGGAGATCGCTGCCGGAGCCGATGTGCTCACCGGGACCGCCCAGATGGTCACGGGGGCGGTTGGTGTAGCCAAGGAAGACAGCATCCCATGGTTCGGCACGCAGGCCGATCAGACAGCGCTCGCCCCGTCCATCGTCGTCGCGTCGCAGGTGTACCACTGGGAGGTGGTGATCTCGCAGATCATCGACCTCATTCAGCAGGGCACGATGGGTGGCGAGTCGTTCGTGATCAACCTCTCCAACGGTGGTGAGGCGATCGCCTACAACCCGGACTACACGCTGTCGAGCGACGTGAAGCAGCTCGCCGAGGACACCATCGCAGGCATCTCGGACGGATCGATCAACCCGCCGCGGCCGGCCGCAGGGTCGTAGGAGCCACACAATGCACCCACAGGGAACCGATTCGACGTCCAGCGGCATCGACCTCGAGATGCGCGGCATCGTGAAGCGGTTCCCTGGGGTGCTCGCCAACGACCACGTCGACTTCGACGTCCACCGTGGCGAGGTCCACACGCTCCTCGGTGAGAACGGTGCAGGCAAGTCGACATTGATGAAGATCTTGTACGGGCTTCAGCAGCCCGACGAGGGCCAGATCCTCATCGACGGGAAACCCGTCACGATCTCCTCCCCCAGCGACGCAATCGGTCACGGGATCGGCATGATCCACCAGCATTTCATGCTCGTAGAGACCATCACCGTTGCCGAGAATGTCGCCCTCGGACTCAAGTCGACCCGGGGTCTCCTCCTCGATCTCGACATCGTTTCCAAGCGGATCGAGAAACTGTCCAAAGCGTACGGCATCAAGGTCGACCCCGGAGCGTACGTCTGGCAGCTCTCCGTCGGAGAGCAGCAACGGGTGGAGATCATCAAGGCGCTCTACCGCAATGTGTCACTTCTGGCACTCGACGAGCCAACCGCCGTCCTCACACCACAGGAAGTCGATGACCTGTTCGTGACGCTCAGGCACATGGCCGCAGAGGGGCATCCACTCATCTTCATCTCGCACAAATTGCACGAGGTGCTCGACATCAGCGATCGGGTCACCGTCTTGCGCAACGGCCGCAAGATCGGAACGGTCCCCAAGGAGGGCGCCACCAAAGCAAGCCTCGCATCGATGATGGTTGGTCGCGAAGTCATGCTGGAACGGGAGCACACCCCGGCAGACATCGGCGCACCACGACTCGAAGTGCGGGGCTTGAGAACCAAGAACGATCGCGGCCTCGACGCACTCGACGGTATCAACCTCGACGTGAGATCGGGTGAGATCCTCGCGATCGCGGGCGTGTCAGGAAACGGCCAGCAGGAACTGGCCCAGGTGGTCGCGGGTCTTCGCCCCGCAACGGAAGGAGAGGTCCTCCTCGACGGCGTCGATGTCACCGACTGGAAGGTCGGGGAACGCCGGAAAGTCGGCCTCGCCTACATCCCCGAGAAACGCATGCGCGACGGTGCCGTGCAGCAGTTCACCGTCGCCGAGAATCTCATACTGCACGACTATGACAAGCCACCCTTCGCGAAACACGGATTCCTCGACTTCGGGGCGATCGAGGAGCACTGTGACGAGTTGATCGGCAACTTCAACGTCAAAACGCCGTCTCAGAAGACAATGCTGAGCGCTTTGTCGGGCGGCAACATCCAGAAGGCGATCCTCGCCCGCGAGTTGTCGGGCAACCCGAAAGTCCTCATCGCGGCACAACCGACACGCGGCGTCGACATCGGGGCAACCGAGTACATCCACCAGCGGCTTCTCGACCAGCGGTTCATCCACGAGAAGCTCCTCGATCAGCGCAAGGCCGGGACTGCAACCCTGCTCATTTCAGAGGATCTCGACGAAATCCTGGCGCTCGCAGATCGCATCGCCGTCATCTATGAGGGCCGAATCATGGGCATCGTCGACCGGGCCGACGCGACAGTCGAACAACTCGGCCTGATGATGGCGGGCGTGACCGAGGAGTGAGCGGCCGTCGGCTGCTCACTCCGTACCTCGTGCCTCGTACCGGCGCGGCCCGCCCCGTGGTCGCGGAACGCGCCAGGTCGCGTACCAGGCACAAGACACGAAGGCACTCGGGTCGTTTGTCGATCGAACTAGCCGCCTGCGACGGGCAAGTAGGGCATCGACCCTCGCACGCCCTGCATGACGGCATACATGGTCGCCGCCGCCTCGAGCCGCAGGACCGCTCCCTCCTCCCCTGAGGCATCGATGACTGTGAACGCGTCGGGGTCGACGTGCACGGTGCCCTGCGGACTCTCGTAGGTGAGCGAGCCGTTCATCTCGACGCGGTGCGTCTCCCCCGCGAATCGCCCTTCTACAGCCGTGTCGAAGAGCATGAAGGCATTGTCCGTCTCGGCCAGGAAGTCGTCTCTGTCGAGGTAGAGACGTGGCTTGTCGCGATAGGGTTCGCCTGCAGTTGGGCAGAATGTCACACAGTTCCCGCACTCGTTGCAGAAGTCGGTGAGCACCGCGATCTGGTATCCCTGTTCGACCGAGAACGGCCCGCCCGGTGCGACCCTCGCCTTTCCGTCCCCGATCGTGACAACGGGCAGATCGAACGACAAGGGCTCCATCTGGTAGGTCACCAGCGCCATGTTGGGACAGACACCGACGCAGATGCTGCAGTAGAGGTCGCAATCGAGACAGCGAGACGCCTCTTCCTGTGCCTCTTCCACGGTGTACGGGAACGTCCCCATCTGGAAGTTCTTGCGCTCGTCGACCGGTACGTGGGTGATGGGCACTCGATACGCTCGGCGGGCCTTCCGCACCTGGATGTCCGCAACCGAGAACATCGGCTGGTTCCTCGGTACCGGCACCACGCGGCCGCCTTCCCGCCCGATGATCGTCGCAACGGCCACCTTGGCGTCACCTGCCGCCTTCACGATCGATGCCGGCCCGGGTGCGGCGACGTCACCCGCAGCGAAGACCCCCGGGATCGACGTCTCCATCGTTGCCGGATCGACATCGAGGTATCCACCGCGAGTCAACGCCGGCACCTCCTCATCGAAGAAGTCGATCAGCGCATGCTGGCTGATCGCAAGGATCATCGTGTCGAACGGAAGCTCGAACTCGGATCCTTCGACCGTGTGCGGCACCTTCCGACCGGACGCGTCCCTGTCGCCCCGATACTCGTTGTGTACGCACATCATTCCGGCGAGGGCTCCGTCTTCGACTAGGAGCCCAACGGGACTGGTCAGCTCCTCCACACGGATGCCTTCCTCGAGCAGCAGATGAACCTCTTCTCTGTCTGCGGGCATCTGATCGATCGTGCGTCGATACACCACTGCCACGTGATCCGCTCCGAGTCGCCAGGAAGTTCGCGCGCAGTCCATTGCAGTGTCTCCGGCTCCGATGACGGCCACCCTGTCTCCGATCGGCGCCGGGTGGCCCTCTCGTGCCGCTCTGAGGAAGTGGAGCGCATCCATGACCCCGTCGGCATCCTCACCCTCGAGACCGAGACGCTTGCCGATCTGGGCGCCGGCAGCGACCAGGACGTAGCGGTAGCCCTGCTTCCGTAGGTCCGAAATGGTGAAGTCTCGCCCCGCGGTCTGACCGAATCTGGTCTCAACGCCAAGGTCATCGACGACCTTCACATCCTTGTCGATCTCGAGCTGGGGAAGCCGGTACTCGGGAATCGCGCCGGACACCATACCGCCCGGGTAGGGGTGTTGTTCGAACATCGTGACGTCGAATCCCTCTGCGGCGAGCAGCTCGGCGGCCGACAGACCTGCCGGGCCTGCTCCGATGATCGCTACCTTGGCCCCAGTCGAGGGATTCGGGACCGTTGCCGGGGGTTCGGTCTCGAGCGTCATCACGAACCGCTTCATGTCCCTGATCGCCAGCGGCTCGTCATAGTGGGTCCTGATGCACGTCTGCTCGCACAAGTGGTCGCAGACCTGACCGAGGATCGTCGGAATCGGGTTGTCCTGACGGGTGACCTCTACGGCCGTCGCCCAATCTCCATCCCGGACGGCGCGCATGTACTCGGGGACCCGCTGGTTGACCGGGCATTCGTCCTCGCATGGGGCAGCGATGCAGTCGAACAGGTCGAGGGGACGAACGGTCTTGGAGCGGCTCCTGAGGAACGAGCCCTTTCTGAGATCCCATGCGTGTCGCGTCTCGGCCGAGTAGGCACGCAGGTTGACCCGCGCGGCGGCTGCGACCAGGGCACGACGAGTCGTGGGGTTTCGAGGGAGAACGCCACCCTCGCTCAAGCCTGCCACCTCTTCGGCGGCGTGTTCGGTCCCGAGGCTCGCGGCGAACATGTCTGTGAGCTCACCCGGGCGTTCCAGGGCGGTGCGGACGATCAACTCGTCCAGGTTCTGTGCCTCGGCGAGGTCGAGCGCTGCATCTGTGGTCTCGAAGTACTGCAGCATCCGCATGTACCCACCGGACTTGAGTAGATCGCTGCACACGGTGACGGTGCTCATTCCCGAGGCGAGAAGCGCCGGTACGTTGAAGGCGTCCGCTCCCCCGGCGAAGGACATCAGCAGGCCGCCTGCGAACTCTTCATCGAGTTTGTTCGCGACATTGGTGGTGATCGCGTGAAGTGCACGGCCTGACATGTACATCGTTTCGTCGGTGAACACGTCTCGGAAGTTCTCCACTTCCAGCGTGTTCGTGAGCTTGACGCCGAAGGTGAGATCCTCCGCCTCCCCGACGGCTTTGAGCCTGCTCAGCATCGGAACGGCGTCCGCGTACTGGAGGTCGTGGCCGAACGCGGCGTCGGGGACCGGCACATCCCGGTAGCCCAGATCCAACAGGATGGATCGCACACCCCCCGGACCCAGCAGCGTTGGATTCAGCTTCACGCTCGTATGCAAATGCCGCTGCTTCATGAGGTACCGACTGATCGTCTCGATCTCGTCTGGAGGACAGCCATGCATCGTGGAAAGGGTGATGCTGTCCGACAGGCGTGTCGGGATGTCGATGGTGCGAATCTCCGGGTAGTCCGCTGCGACGATGTCGACCATTGCGCTGAGGCGTTCAGAGGCGTCGTTCATCTGCTCGAAGTACCACTGGACGTTGGGCTGCTGGATACCGGCGTAGTCGTACCCGACGCTCATGTTGAAGATCAGGCCGGGACCATCGCCGGGGAAGCCGAGCCTCCGATGCAGACCGTGGATGAGCACCCATGCCCTGAGGTACTCCTCGAACGACTCGTGTACCTTCAGCTCCTGCGACCACTCGACGTTGTAGCCCTCGTCCTGGCAGTCGATGCATGGCTTGGGCACGTCGAGCTCATCGAGCGTTTGCACCGTCTTCAGCTCGATGAATCGCGCACCGTGGAGCCACGCGACGACGATGTTCTGGGCCATCTGGGTGTGCGGCCCGGCGGCAACCCCAAATGGTGTGTCGAGCGCCTGGCCGTAGACGTTGGTCCGGTAGCGGTTCGTCGGATCCGGAACGAAGAACGCGGAACGCGGGAACCCGAAGATGGTGTCTTCTGCGTCGAGTTCGGAGAAGACCCATCTGCTCAGCTCGCGGGCGCTGATCGGGTGGAATCGATCGGACATGCTCACACTCCTCTCACAGCCGGGCGTGAAGTCGCTTCGCCTGCTCCCGAGCCTTGGCTCGGATCTCCTTCGCGTCGACCTTCGTCGGGCAGCCATTCTCGAACACGACCTCACCGTCCACCACGACCTTCACGGGGAGGACGCCGGGGGTGAACGCCAGGTGCCAGGGATCCATCGGCTCGTAGGACCATGTCACCTCATCCTCGAGTGCCTCAGGCGCGAGGTTCCATCCTTCCTCCAGCCACTTCCACGCCGTCTCGGGCGACGCGGTCACGTCGACGGACCGGTGCATGACGTAGGCGAGACGGAACGACTCGACCATCGCTGCACCGATTCCGTCCGTGCCGAGCGCGACGGGATTGTCGAATCGCACCGGGTTCGCGTATCCGACGGCGTTGTTCAGATTGGATCGAGGGTTGTGCACGATCGTGCCGTGGAGCTCGTGGTCAGTCTGCAGATGCACGGCGTGAACGAGCAGCCAGTCGTCGGTCGCCAATCCTCGCAGCTTGAATGCGGCGTCCCTGTCCACCTCGCCTTCCGCGACATGGATGTGAACACCGACCCTCAACTCCTCGGCGAGCCCTGCGGCAGCTTCGAGGCTCCGATCTGTGCAGGTGAACGCAGCGTGGATTCCCACGAGCCCGTTGCCACCGGCCTTGATGAAGCGTTCATTCTCTGCGAGTCCCCGCTCGGCCCCATCCTGCCCATGCCGGTCGGTGATCCCGTAGGCACAGACCACCCGTACACCCACCTCGGCACAGGCGTCCGCGATTACCGACAGGCTGCCCTCGATCGCGTTCGGCGACTCGTGGTGATCGATGATGACGGTGGTCCCCTGTTCGAGTGCTTCGAGTGCGCCGAGTTTGGCGGACCATTCGAGCATCTCGAGATCGAGCGCCGTGTCGAGCCTCCACCAGACCTGCTCGAGGATCTCCAGGAAGTTGGTTGGGGTCACCGGCGGGGCGGGCATGCCCCGAGCAAGCGTCGAATAGAGGTGGTGGTGTGCGCACACCATGCCAGGGGTCGTCGATGCCATAGAACCTCCTGCCGCAAAC